>JAQXRH010000084.1 GCA_029218425.1 Bacteroidales bacterium | reverse complement strand
ATGCCTTGCAGGGCTGCCCAACGGCGCGAGCCTTCAACAGTGATTTGCTGCGGGGTGCGTATGCCAGCTACTACGTCTTCGCCCTGGGCGTTGATAAGGTATTCGCCATTGAAGATGTTTTCGCCGGTAGCTGCGTCGCGCGAGAATGCTACGCCGGTAGCGGAGTTGTTGCCCATGTTGCCGTATACCATTGCCTGCACGTTGACTGCCGTACCCCATTCTTCGGGTATCTGGTTCATGCGACGATATATGATGGCGCGCTCGTTCATCCAGCTGTCGAACACGGCGCAGATGCCGCCCCAAAGCTGTTCCCATGCGCTGTCGGGGAAGTCTTTGCCGGTGAAGTCTTTTACGGCCACTTTGAAGAGGCGTACGAGGCTTTTGAGGTCATCGACGTCGAGCTCTGTATCGAGTTTAACTCCTTTTTCTTCTTTCACTTTCTCCATGATGGCTTCAAAAGGATCGATGTCGGCTTTGCTCTTGGGCTTCATGCCGAGCACTACGTCGCCATACATCTGCACGAAGCGGCGGTAGCTGTCCCAAGCGAAGCGGGGGTTGCCGCTCTTCTCTGCGAGTGATGCTACGGTGGCGTCGTTCATGCCGAGGTTGAGCACGGTGTCCATCATACCGGGCATTGAGGCACGTGCACCTGAACGCACGGACACGAGCAACGGGTTGGCGGGGTCGTCAAATTTCTTCCCGGTAAGGCTCTCTACATGCGCGATGGCTTTCTCCACATCAGCTTTGATACGCTTTACTACTTCATCTTTGCCATACTGGGTATATTCCGTACACACTTCTGTCGTAATGGTAAATCCGGGAGGTACCGGCATACCCAACAAATTCATTTCAGCGAGGTTGGCGCCTTTGCCTCCAAGGAGATTTCTCATTTCGGCATTGCCTTCGGCTTTTCCGTCGCCAAAAGTATAAACTCTTTTCATTGTGAATTTTGTTTGTGTTTAAATATTAAATATTTGAATTAATAGTCGTGATGGTATAAGAGAGGTTATAATTGTATGCAAAATGGTTAATTCGATTTTGGGGTTAACATTTCCTTACTGCAAATATAATGATTATGTTTTCAACCACAAAACAAATCTGCATTTTCCTGTTTTTTTTCAAAAATTATCGAGTTTGGCAACAATTTATATCCTTCATTCCATAATTTATAACTAATTTTGCGTCATAAATCATTCACAAAACATCATAGACTTTGGCACGAAAAAAGAAGGAGCTTCCCTTACTTGAGGGTATTGAGATAACAGATGTAGCGGCTGAGGGCAATGCTATTGCCCGTATTGACAACTTGGTGGTATTCATTCCCTATGGGGCGCCGGGCGATATTGCCGACGTCAAAATCGACCGCAAGAAACATTCTTACGCCGAGGGGCATATCGACCGTTTGGTTTCACCGTCGAATATTCGCATTGAGCCTCGATGCGAGCACTTCGGCACTTGTGGCGGCTGCCGGTGGCAACATCTGCCCTATCAATTCCAAATCGAAGCCAAGCAGCGACAAGTCAAGGATGCACTTGACCGTATCGCCAAAATCGAGTATCCCGGGATAATGCCGATACTCGGTTCTAAGAACATTTACGGATATCGCAACAAGATGGAATACACCTTCTCCAATCGCTGCTGGCTCACTTTCGAGCAGATGCGTTCCGGCGAAGAGTTTCCCGACCGCGATGCCGCCGGCTTCCACATCCCCGGGGCCTTCGACAAGGTGCTCGACATAAAGAACTGCCATTTGCAAGACAATTTAGGCAATCGCATACGCCTCTTCACCAAGCAATATTGCAAAGAGCACGGGTTGCCGTTCTACGACCTCAGAGAGCAACATGGCTTTATGCGCACTTTGATGATACGCATTGCGTCAACCGGCGAAGTGATGGTGGTGGTTGTCGCGGGCAGCAACGACATTGCCGCCATCGAGGCCTTGCTGTCTGCTCTGCGCGACACATTCCCTGAAATCACGTCGCTACACTACGTTGTAAACCTTAAGGTCAACGATTCTATTGCCGACCAAGAAGTAGTGCACTTCTCTGGCAAGCCTTATATAGAGGAGGAGATGGAGGGACTGAAATTTCGCGTCGGCCCGAAATCATTCTACCAGACTAATTCGCTGCAGGCCTACGAGCTATATAAAGTGGTACGCGACTTCGCCGATCTGCAAGGCAATGAGCTCGTCTACGACCTTTACACCGGCACCGGCACAATCGCCAATTTCGTCAGCTCACGTGCGAGCCACGTCATCGGCATAGAATATGTCAAAGAAGCTATCGACGACGCCATCATCAACTCGCAAGCCAACGGCATCGCCAACACCGAATTCTACGCAGGCGACATGAAGGACGTGCTCACCGACGGCTTTATATCCGAGCATGGCCGGCCCGACGTGATGATTGTCGACCCGCCACGCGCTGGCATGCACCAAGACGTAGTGGACGTAATCTTGCGGGCACTACCCCATCGCATTGTCTACGTGAGCTGTAATCCCGCCACCCAGGCCCGCGACCTGCAACTGCTCAACGACGCATACCGCGTGGAAGCCGTTCAACCGGTCGACATGTTCCCCCACACCCACCACGTCGAGAACGTAGTGAAACTTACCCTACGATAGCGCCACTTCCCTTCTCTCCGGCAGCGCTACTTCCCTTGACGCATCATCCTGCACCATTTGCCATAGCCAAAGCATGCCACTACCGTGTAGACGGCATAGAGCACGGCATAGAATGGTATATCCTTGTAGATGTATAGCCCTACGTTTATCACATCAACGATTATCCATATTATCCACTGCTCGATATGCTTGCGGGCAAGCATCCATGCGCCCACTATGCTCAATGCCGTGGTCAACGCGTCGAGCACTGGCACCGTGGAATTGGTCAAATATGCCAGCAACAGGTATATCCCATACCATATGGCCGACATCGCCGCCATCGTCACCAGCAACATTTTCTTCGACATGTGGGTTATCTTCACCCCCTCCTTTCGCTTAGTGCCACGCCAGGTCACCAACCCGTATCCCGCCGCCAACAAGTAATAAATGTTGATACCGAAATCGGCATATAGCCCGGCATTGAAATACACCACCAACGACACCATTGGCATCAATAGCCCGAATAGCCACACCAACATTTTGGCATGATATTCGTAATACAGATAAAACAAGCCGAGCACAAGCCCTACTATTTCGATGGCGTGCTCGGCTATAAATGTCAATATATTGTCCACGATAGGATTACTGTTTTGTGGATTTGCAATTTAGAAATTAACGGATATCGACCCCATGACATTAATAGGCGCCTGTGCCGAGTATCCCGAGTAATTATAGAACACCTTCTCGCCGGCACCATCTACATAATAACCCTTGCCGGCATATCCGTTGCTTTCATATTCCTCATTGAAGATATTATTGACCGTCAAACCCACTCTGACGCTCTTAAGCCCTTGCATTGAGAATGTGTACCCAAGGAACAAATTGCTCACGAAGTAGGGGTCAATCGACAAGTCGCGCTCGTCGGTATTGGTCATATACTGGCGCGACACATAGTGGGTGTGCAACGATGCGTCAAAGCCGCGCCATGCGAAATTGAAAGCATTGTTCAATATGAAATCGGGCGAATAAGAGATGCGTGTCGACCCGTGTTCTACCGTGACATAGTCAACATAATTATCATCGTAGATATATTCCACGAAATTCTTTATGCGGTTGCGCGACAATGTGGCATTGATAGCCCAGTCAAACCAATTGCAAGGCTTGACGCCCAATTGTAGCTCCACCCCGGCACGATAGCTGTCAGGCACATTCTCCGACACCGCATTGCCGGTATCCGATAATCGCCCGGTTGCCACGAGCTGATCTTTGTAATCCATATAGTAGAGGTTGACTCCCGCATTGATTATCCCGGCAGTGTAATTGTACCCTAATTCGTAGTCAAACAGCCGCTCCGAGTTGGGCAAACGTCCCGGGGCACAATCCACGAAATTGCTACGCGTAGGCTCCTTATGTGCCACCGACCACGAGGCAAATGCACGGTGATTGTCGGCGAATGAATAGTTAAGGCCCACTTTCGGGTTGAAGAAATCGTACTTCCTATCTATGGCAAGCGGATCCATATCCCCTACGTAATAGTTGTAGGAGTCCGACCTTCCCTTGATGGTATAGTCGATATGTCGATACTGCAAATCAGCATATGCCGATAGCGACTTGCTAAGGCTGACATTGGCACGTGCATATATATTGCCATCCACTTTATGCCCCGCATTGCGATAATACTCCTGGAGCGGGTCGAGCGCGCCCTGATAGTTGCGCACCCACATCACGTGGCCGAAATGACGGCCATAATAGTCATTCAAAGCACCGCCTACCACGGCATTGACTTTACCCGAAGAATATGTCAAGTTGAAAAGACCGCCGCCAAACTCGTTATCCATGAACTTCCGACGCACAAGATCGGATTCATCCACCGTTTGCGTCGTCACCGTTCCATCCTGATTTTCCACCAAAATGTCGTAGGGTGTCAGACCATATTCCACAAACGATCGATTCGACTTATACTGCTCATAATAGCCATCGCCCTTGGTATAGTGGAATACCACATCGAGTGTCCATTGCGGCGAGAAGCGGTGGCGGCCAAGAAGCTGGAAATTATGCATCGTATAATTGTCATATTGGTCGGGATAGAACGCCACATTACCATTCTTGTCGGTATACTTGCCACTGGGATTATAGCGACGGCCATATTTCTCCATATCCTCTTTCGACGCATAGTCCCACGCCAGATAAGTACGCTGCTTACCTCCGTAAGCCAACAAACGCAACGACGTAGTGCCGGCATAATAGCCCACTTGACCAGCGTAGGAATACATATCGGCTGTCGCCCTGTCGATATAGCCGTCCGTACCGATATTCGACAGTCGAGCTTCGGCCGACCAGTGTCCGCCTATCAGCCCGGTGCCCACTTTTATTGTTTCCTTGTGAGTATTATACATGCCATACGTCCCGGCAAATGATGCATAAGCATCGCGCGAGGGCGTATCTGTCACCATATTCACCGACCCGCCAAACGCTCCGGCACCATTGGTCGACGTACCGGCTCCTCGCTGCACCTGGAAGTCCTTTACCGACGAGGCCAAATCAGGAAAGTCAACCCAATACACCCCATGGCTTTCAGAGTCGTTGACGGGGACGCCAGTGGCCGTAACATTTATTCGCCACCCATACGGTCCGCGGATTCGCAAACAGATATAACCTATGCCAATGCCCACAACCGAAGTA
>JAQXRH010000083.1 GCA_029218425.1 Bacteroidales bacterium | reverse complement strand
ATTAGATTTGCAAATATGTCATAATAAGTAGTTTCCATTTTTTAAGCACCTTAAATACTGAAATAATTAATAAGCATGAAAAAGTTACAGGAATTATACCAAAAACGGGCGACATTTTTGGAATTTGGCAGCGAAGTGCCGGAGGCTCTTGCTGCGCAGATTGCAGAGGCTGAGAAAGAAGTACTGCAAATGGAACTGTTACCTATTATCGAAGACTCGGCTCTGAAGACTTTGCCACCTTACGGTATTGATGGAGAGGTGCTTATCGCGCTGGAATACGACAACTGCTCGCTCAAGCGCATTGCGATTTCAAGCAATGTGGCTAAAATCAACGACTTCGATATAGTAAAAGATATTTCCGACGATGATGATGACGACGACGATGGTGATGACGACGATGGTGATGACGATCCCAAAATCCACCGTTCGAAGAGCATCGGTTTTTCCGTTCACTTTGCCGATGGCAAAGTAGTTAAGGAAAAATCCGCTCAACGTACTATGATTGAAGCACTGCGTTACATGGGACTTGAACGTGCTTCGCATTTCAACGAAACTTTCAAGGGCTATCCTCTCGTTGGCAAAAAACAACGCATATCCGACGACGGCTATAAGTGGCAGTGGTTCGTCGATGGGTGGTGGGTTTACACCAACCTTTCAAACATTCGAAAAATCAAGTGCATTAAGGGCATTGGCAAAATGCTCAACATCCCGCTCAATGTCGTGTTGGAAGATGAAAGCAACACTGTCGCCATCGACAAGCCGGTGAAGCAAAAAGGCCGTAGGCCAATGTACTCGCTTAATGGCGGTGTCGCATTTTGCAAGAATCGCTCCGTGCTCAATACGGTGAGGCAATTTCTCGCTCAAATGTCAAGTGCCACATTTAAGGACGTGTGCGACTTCTTCCCAAGCGGTCTGCAAGGCAGTTATGGCGTTGTAAGGTCGCTCGACGAAATCGAACGCCGTAAGCGTCAAAACCGGACAGAAGAAGACCGCTGGTTTCTCGAACCCGATGAAATACTCACCGCTGCCGATGGAGTGCGTTTTGCCGTAAGCAACGAATGGGGCGACAACTTCGCTTCGTTCCAAAAACATGTCGCCGAACAACTCGGCTGGACCCTCGAAGAAGTGGAATAATTGTTGTGCTACACTTCGCGGGCGGTCATCACATCTTGGGCTATCGCCGACTGTAGCTGCGTCAGGTCGGCAAATTTCATCTCTCCGCGCAGCTTCCGCAGAAATGCCACACGCAGCTTCGTCCCGTATAGGTCGCCGCTAAAACCGTCGATATAGGCCTCTATCGTCACCGGCGCATCTCCCGATGCCACCGTCGGCCTTCGCCCTATGTTGACCACCCCGCGGTATATGCTCCCCGACTCTGTCGCCACGTCGGCCGCATATACCCCTATCTGTGGCAACAGTTTGTCGGCACTGCCCACCTCGATATTGGCCGTCGGATAACCTATGGTCCTGCCCAATGCCTTGCCGTGCCCCACTTCCCCCTCAATCGTATATGTGCGTGTCAGCAGGCGCGCCGCCGCTTCCACTTCCCCCTCGCTCAGCAATGCCCTGATTTTCGACGAGTTGACCCTCTCTTCCCCGGGCAGTTCCGATGCCCTTACTATCTCTACTCCGGTAGCTGTCGTCAGTTTCTCATCTTCCGTGGCACCCAGCCGGTCGCTCCCTATGCTGTTGTTAAACCCCAACACAAGCCGCGTTACCCCCGCTTCGCGCGACAGCTTTTCGACAAATTCTTGCGCCGTCAGCCGCCGCATGCGCTCGTCAAATCGCATCACTATCGGCCTTACCCCAAGCTCGCTCAGCAACCTGGTTTTCTCCTCGGCAGTAGTCAGCAGTTGCGGCTCCCGTTTGCCAGTCACTACCCATCGCGGATGGTTCTCAAACGTCACTACGACGGCCTCGTCGCAGTGCTCCTTGAGCTGCGAAATAAGATAACGGTGGCCCTTATGCACCCCGTCAAACATCCCTATTGTCGCACCTATCACCATCTTAGCTATTTTTACAGGTAATCCCTAAACGGCCTTTTATCTACTACATGCACCCCGCCGAATCCCAGCTTGCGCGCCGCTTCTACATTGGCTTCGGAGTCGTCAAAAAATATCGTCTCCTCCGGTTTAATGCCAAACCGCTCTTTCGCTTCCTCAAATATCTTTGCGTCGGGCTTGTAGCAGTGCACCTCAAACGAGGGTATTATCCCGTCGAAATAGTATCCCATATCGTGCCCGTCTTTCTCAAATTCCTGGCGTATCTTCCCTTCCCACATTACCTTGTTGGTGTTCGACAGCATGTATATCTTATACTCGCCGTGTAGCGCCTCAAGTTCGCGCAACCGCTCCACGGGTATCCCTATCAGAAATGCCTCAAACGCCCGGTCGATTGCCTCGTCGCTCACCTCCCCCTGGATGTGGCGCCGCAACTCCTCGCGCCATTCCTCCGCACTCACTTTCCCAAGCTCCAAGTCAAGGAATATGCCGTGCTGGCCGTATTCTCCCAGCATCTCATTGGCATCGCCGAGCCCTATCGCCGTTAGCGCGTCTACGGCCCGTTGCCGCTCTATCTCCATTATGACCCCGCCGAGGTCAAACATCAAATTCTTCATCTCTATTTCTTATATATTAGCGTCAACCCGTCGCGCAACGGTAGTATCACTTTCTCCACTCGCTCGTCGCTCGCTATCAGGTCGTTAAATGCCACTATGCCTCGCGTCTGGGCATCGTGGTGCTCCGTTGCGTCGGCCACCTTGCCGTCCCATAGCGTGTTGTCGGCTATGATGAACGCTCCGCTGCGCAGCCTGTCGATTATTAGTTTGTAATATTCCACATAGTGCCGCTTGTTGGCGTCGATATACACCATGTCGTAGCTGTTCTCGTCCATAAGCCGCGGCAATAGCTCTGTCGCATCTCCGATGTGAAGCCTCACCCGCCCCCCGTAGGCCGACTCCGACAATGCCTCCCGGATGAAATCCTCCAACTCGTCCTCCAATTCTATGGTGTCTACGATGTCGGCGTCGCTCGTCATCCCCTCGGCTATGCATAGCGCCGAATATCCCGCATAGGTTCCCAATTCGAGCACCCGGTGGGGGTTGACCATGCGTGTCAGCATCTTCAGCAATCGCCCCTGTATATGCCCCGAACACATCCTGCTATACAATAGCTCGGTGTTGACTCTGCGGTATAGCCGGTGCAAATTCTCCGGCTCGCTGTCGATGTGCCGCGTTATGTATTCCTCTACCTCCTTGTCTGTAGTAAGCATCTCTCTATCTTATGACAATATCGCTTCGATGGCAAGCCGGTAGCTGTCGAGCCCGAACCCCGCTATCACCCCGCGGCACACTCCCGATATCATCGACGTGTGGCGTACCGCTTCGCGTGAATGAACATTGGAGATATGCACCTCCACCACCGGCACTTTTATCGCCTTGATGGCATCGGCTATCGCAAGCGACGTGTGGGTATACGCCCCGGCATTTAGCACTATGCCGTTGAGGTCGTTGGCAAAGCCGTCTTCGTGTAGCTTGTCGATGATGTCTCCCTCATGGTTGCTCTGGTAGTAGTCTATCTCCACATGGGGGTAGTCGGCCTTGATTGCCTCTATATAATCTTCCATCGTCACCTTGCCGTAGATATCGGGCTCTCTGACTCCGAGCAGATTTAGGTTGGGCCCGTTGATTATCAGTATTCTTGCCATTGCTTTGTTGTTTTATTTATGTGTTGTTTATCGCTCTGTTGCTATCGCTTGCCCCCTACGTTGACTTTCTGCGTAGGCGGCAACTCTTTGTTGCGCCGATCTACCGCGTCGATCACCTCGTGGGCCACGTGGATAAACGATTGTGCCGACAAGCTCTCGCCCAACGCTACCGGCGCACCGTCGTCGCCATGGTCGCAGATGCTCCCCACTATGGGTATCTGGCCCAACAGCGTGATACCCAATTCTTTGGCCAACTCTTTTCCCCCGTCGCGCCCGAATATGTAGTACTGCTCCTCGGGATGCAGTTCCGGCGTGAACCATGCCATGTTCTCTATCAACCCCAACACCGGCACGTTGATCTTATCCGACATGAACATCGCTATCCCCTTGCGGGCGTCGGCAAGCGCAACCTGCTGCGGCGTCGACACTACTACTACACCGGTCATGGCAAGCGTCTGCACCAACGTCAGGTGTATGTCCGATGTCCCCGGCGGCATGTCTATAAGGAAATAGTCAAGCTCCCCCCAATCGGCATCGGTGATAAGCTGCTTGAGCGCGTTCGACGCCATCGACCCGCGCCATAGCACCGGCGAATTTTTGTCAACCAAAAAGCCTATCGACAGCAGCTTCACCCCATATCGCTCCAGCGGTATGATTAGCTCTCGCCCGTCAACCTTGTGCATGTAGAGCTGCTCGTCCTCCACGCCAAACATCTTCGGCATCGACGGCCCGAATATGTCGGCATCTAACAACCCCACGCGATAACCCTCGCGCGCCAACGCTACGGCCAAGTTGCTCGCTACCGTCGACTTGCCTACTCCCCCCTTGCCCGACGATATCCCTATGATATTCTTCACCTGCGACAACGGCTTCACTGCCTGCTGTGGCGCGGCGACACGGGTCTTCACTGCGATATTGCCCTTGATATCTACTTCCGGCGATATGAAATTGAGGATTGCCGACTCCGACGCTTTCACTATCGATTTGATAAACGGGTCGGTGGGGCGCTCGAATATGAGCGAGAAGCTCACCTTCATGCCGTCGATGCGTATGTCGTCCTCTACCATCCCGTTATCTACTATATTCTTGCCGTTGCCGGGGTAACGCACATTTTTAAGCGCGTCGAGTATCAGTTGGGGGTATAGTCGTATTTCTGTCATTGTCTTCTGTTTGGTTAATTGTCTTTTATTCAGCGAATTATCTTATTTGTTTTTTACCTATCCTATTGGATGCCTCTCGGCCTTTTTTTTACCATCGCCTACCCGCCCTGGCCATTCACGGCATGTACTTTAGCTCGCGCTCTTGGCTCTGCTATTCGTCCTGAGGTTGCGGCGCCGACAGGTCGGGGGTCGCATCCTTTAGGTTCATCGTCTCAAGCGTGCCGCGCGAGTAGCTGCGGTAGGTGTCGAAGGGTATCTCCACGTCGGGCTCTACGAGCTCCCCTTCGTGGGGCAGCTTGAACGATATGTATTTGATGCTCAGCCCTCGGGCAAGCCATTGCTGCTCGTAGTAGGTGCGTATGTTCAATATGTCGTCGACTATTCCGCTGTGGTACAGGTCGTTGGTATCGGTGACAACGGGCAGCCGGTTCTCCTCCACCACGCTCTTGGTGTAGGTGTACAAAAACGGGGAGTCGCTTTTCAGATGTATAAGGGCATTGTCCTTGCTGATGAGGCGGTATAGCTCTAAAAAGCGGGTTGAGGTAAGGCGCTTCCGCTCTTTCTTCATCTGCGGGTCGGGGAAGGTGATCCATATCTCTGCCACCTCGCCCGCCGCGAAAAAGCGGTCGATGAGTTCAATGTTGGTGCGCAGGAATGCCACGTTGCCCAACCCCTCGTTGCGGGCCTGGGTCGCCCCGGTCCACATGCGCGACCCCTTTATGTCTACACCTATGAAGTTCTTGTCGGTATACCGCCGTGCCATCCCTACGGTGTATTCCCCCTTGCCGCATCCAAGTTCGAGCACTATCGGCTTGTCGTTGCCGAACACTTCGGAGTGCCACTTGCCTCGGTGCGGAAAGCCGGTTTCATTGACTACCGAAAAGGGGTACTGGAACACGAAGTCTATCGTCTCCATTTCCCTGAATTTCTTTAACTTGTTCTTTCCCATTTATTCTGCGTAGGTTGGTGTGCTGCTCGGTGCGCTATATCGACAATTTGATGGTGGCGTGGCTGCCGTTGGCAAGCGTCACGTCCACGATGAGGGTGCTGCCTCGCCATTGCGCGGTGCCTACGATGGCTGTTGTCGCATCTATCTCGGCGGCACTGTAGCGGCTGCGGCCGTTAAGGTCGTAGATCCTTATCTCGGTTATTTCTTCCCCTTGCGTTTTCACTTTTAGGTAGCCGTCGCCTATTATGAAGTCTACATTGCCGTTGGCTCCGGTTGCGTCGTCAATTATTTCGGTTGCGTCGGTCGACCCTATTGTCACTTTGAAGTCGCGCCACTGCTCGGCCTCTTTAAACTCTTCATATTTCTCACTCGTGACATATAGGTACACCTCCCCTTGGTTGATGCCTGCCCACACCTGCTCGCCAAGCGTGGGTACGGTGGCAAGGTTCTCTGCTTCTATCTTCTTCAACGCTGTCCACCCTTCCATAGCCCCCGACCCGATATATCCTATATCGTCGGGAAACCTGAATTCCTCAGCCTGCTCCCAGCCATATAATGCGTAGTCGCCTATCTCGCGGGTGGACGAGGGTAGGGCAGTGGTGGCATCTATCGCGCTGGTGCCTTTGAAGGTGAAGGCGGGTATTACGGTGGTTGTCGGTGGCAACTGCACCTGCTGCAGCGACGTGTCGCCAAAGAATATCCCCTTGCCCAGCGTTGTGCCGCTGCTCCCCATCGCTACGCTCTCAAGCTGCTTGCACTCGGCAAACGCAAAGTCGCCTACCGATGCAAGCGCCCCGCTGTTGCCCAATTCTACCGATGTCACCCCGCTGTTGTAGAACGCTTTATCGCCTATCTCCAACAACGTAGCCGGAAACCCTATCGCTCTCAACGCTCCGCAATTGGCAAAACTGCCATTGCCGATGCTCGTCACTGTCGGCGGCAAGGTCACTTCGCTCAGCGCGGCGCATCCGTTGGCCATGTCGTCGGGTACGACGGTTATCGGCGCGGCGATGTTAAGTTTTGTCAGCGTCGTGCAATCTTTTATCATCCCGGCGCCTATCTCTACTACCGTTGCCGGAATGGTTATCTCTTTGAGCCCCTCGCATTTGGTGAATGCGTAATTGCCTATCGTAGTGACACTTGCCGGTATGCTGATTTCCGTAAGACGGGTATTGCCCAATGCCGCTTCCCCAATTTTTGTTATCCCTTCTGGTAGCACGATTGTGGATATGTTGCTCCCGAATAGGGCATAGGCGGGCAGCTCGTCGGCCTGAAATTCGCTATTGCCGCTCGATGTCTTTGTACCGCTCGTGGCTACTACTTTCACCTGGCTCAAATCAAGCTTCGTCAGCTCGCCAAGCTCGTTGGCTATATAGTCGAAGTCAACGGCATTCACTTCTCCGGCTATCGTAAGCTCGGTAATACTCTTGTTATCACCGATTTCCATGCCGACAGTTCCACCGCCGTTCGTCGTTATGCTAAGTGTTTGGCCGCTCATCGCGATGCTTAGCGCCACGGCTGCTATCGTCAATATCGTTGGTCTCCTCATCTTTTTTCGTTTAAGATATTTGTAGTCACAAAATTAGTGATTTCCTACCGATTAGCAAAGGTTTTTTATATTTAGTATGGTCTCAACTATGAATAATGCCTCTATTTCCTTGCGCTCTACGTCGATGTCATCGTACATGGGGTTCTCGCTGTGTAAAATCACCATCGACGGATTGGTGGGATGCCGCCGCAACACTTTCACCATGCGGTATTCGGGTAGCATTACCAAGTAAATCTGTCCCCAGAATATCGTCGAACTCGACTTCACCTGGCGTATGGCTATGAAGCCTCCATCCATGATGCGTGGCTCCATAGAGTCGCCGGTCACTCTCACTATCACCGAGTCGGGATTCATGCGCGGCAGGTCGACATAACCCTTCACCTGGTCGTCGGTTAGCAGCCTCTCCAACGGGCGGCACCCCGCCGTCACGTCTATGTCGTACACCGGTATGCCTCGTTGGGGCTGGTTGAACAACCTTATATCTTCATACTCCACGACATCGGGATTACTGCGCTTCTCAAACGGCATTCCCTCCCCCTTCTCAAGCCAATTCTTCGATATCCCCAAGTCCACCACTATTCGGTTTACCAACGACCGCGATATCGGTAGCTTGCCCGACAGATGCTTCGAAAAATTCGACGGGTCCATCCCTATCCGCCGAGCCATCTCTGCCTGCGTCAGCGATGCCGGCGAGTGTTCCAACAAATACCGTATCCTGCTGATTATTCCTTCGTTATCCATACTATTTATTTCTTATTATTTACCAAATTATGTTATCGCCATTCTGCGCAAAACGTCCACGCCGTCTATCAAGCAAACGTCAGCCACTGCGCGCATGCCTCCTTCATCAAGCACGCCTCCGCCATTAAGACTACGTCCACATAGCGTAAACGCCTGCCATTAAGTAAACTACCACTGCGCGCATGCCTCCTTCATCAAGCAAGCATCAGCCATGGGCACGCGTCTACCATTGTACTTGCAAATGTATGCCAAATTCTCTGATTATGGTAATATTACCTCGTAAAAATACCACTATTTAAGTTTTTTTAGCATCTCTCTGCCCCATCCCTCGCCCATCCGCCCATCTCCCGATTAATCCCAATTAATCCCAATCTTCTCGATAAATCCCGATAAATCTCGATACCTCTCGATTAATCCCGAATATTTCGCCGTCTTGGTTCTGTGTAGAGGCTTTAGCCTCGCCCCCCGCCCCGCCCATCGCCCCGCCCCCGCTGTCTTGGTTCTGTGTAGAGGCTTTAGCCTCGCCCATCGCCCCGCGCCTCTCCCTCCTCGCCCTCCGCCTCGCGCATTATTCTTCATCCACCTATTGCGCATTCAGAATTTTATTATTAGTTTTGACCTCTCCCTCCACATATCAACCCCCAACACTTTCCCGCAATGGTCCTTAACTATATTTGGATTTCATTTTTCCTAATCGCTTTCATCGTCGCCGTCGGAAAGACTATCTTCGCCGGCGACTTCCAAGTGTGGTCCGACATAATGTCGGCCTCGTTCTCCTCAGCTTCTACTGCCTTTGAAATCTCGTTGGGGCTTACCGGAGTCCTTGCCCTCTGGATGGGGCTTATGAAGATTGGCGAGCGTGGCGGTGTCATCGCCTTCTTCGGTCGTCTTATAAGTCCTCTTTTCTCCCGCCTTTTCCCCGGCATTCCTAAAGGCCACCCCGCCATGGGTTCCATATTCATGAACGTCTCCGCCAATATGCTCGGCCTCGACAACGCCGCCACTCCTATGGGGCTCAAAGCCATGCAGGAACTGCAATCTATCAACACCGACAAGTCGCAAGCATCCGATGCAATGATTATGTTCTTGGTGCTTAACGCTTCCGGACTGTGCCTTATCCCCATTTCGATAATGATGTACAGGCTTCAGGCCGGTGCCGCCAACCCCACCGACGTGTTCATGCCTATCCTTTTGGCCACTTTCATCGCCACGATGGTTGGCATCATCGCCCTCTGTATCAAACAGAAAATAAGGCTCCTCGACCCCGTGCTCCTCGCTTGGCTCGGCGGCATGGCTCTCATCATCGGCGGTATCGTTTTCTTCTTCAGCCAGCTCAACGAAGCTCAAGTGCAGAAATATTCCGGCTTCGTCGCCAACTTCCTCCTTTTCACCGTGATAATAACATTCCTACTTGCTGGGTTCCGTAAGCGGGTCAACATGTACGACTCCTTCATCGAAGGCGCCAAAGAGGGATTTCGCACTGCCGTCATGATCATCCCCTACCTCGTAGCCATCCTCGTGGCCATCGGCATGTTCCGTGCTTCCGGCGCTATGACGGTCCTCACCGATGGCATGATTGCCTTTATAGGCGCTCTTGGTATCGACACCGACTGGGTCGAAGCCTTGCCTACCGCTATCATGAAACCATTGAGCGGCTCCGGCTCGCGTGGCATGATGGTTGACCTCATGGCAACTCACGGCGCCGACTCTTTCGTAGCCCGCGTTTCAGCATCCATACAAGGCTCCACCGATACGATGTTCTACGTCTTAGCCGTTTACTTCGGCTCCGTAGGTATCCGTCGCACCCGCTACGCCGTAAGCTACGCTCTCCTCGCCGACATCGTAGGCTCCATCTCCGGCATCCTCGCCGCCTACATCTTCTTCCACTAATCTCCTCCCATCCACCCCTCTCATCCCTCCCTCCACCCATCGCCTTCGCCCATCCCTCCGCCACTTTGGTTCTGTGTAGAGGCTTTAGCCTCGCCCATCGCTCCATCTGCCCGCTCTGCCCATCCATATCCCCGGCGTCGCTTCTGCTACCGGGCCGATGCTCCATTGCGCCCCATTTTTGCATTATTTTTTGACTTTTGTCCCTCTCAAAATCTATATTTCGCTGAACATAAACTAATTATCATTATATTCAGCCACCCGTGCCCATTCCTTCCAATTAGTGCAAATTTTCTATTTTTCCCGCAAAAATCCGCATTTCTTTCATTTTTTGAATTTATTATATTAAGGTCGCAGTTGGGAATTGATTATTTTTGCATTGAATTACAAACAAACACTAACCCAACCATGCGAAAACTTTTTCTTTCATGCTTGATTTTGACAACCGCCTTCCCGGTTTTCTCATCAAATAAGACCTACACTTTCGACGGTCGGCAAGTCATTGTCGATAATGCCTCCGGTGCCGTCACCATTGTTGCAGGTTGTGACACGATTATCAATTCCAATATCCCCGCTTGGGGGCTCGACGACAACCGTCGCCGTCCCGAAACCCTCTCCAACGTCAAATCATCCTCTCGGCGCATCTCCGACATCCACGGCGATGCTCTCCGCGTTTCGGTTTCTGGTTTCTGCGGCAAGGAAAAAGCCACCGTCGACTACGACATCTACCCGCAGTTCATCCTCACACGCCTCTCGGTCGACGCCGCTCCCGGCGCCAACACCGACTTCGCGCTCAACTACCTCGCTCCCATCGCCACTCGCCGTCCGTTCGCATTCACCGACCGCACCGGCAACTATGCCATCTCGGTGCCCTACGACAACGACGCTTGGGTGCGCTACACCAACACCCACTTCGGCGACTCCATACCCGAATCATACGAGGTGGCCGCTATCTTCAACGCCGACACCCGTAAAGGCTTGATTATAGGCTCGGTAGAGCACGACGTGTGGAAATCTGCCATACGCACCACCACCGATAGCGAGGCCGCTATCACTTCGCTCGAAGCTTTCGGCGGCGCTTCTTCCAACCTCACCCGCGACCGTCGTAGCCACGGCGCTGTAGCCGGCTCTCAGGTGAAATCACCCCGCTTCATCATCATCGCTGCCAACGACTGGCGCGACGGCCTTGAGCTTTTCGCCGACCAATGCGCCACCTTCGCCCCTCAGATGAAGCAAATCGCTCCTCGTCCTTTCGGCTGGAACTCTTGGGGCAAACTGCAAACCAAAATCACCTACCAGAAAGCCATCGAAGTGTCCGACTTCATCCACGACAATATCTCCAACCGCGGCTTCCATGACGCCGACGGCAACGTCGTTATCGACCTCGACGCATTCTGGGACTTCGGTTTCAAAAACCACCAGCACCGCGAATTTGTCGAACACTGCCGCGCCAACGGCCAAAAAGCCGGCATCTACTACTGCCCATTCACCGATTGGGGCAATAATCCCGACGCTACCATCGGCGAATTGCCTCAATACAAAATGGGCGACCTTTACATCCGTGTGAATGGCGAACCCGTTGTCTTCGACGGCGCTCCCGCACTCGACCCCACCCATCCCGCCACCAAAGCCCGCATCAAGCGCCAGCTGGAGCAGTTCATCGATTGGGGATACGAATATGTCAAAATCGACTTCATGGCCCACGGTGCCTACGAAGGCGACTCCCACTTCGACCCCGCTGTCACCACCGGTACGCAGGCCTTCAACCAGGGCATGGCTTTCATCGACTCCGTCGTCGACAACCGCATGTGGATCAACCTTTCTATTGCCCCGCTGTTCCCCGCCAACTATGCCCATTCCCGCCGCATATCTTGCGACGCATGGGGCTCGGTCAAAGACACCGAATACGTGCTCAACGCACTCACCTACGGCTGGTGGCTCGACCATGTCTACCTCTTCAACGACGCCGACCACGTGGTATATGAAGGCGCATCCGACGCCGAAAACCGCATGCGCATCACCTCCTCGGCCATAACCGGCGTCTATTTCCTCGGCGACGACATGAGCAACGGCGGCAAAGACGACACCAAGCAACGCGTCATCAAAAACTCCGGCAACCCTGAGCTCAACGCTATGGCGCGTAACTGCAAATCGTTCCGCCCCGTGGAGCATGCCAATGGCACCGCCGCAGCAGATATGTTCACCAACCACGACGCCGACTATGTCTACGTCGCCATTTTCAACTTCTCCGATAAGGCTGTCGAAAAGTCGCTCCCATTGCGCCGCCTCGGCCTGTCGGAATCTGCCGAATTTAGCGCACAAGAGCTGTGGAGCCACGACAATATCTCTATCCGTGGAGCCATCAAGGCCTCAATCCCGGCGCGCGACGTCAAGGTGTACCGCATAGCAAAAAATTAATCGTATGCAATCCAATATTAATCGTATGCAATCCAATAATTTACTTGCACAGCGGCTGCCTTAGCCATAATACCGATTTCTACCGTTAAACTAATTACCTATACTACCAAAATACAACCACGATAACCCATCCATAAAAATGAAAGCAAGAAGTATATTCCTGACAATGGCTTTAGCCGCCGCAACGCTCGCTGTAGACGCTGCGACTACTCTTGAGCAAGGCCGGTGGACCATTGTCAATGCCGACGATAACACGCTGACTCTCAGTTTCGACGGCGTTGAAGTTATTAAAAACGCCTACGCTAAAGGCACCTACCGCATCTGCGGCACCGACACCAGCGGCGAGTTCAACACCTCGACTATGACCCCCTCATCGGTGTCTATTAAGCCGGTCGACGACGAAATTGGCACCGGACAGGCTCTCACTCGTGTCTACTCCGACCACTCCGCCACTTTCACCCAGGTGCTCAACCTCTACGACAACGCTCCTTTCTGCATTGCGCAAGTATGGGTGGCCCCTGCCAACAAGATTGCCGTCATTGAGTCCAACCATCTCGTGGCTCTCGCTTCCGATACCCGCACTCAATTGCCTGCCGGTACCGGCCACCGCATGATATGGGTGCCCTTCGACAATGATGGTCACGGCCGTTACGAAATCAAGGACTTCAGCCAGGAAATGACATCCCACGAAGTAGCTTGCGTTTTCGACTCCGCCACCAAGTTTGGCTTCGTCGCCGGCTCTGTCGACCACGACAAGTGGAAAAGCGGCATATATGTTAAAGGCGCCTACAAGCGTTTCCTCGACGCCTTCCAGCTCCTCTCAGGCTACACCTCGCAGTACACCCGCGACTACGACTGGGATAGCAATTCGGTGATACCCCACGGCTATGTGCGCGGCGCTAAGGCCGAGTCGGCACGCTATCTCGTCGGCTTCTTCGACGATTGGCGCGAAGGGCTCGAAACTTTCGGCGAAACGTGTGCCAAGGTGGCTCCCCCGGCTCCCTGGGAGGGCGGTAACCCTATGGGGTGGAGCACCTGGGGCGTGATGATGAACCATGTCAATACTCCCGCCGTCAAGGAAACGGCCCAATGGATTAAGGACAACCTCTTCGACCTCGGCTTCCACGACAAATATGACCAGACTGTTATCAGCCTCGACTCTTTCTGCGACGGTTGGGGCATGACAAGCGCCGAAATCTCGCAATTGGGCAACAAATTCCTCTCCGACGGCACTTATAGGGAAGGGCTGCAGACCAAGCAGGGCCTTAACATGCGCCTCGGCCTTTATGGAGGTATGGTGGTGTGGGACTGGACTTTCGACGGCACGGTCGCCGGTACTGGCATCCGCGACATTCCCTCCTACACCTGGGGCGAAACATTGCTCCGTTACAACGGTCACGAGCATCACCTCTTCAAGGGCGGACAATATTGCGCCATCGACCCCACTCACCCCGCTTTCTATTATAATATGGACTACACCCTGTCGCGTTGGGCCGCTTTCAACATCAAATATATCAAGATGGACTTCATCAACGCCGGTATTTGCGAGGGCGACTCCTGGTACGACCCCAACGTCACTACCGGTGTGATGGCCTACAACTACGGTATGAAAATCATCTACGACCTTGCCACGAAGTACGACATGTACATCGTCGAGTCGATGGCCCCGCTGTTCCCCTATAAATGGGCCCACGGGCGCCGCACGTGCTGCGACCGCTTCAGCGAACTTGGCGAGAGCGAATATGTAATGAACGCCATGTCGTGGGCTTGGTGGACCGACCGCCTTTACACCGTCAACGACCCCGACCAGCTCGTCCTCCACAAAGATGGCTATAACCACAAAGAGACTGAGGGCGAAAACCGCGTAAGGGCAACTACCGGCGTGTGCACCGGCGCCTTCATCATGGGCGACAGCTTCTCCGACAAATGTGTCTACGTCGACGACAACGGCCACACCAAAGGCGACGTCGTTGCCTACCCCGAAGAATCGAAAGTAAGAGCACTGAAGATTTTCGGTAACGCCGACATCAATGCCTACGTGCGCGAAAACACCGGCTCGTTCCGCCCCGTCGACGTCAGCTCGATTACTTCTTCGCAGCAGACTGCCTATGTCTACACGCGCGACACCCCGCAATATGTCTATGTGGCTTGCTTCAACTTCAGCAAATACGCTTCACGTAGCGGTAGCGTCACTTTTGAAAGCATCGACATCGACCCCGCCAACGTCAAAGAAATCAAAGAGCTTTGGACGGGCGAAATGGTTGAAAAACAGGCCGATGGATTTAAATATACCGTGCCTGCCGCCGACGTGCGCCTTTTCCGTCTCACCAAAGTGGTAGCCGGTGTCGACGACGTCATGGTCGACGACGACGCTGCTGCTCCCAAGCTGTCGGCTGCTATCGGCGGCAACCAATGCGTGGTGGCTGCTTCGTCCGACATGGCTTCGGTGGCGCTTTTCGACCTCAGCGGCCGCCGCATTGCCCAAGTCGACGACGTGAACCACGTCCAGGCTACTTTCGACGTCAACGTCCAGAGCGGTGTTTACATCGTCAGCGCTGTCATGGCCGACGGCACTACGCTATCTACAAAAGTCAACGCCCGTTGATTTCCACCACCTAACAACATTGTAAGATGGCGCATCACTGGTCGGGCATCGTAAGCGATGCTGATTGCGCCATCCTACAATGATTGTCTCCTCCCTCCGCCATCAACCAAGTAATACATAGCATGCGAACAGTTTAACTAATACCTTGATATGTGTAAAAGATATACCATCCTATCATTGTTAATCATAGCGATGACGGCTATGGCCCCTTTGCGTGCCGTAGCTGTGCCTCGTGCCATCAACTATTCTTTCAACCAGATTGGCACCAACGAAGGGCTTTCATCGTCATATATCAAGGCTATTACTCAGGATATCAACGATTTCATGTGGTTCGGCACTAAAAACGGGCTCAACCGCTATGACGGCAAGTCGGTAAAGACGTTTGATTGCTATGACTACGTCAACTCCCGTGGCAACAACAACATCGGCGCATTGTATGCCACCCCCGACGGTGGCCTGTGGGTGGGCACCGACCGCGGTATCTACATCTACAATCCGCTTAACGATTCGTTCACTTTCCTCGGCACAAAGTCGGCCAACGGCATCAGCGCCGACGACTGGGTGCAAGATATCATCGCCGACCGGCGTGGCAACGTGTGGGTGCTCGTCCCCAATCAGGGCGTATTCCGTTATTACGACGACAATAGCGTGGACTACTATCCCGTCATCCGCGACAAAGTCGGCAATAAAGACAATCAGCCGGTATCGCTCTTCGTCGACAAGGACGACAACGTCTACATCGGCACTACTCGCGATGGGCTTTACTCCTACGACCGCAACTCCAACAACTTCCGCCGTATGCCCGGCTTCGATGCGCCCAACAACGAGACTATCCTGCTCATACGCCAGACTTTCGACGGCAACCTTGCACTGTGCACCCCGCCGGGTCATCTCTACCACTACTCGGTGGCTACCGGCGACATCACCCCTATCCCCGTCAAGGAAAGCTCCAGCATCTTCGCCCGTGCCATGATATGCGTCGACAACGAGATATGGCTCGGCACGCAAAACGGTCTTTACATCATCAACATGATTACCGGCAACCAGGTCAAATTGCAAGAGACCAACGACGGCAAGACCAACCTCTCCAACTCCACAATCTACACCCTCTATGCCGACCGCAACGGCAATGCCTGGGTCGGCACCATGTATGGCGGTGTCAACTTCTTCCAGCGCAACGGTTTCCGCATCGACCGCTACACTTCGGGCCTGACTTCCACTTCGCTTGCCTCGAAGCGCATACGTGGCCTGGCCGAAGACAACAACGGCACTATCTACATCGGCTCGGAAGATGCCGGATTTACCACCTTCAATGCTCGCACCGGCGATTTCCATGTATTCAACGATAAGGATATTTCAGTGATGATTAAGAACTTCCGCGATACCATATATCTCGGCAAGGTGCGCACTGGCATGGACGTTATCGTCAACGGCAAAGTCATCGAAAACCGGTTCACCGACCTCCACGGCGTCGATGAGCAAAACAGTGTATATTCATTCCTCGTCGACAACCGGGGACAGAAGTGGGTCGGCTCCGACTGGGGGCTGTTCCGCAATCGCCCCGGCTCCAAAGAGTTTGAAAATGTGCCCGAGCTCAATCAGGCCTGGATATTCGACATCATGCAGGACTCTAAAGGCATCATCTGGTTTGCCACCATGGGTGCCGGTATATGGAAATACAACCCCTCTACCGACAAGTTCACCCACTACCCGTTCACCGAAGACGCCGCCAACGGATTGCGTACCAACTCCATAAGCGCCATCAAGGAGGACTCCCGTGGCTATATATGGTTCTCAACCGACCGTGGAGGCCTGGTGCGCTACAACCCGCAGGGCGACAATTTCATCACCATATCCAAGGAGCATGGCCTCCCAGACAATGTCGTATACGACATCCTCGAGGACTCCAAAGGCTTCCTCTGGTTCGGCACCAACTGCGGTCTGGTAAAATACCACCCTGAGACCGGCCATATCAAAGTCTTCACCACTTCCGACGGCTTGCTCTCCAACCAATTTAACTACCATTCGGCATTGGCCTCGAAGGACGGCTGGTTCTATTTCGGCACCATGGAGGGGCTTATAGCTTTCAACCCCGAAGTCGACACCTACAACGACTCTGTGCCCAAGATATTTTTCACATCATTGCGCAGCGGCACAACCGAAATCAAGCCCGGCATGCCCGGCTCCCCGCTGGTTAAAAGCATCTTTTACACCGACGAGATTACCTTGCCCCACAATTTCTCCCCGCTCACTTTTGAAGTGTCGACCCCGAGCTACGTCCCGCAAGGCACCCTCGACTATTCCTACCGGCTTCTCCCGGCCGATACCACGTGGATACCCATCACCGACCGCGCTATCACCCTTGCCAATCTCTCCCCCGACAAATATGAGCTTCAGGTAAAAGTGACCAACGGCTCCGGATACTCGGTGCGCTCGCTCAAAATCCACG
>JAQXRH010000082.1 GCA_029218425.1 Bacteroidales bacterium | reverse complement strand
CGTTATCCCGACTATTACGGCATAGATATGTCGGCCCTCGACCAGTTCATTGCATTCCATGCCGCTATTCGCCTCCTTCGCCTTTCCGGTCGTGAGAACGTCCTACATCAAGTATATAAAAATTGTATCAATCAGCGTAATCTTCCTGACAGCGAACGCACCAACTGTGTGAAAGATATTTATGCTCCTTTCTCGGAGACCGAAATATCGCAGTCAATCGCTGCTCTCCTCGTTGAAGAAAGTACGCACCCCCTCAAAGCCAAAATAGACATCCTGTACCACTCGCTTACCGGCCTTCACCAAGCAATCCCGGAATATCCCGGCGACTGGTATTTTTCGGGCGACTACCCCACCCCCGGCGGCAATCGAATGGTCAACGAAGCCTACATCGACTTTTACGAAAAAAACATCCAACAATAAGTGTAGTTTCCGACAATCAGGGCACCAAAGCCATCTGGCCAAGGTGCCCTGATTCCTTATCTGATAGTTACTTTAGAAAATAGGTTTCACAACTTCAACGCGTAAGCCTAATGCGCTAATAATGCGATAGAACGCTCCAACGCTCGGCACGATTACCCCATTTTCAAGTTTAGAAATGTAAGATTTTGTTGAATGAATTTTTGCGGCCAATTCTGCCTGGGTCATTTTTGCTTCTTTCCTGGCATCAAGCAGTATTTGGCCGGAGTAGAATGATAATGCATCCTCCTCAGCCTGAATCCGCTGAGCGGTGCCTTCCTTGCCGAAGCGCTCGTCAAGCACGGCATCGTAATCAGATATTTTGTGATTGTTTGTCTGCATAATAAGCCTCCTTTATTCGAATTGCTTTATCGATTTCATTAATAGGTGTTTTTTGACTTTTTTTCTGAAAGCCATTGAAGAGCACTACAATATGTCCTTCATCAAAGATAAAGAAAACTCTAAAAATGTTTCCTCCATATTCGGTGCGTAGCTCATAAATGCCGTCTCGAATAAGCTTTACAAATTTGAGCGGTAATCTATCTTGCGTCTTTAAAAGGAGCAAACCATATTGAATCTTTTCTTGTTCTTTGGGAGTGAGTGTCCCCATAAAAGCTTCAAAATAGCCTCCGTATGTTAAGATCCTTCTTTTCATTCGGCAAAGTTACAAAATGTTGTTCAATCTTGCAACTTTTCACCTGAATTTCTTAACTCATTGCATCGATTTTTATGTTGTTTTGCGGTTTTGTGGGCGGTTTTTTATGCTCTTGAACATTTTTGGCAAGATTTTCGCAGTTTTTGCGTTATTTCTAAAAGATTTTTCGTAAATTCGCAGTGCAATTCTGCTTTAGCAGCTAAAAATCAGATTATTCTAACTAATATCATAAGAACTTATCCATGAAGTTAACCTTCTATATCGACTACCGCACCAACTGGGGCGAATCGCTGTACATCTCCGGCAACGTTGATGCCCTCGGCAACGACGAGTACGTCAAAGCTCTCCCTCTCAAGCTCGAGGGTACTGAGCACTGGAGCGTCGCCATCGAGCTCCCCGATGACCTCGCTGATTTCTCCTATCATTACGAAGTGCGCCACGAAAATGGCGGCTGCAAACGCGAATGGGGCCCCGCCCACCGCTTCCTCCGCGGCCGTAGCGCTCGCAACTATGCCGTGTACGACCGCTGGCAAGACCAACCCTGGGACAAGCCCTACTACTCTGCTGCCTTCACTGAATGTATCTGCAAGCGTGCCGAACAAGGCAAAGTGGTTCTTCCCCGTCAGGGTTACATCACCTTCGCCGTGGCCGCTCCCATGCTGCAACCCGACTGGCACCTGGCCATCTCCGGCGCTGCCGAATCCCTCGGCAAATGGGACGCCTCCAAGGCTGTGGCCATGAGCGATGCCGAGTTCCCCGTGTGGAAGGCTACCGTTGACGCCAAAGACCTCGACCCCGCCACCGAGTACAAGTTCCTCATCCTCAACCGCGACGGCGAAGTGGTGGCTTGGGAAGGCGGCAACAACCGCACCATCGGCGTGGAAGCTCGCCCCGACCAATGCACCCTGCTGGCCGGTATGCGCTTCATCAACCCCCTGTCGCCTTGGAAAGGTGCCGGCACTGCCATCCCCGTGTTCTCCCTCCGCAGCGAAGCCGACTTCGGCGTGGGCGACTTCTACGACATCAAGAAAATGGTAGACTGGTGCGCCGCCACCGGTCAGAAGATGTTGCAACTCCTGCCCATCAACGACACCACCATGACCCACACATGGACCGATTCCTATCCCTACGAGTCCAACTCCTGTTTCGCTCTCCATCCCATGTATCTCCGCCTCGAAGAGCTCGGCACTTTGGCTGATCCCGCTCGTCGCGAATACTTCGACAACCTGCGCCAAGAGCTCAACGCACTCCCCGCCGTTGACTACGAACGCGTCAACAACGCCAAGATTGAATACTTCCACGAAATCTTCGCCCAAGAAGGCAAGCGCGTGCTCGCTTCAGCCGCTTACAAAGCCTTCATGGAGAAAAACAGCGACTGGTTGCTGCCTTACGCCGCATTCTGCGTGCTCCGCGACAAGTTCGGCACCGCCACCATCGCCCGCTGGGAAGAATACGCCGTGTACGACAAGGCCAAAGTGGACCAATTCATCGCCGACAACCGCACTGACATCGACTACGTGTGCTACCTGCAATTCAACCTCGACAAGCAAATGCGCCACGTGCACGACTACGCCGGCGACCACGGCATCGCTATCAAGGGCGACATCCCAATCGGCATCTCCCGCAACAGTGTCGACGCATGGCTCTATCCCCACCTCTTCTTCCTCGACAGCCAAGCCGGCGCTCCGCCTGATGACTTCTCCGTGAACGGTCAAAACTGGGGCTTCCCCACATACAACTGGGAAGAAATGGCTCGCGACGGTTTCGCCTGGTGGAAAGCTCGCTTCCGCAAAATGTCGGAATACTTCGACGCTTACCGCATCGACCACGTGCTCGGC
>JAQXRH010000081.1 GCA_029218425.1 Bacteroidales bacterium | reverse complement strand
TCATCATCGACATCCGCGACAACGGCGGCGGAATCATGACTTCGGTCGAAACTCTCGTAGCCCGATTTATCACGCAGCGCACCCTCGCCGGATATATCTGCCACAAAAACGGCCCTGCCCACGACGATTTCTCCGACCCCTACCCCTACTACTACGAACCGGCCGAACAAGGGCGCATCCTCTGGGGCAAACCCGTGGCTATCCTCACCAACCGTTCCACCTACTCGGCCGCCAACAATCTCGTATCCATCATGCGCACCCTCCCGGCCGTCAAGATTGTCGGCGCTACCACCGGCGGCGGCTCCGGCATGCCTTTCTATTCCGAACTGCCCAACGGATGGGGTATACGATTCTCCTCGGCACCCATCCTCGACCCTAACGGAAAGACTACCGAATTTGGCATTGAGCCATCAGAAGGCTGCGCCATCGACCTCGACCCACAGATAGCACTGCATGGCCACGACACCATCCTCGACTTCGCCGTCGACCTCCTTTCCAAATAAGAGAGACCCATGGCCACGCTTGCGCATGGCACATTGCGGCGTAATAGCTCCATAGGCGGCATTGCCCATATGGGATTGCGCGCGGTAGACTAATCGGCTCCCACTATCGCTACCAACTCGTCGGGGGCGTTGATGATATGGTCGGCATAAGCCTCGGTCAATTCCCCTACACTACGGAAGCCCCAGCTCACCCCGGTCGACTCCACGCACGCCCTTCGCGCCGTCTCGATATCTACCGCCGAGTCACCCACCATCATCACATCTCGCTTCGCTGTCGGACATTCGCCCAGCACCCTGAACACTACCGACGGGTCGGGCTTCACCGGAATGCCTTCGGTCTGCCCCGCTATCGTCACCCACGATATGTACGGAAAGAAATGCGTTATCAGCCTCGTCGCTGCCGCCTGATACTTATTGGTAGCTACCGCCATCTTTATCCCCGCTGCCTGCAAGTCGCGCAGCATATCCTCTATACCCGGATACGGCTCCGTGGTATCCATCAGATGATCATTGTAATACTCCATGAAATCAACACGCAGGCGCTCCACCTCTTCAGCTTCGCGATACTCGGCCGGCAGTACCCGCTCTATCAGCTTACGAATGCCATTACCCACGAAATGAGGATACGACGACAGATGGTGCGTTGCATAGCCATTCTTCTCAAGCGCATAATTAGCAGCCTGACCCAAATCGGTTATCGTGTTCAATAGCGTACCGTCTAAGTCAAATATCACCAGCTGCTTCTTCTCGTTATTCATATATCACTATCCTTTCAGTCTATTCCTTATTGTTCAACTCGCTCCCAACGCCCCGCTCTGCCATCCACATTAAGCCTTTTAGAATGGATAACCTATTGAGAAATGTATCGTCTTATCCCTCCCCCAATCAGGATGCAGCAACGGCCACTCCTCTTGGCCCGACGCCGGATTATGCGCCTTCATTCCCAAATCAAGTCGCAACAAGAAGTAGGTGAAGTCAAAGCGTATTCCCATCCCGTAGGCCGCTGCTATCTGCTTATAAAAGCTATTGAAATGGAACTGTCCGCCCGGCTGGGTCTCATAGTTATGTATAGTCCATATATTTCCCGCATCGACAAACAATGCACCCTCTATCACCCAGAACAGCTTGGCACGATATTCCACGTTCAAGTCCAATCGTATATCGCCGCACTGATTGATAAAATCTATCACCGAGTTGCGCGCATCATATGCTCCCGGGCCCAGTGTCCTCACGCCCCAACCTCTCACCGAGTTGGCGCCTCCGGCATAGAAACGCTTCTCAAACGGTATCATCTTCGAGTTGCCGTAGGGCACGCTCACCCCTATCCCCCCATGCAACGCTATCGAATTGCGCATATTGAAATTATACACCCACGAATAGTCGAAATCGGCCTTGGCGTACTGCGCATACTGCGTGTTGAACACCTTGTACGCACCTCCGTGACGGTTCTGGCCTGTCACACTCGACATCGCATACAGCAGATTGCCAGCAGTCTCCACCGATGCTCGCAACGTCCATATCTTTCGCTGGAAGGTAGGGCCCGATAGCTCCACCCCGGGCGTGATGGGCCGTCGATTGGTCCTATATATCGAATAGCCCATGCGCATTATCAAGTGGTCCTCATACGAATACCTCAGCAACGGGTTCTGAGGTGCTATCGTGCTGATGAAGTCTTCTGTCGAACTGGGCAGATACACATAATTCAAATCTATCAAGTCAAAGGTGTGACGACGCATGTTCGACGGGTCATTCCACCGATATTTCCACGCCGCACCCGATATCACTCGCGTATACTCCGGCCGCTCCTGGTAATTGAACGACAAGGCAAACTCGGTCTGGGCCTTCGACCGTTGCTTGAAGCTCTTGGACACAAATGGTGCCTTAAATTTCGGGAATGTGATGCCTACCTCTGTCGCCACCTCGGTATAGCGGTCATTGATAATACCGCTCGGTCTCCCCGAAAGGCTCTCGTACGACCCTCTCACTTTCGCCGTCAACACTTCTGCGCCACGCGCCAAGTCCCTATGCTGATACGTAACTCCTACGCCAAATCCCAAATCCCCCTCCGAGTTTGTCCCCTCTACCTCAAACGTCACTCCCTGTTTCTTCGTCCGCGTCAGCGTTATTACTGCCTCCAACGCATTTTCTCCCCCTTCATTGTCGGGGACCATGGTGATATTCACATACTTCACTATCGCCAACTGGCTCAACGCCTCATACGTGCGGTTGACGTCGCTCACGCTGTATGGCTCGCCCGGCCGAATAAAGCATTTCTCCTCCAATATCCCCAATTTCAGATACTTATCCCCATTATATATCACCGTGAACGGGCCCGAGCTCACCGTGTCGCACTCACTCGGGGGCACCTCTCTACCCGACTCTACCCTATACACCACGCGGCTTATCTTCACTGGCGTCTCTCGATAGGTCGAGTCGGCCTTCTGCGGCAACAACACTTTCATTGTCAGCGCTACATCCTTCGACCGCGACGTGGTGTCGGCCACAAATGTTATCTGGTCCTTAGTAAACGAATAGTAGCCTTTGTCGCGCAATCGCGATGTTATCTTAATTCGCTCGTTCTCAAGTATATCCCTATTGAGCAACGTGCCTTCCGAGATTGTAAACTTGTCGCTGTCCGACATTATCTCTGCTCCCACTCCGGGGTCCTCAAACTCATACGATATCGTCCTGATGATATGCGGCGCACCCGCGTTTATATGATACACCAGCTCTACTTTCCTGTCCTTGCGATTGAACACCGAGTCGACCGTGACATGCGTATTGGTAAATCCACGGTTCACCAATGCCAGCTCCAGCTGCCGACGCGATTGCTCGGTGAGGTCGCGGTTGAATATCACCGGTGCCTGCCCAATACTGCGCGCCCAGCGGTTATACCACCGCGTCGTATCGCGCCCTGACATATTGTATATCCCCAGCTGCAATTTCGCAAAGCCCAATACCACATGGTTGGGCTGTTGCCGGAGATAGTTGATGAGCGTCACCTCGTTCATCCCGGTCGTAGGATCTACTTCAATCTTCACTTTGTCAAGTAGATACTGCCCCTCCGGCACATGTCGCGACGTGCTGCACCCCGCCAGTACCACTGCCGTAATTGCAACTATCGCCATGACCAATATGCCTGATATTTTTCTCATTTTCGCCCCTTTATACTATCCCTCTATATAGGTCTATATATCAATGTATTAGCTCTATCCGGCCGAAATATCTCGCGAGCGCTCCGGCGCAAGTCGGCGGCGGTAAGCTCTCGGTATCGCGATATCATCCCGTTGATATCCTCGCCATGCATCTCGGCCATAGCAAGCGCCTGGGCTTTAGCTAAATAGCTGACATTGCTGAACGTCATCGCCGACTCCATCTTGTTGATGGCACGCGTAAGCTCCGTGCTACTGAAGTCGCGGTCCATTATTTCACGCACCTTGGCCTCGACTATGTCGATTGCCCTTTGCTCATTGGCCTCGCCCCCTTCACGCAAACGCATACTCAACATCAGCATCCCCGGCTCTTCACTCCCCATTATCGACGCATCCACCGACGTGAAAAGGTCGCACTCCATCAGCAACTCCCTATAAAAAATCGACGACTCGCCGTTGGCCATCAGGTCGGTCAGCAGGTCGGCACAATAATACTGCTTCGTGCCATACTCTTCCATAGGATAGGCTATGGTGATATGGGTCTGTGGCACATGGCCTTGCGCCTCGGCATATCGTGCCTCGGTCTGCTCCGGCTCGCAGTCATAATCACGGGGCGCAATTTCACGCCTCGGTATTGCTCCGAACCATTTCTCGGCCATGCGTAGCGTTGCTTCGGCCGTGATATTCCCCGACACTGCCAGTACGGCATTATTCGGCGCATAATGGCTGAAGAAAAAGTCACGCGTATCCTCCTCGGTCACTTTCGCTATATGTCCCGGCTCTTTCCCTATCACGGGCCACGCATAGGGATGCTTGCGGTACACCAGCTTGCGCAGATGATGCCCCATATCACCGTATGGCCGGTTGAGACACTGCTGCTTAAACTCCTCCGTCACCACCGACTTCTGCACCTCCAACGTCTGCGGCGAGAACGACGGGCTCAACATCCTGTCGCTTTCCAACCAAAACGCGGTCTCTACATTCTGCGACGGCAGTAGGTCGTAGAAGTTGGTGAAATCGTTGGACGTCCACGCATTGTCCTTGCCGCCGGCACGCTCTATAGCTCCGTCAAAGTCGGGGATATTGACCGACCCGCCAAACATCAGATGCTCAAACAGATGTGCCAACCCGGTGAGCTCGGCGCTCTCGTCGCGGGCGCCTACGTTATAAAGCACATTGACGGCAGCCATAGCTGTATTGCCGTCGTAATTGTGCACTATACGCAACCCGTTCTCAAGCTCATATCGCGTCGTCTCTACCATTTCCCTCCAAGATAAATATTCAGCCGGTTGTTGCTATTTCGCCGCTACTTATTCCACTACTTCTACTTTGACAATCTTCACGTCATCGGTAGGACGGTCGTTGCGGTCGGTTGCCACTTTCTCTATTGCGGCTACCACTTCCATTCCCGATACCACTTCGCCAAAGACGGTATACTGACCGTCGAGATGCGGCGTGCCGCCCACCGTGGTGTAGGCTTTGCGTTGCTCTTCGGTGAGCTTAACAGGGCTTTTAGCGGCCTCGGCCTCGGTCTGAGCTATAAGCTCATCCTGCAATTTCATCAGACCGTCACGGTCACCGCGGCGCTGCAGCTCCTGTATCTTAGCTCGGTTTTCGCCTACCAACCGCTGGAATATCGTCTGCTGTTGCCCCATGCCAAGCTGCTGCTCCAACTGCGCCACCTCTTTCTCACCGTATTTTTTGCCAGTGACTATGTAGAACTGCGAACCCGACGACCTACGCTCCGGATTTACCTGGTCGCCGGTACGGGCCGCCGCCAAGGCGCCGCGCTTATGGAAATGCTTCGGATAGTTTATCTCTGCAGCAAGGGTATAGCCCGGATCGCCCGATCCAAGCATCTTTCCTTTGGCCGCCCCCTTCGAATCGGGGTCACCGGCCTGAACCATGAACTCGTTAATCACGCGGTGGAAAAGCGTCCCCTCGTAAAAACCTTCTTTCGCCAATTTCACGAAGTTATCGCGATGACGCGGGGTGTCGCCATACAACCGCACGGTGATGTCGCCCTTTGTCGTACTGATTTTCACTACCACGTCTTCTTTATTTGCACTTACTTTTTCGTTTTCCATATTCTCATTCTTTACTTCTGTTACTTCTGCTGTCTCCCCGGCCTCGGCTGCTTCTGCGGCCGTGCCTTCTATGTTGTCGATGCTTATGCTGTCGGCTTGCTCGCTCGACGCATCGGCTGAGCCCGACGTTTCCGTTTTCTTGCAACCGCTGCCCATCACCATCAGCGAGGCCACGGCGATTGCCATCATTGTCTTTCTCATATTCCTTTGGGGTATAGTCGCTTATATATTCTCCGGAAATTATTGTCGGTCAACCGCAGCTCCTCGGCGCGCTCCATATAGTCGTCGCCATACAGGCTCTGCAACAGATGGCCTATATAGGCTCGCTCACGGTCGCGGTCAATCGCCGCGCTCACCATCTTGTCGATTGTAGCCGAAAAATGCGCTTTGTCCACGGCATTCAGATAACGCGCCGCGCTCACCAAAAATTGTCCGTTACCATCCACCCTTATCAGGTTGTCGGTAAGCCAATCTATATCTTCGTCGATAACTGCTATATTGTTGGCTATATACTCGTAGGTCATAAGCCCGTCGGTATCTTTCTCAAGTTCTTTCTTTGTCTTTGTTTCCATTTTTGCTCTTTTTTCAGCAAAGTCATTCCTTCACGCGCCTACTTATGCGCCAAATTCATACTATGCCTACATTTTTCTTTCGCAAAAATACACTAAATTAATCGCTCAACAAAATTCTCTTTAACCTCTGCCCCATTTTTTCTCAAATTTTCCGTAAATTTGCGCATCACTTCGGGCCGCAACTCTTATAGCCGCCCTTTCCAATAGGTTCTTATATGAAAAAATTTACTAAGATTGTAGCTACCGTTTCCGACCGCCGTTGCGATGTCGACTTCATCAACGACCTTTTCGTCAACGGTATGAACGTCGTGCGCATGAACTCGGCGCACCTCTCACTCGAAGGCTTTACCAAAATCGTCAACAATGTCAGGCAGGTTTCCGAACGCATCGGCATCCTCATTGACACCAAAGGCCCCGAAATACGCACCACCAACAACGATTTCCCCGACCGCGACACCCCCATCGACATAGCAGCCGGCGACAAAATACGTTTCATCGGCAACCCCGACGCGCTCTCTTCCCACGATTGCATCGCCCTTTCCTACACCGACATCGCTCGCGACGTGCGCCCGGGCATCCATATTCTCATCGATGACGGCGAGCTCGACTTCATCATCGACGCAATCGACGGCGACACCATATGGGCCACGGCGCTCAACGCCGGCCACCTTGGCGCCCGCAAGAGCGTCAACATACCCGGCGTATCCATCAACCTCCCCTCTCTCACACCTCGCGACATCACCAACATAGGCTACGCCATCGACCTCGGCATCGACTTCATTGCGCACTCATTCGTTCGCTCTGCTGCCGATGTCAAGGCCATTCAAGATATCCTCGACGCCCGCGGCTCTTCGATTAAGATTATCTCCAAAATCGAGAACCAAGAAGGCATCGACAACTTCGACGAAATACTCGAGGCATCCTACGGCATCATGATTGCACGCGGCGACCTCGGCATCGAAATCCCGGCCGAACGCATCCCGGGCATCCAGAAAAGCCTCATCGCCAAGTGCATTCGCGCCCACAAACCCGTAATCGTGGCTACACAGATGCTCCACTCCATGATTTCCAACCCCAGGCCCACCCGCGCCGAGGTTTCCGACATTGCCAACGCTGTATACCAGCACACCGACGCCCTTATGCTATCGGGCGAAACGGCCTACGGCAACTACCCCGTCGAAGCTATCGCTACTATGACTCGCGTTGCCGCCGAAACGGAGCGCTCCATGTCCGACTCTTCCGGCCTCATCACTCCGGTTATCGAGCCCGACGTCACCTCGTTCCTCGCTCGCCAAGCCGTCAAATCCAACTCCGTGCTCGGCACTCGCGCCATCATCACCGACAGCTACACCGGCCGTACGGCCCGATATATAGCCACCTACCGCGGCCTCTTCCCCACGCTTGCCCTCTGCTACCGCGAAAACGTAGTGCGCCTTCTCTCCCTTTCCTACGGCGTGTGGGCTATTCATCAGCCCCCTACATCTTCTTCTCGCCAATACCTCCGCGACGGCCTGCGACACCTCCTCGAAAGCAACCGCCTCACCCTCGACGACTCTATCGCTTACCTCGGCGGCGGTTTCGGCGAAGGCCATGGCACCTCTTTCCTCGAAATCAACAAAGTGTCGGAAGTAATGGACAACTACTCCACCTACTCCCTCCCCAACCTCGAGGACGTGCAACAATCTCCCGCCAATTAACCACCTAATACATAATAAAATAACAAAAAATGATTACACAAGAACAATTAAAAGAGACTTTTGAACGCAAGCTCGCGTTGAGGAGGTATCTTTGACATCGACAGCAAGAAAATAGAACTCGAAGAAGAAGAACTCCGCACCCATGTGCCCGACTTCTGGGAGCACCCCAAAGAGGCTCAAGCCCAGATGAAAAAAATCAAAGACATCAAGGCTTGGATCGACGGGTACCACGAAGTCGAAAACCTTGTCGACGAACTCCAACTCGCTTTCGATTTCTTCAAAGAAGAACTCGTCACTGAAGAGGATGTCGACCGTCATTACGCTTCAGCTATCAACGCAATCGAAGCTCTCGAGCTACGCAATATGCTGCGTCGCGAGGAGGACAAACTCGGCGTCGTACTCAAAATCAACTCCGGAGCCGGTGGTACCGAAAGCCAGGACTGGGCACAGATGCTCATGCGCATGTACCTCCGCTACTGCGAACGCCATGGCTACAAGACATCTATCGCCAACCTCCTCGAAGGCGACGAAGCCGGCATCAAATCTTGCACCATCAACGTAGAAGGCGACTTCGCTTACGGATACCTCAAAAGCGAAAACGGCGTGCACCGTCTCGTCAGAGTATCCCCCTACAATGCGCAAGGCAAACGCATGACATCTTTCGCCTCGGTTTTCGTCACCCCGCTCGTCGACGACACCATAGAAGTGAAGGTGGAACCGGCACTCCTCTCTTGGGATACATTCCGCTCCGGCGGCGCCGGCGGTCAGAATGTCAACAAGGTGGAATCGGGCGTACGTCTCCGCTACCAATTCACCGACCCCTACACCGGCGAAAAAGAGGAAATCCTCATCGAAAACACCGAGACCCGCGACCAACCCAAAAACAAAGAGAACGCGCTGCGACACCTCCGCTCCATCCTCTACGAAAAAGAGATGCAACACCGCCTCGAGGAGCAAGCCAAGGTGGAAGCCGGCAAATTGAAAATCGAATGGGGGTCACAAATCCGCTCCTACGTATTCGACGACCGCCGCGTCAAAGACCACCGCACCGGCTACCAGACATCGGACGTCAACGCCGTAATGGACGGCGACCTCGACGCTTTCATCAAAGCCTACCTCATGGAGTTCGCCGCCACCGAAGAAACCAAATAACCCCCGCCAATAGGCACTCACCGTGCCTATTGGCATTTCCCCAGAGGCTATTGAGATAGCTAAGATAGCTAAGGTAGCTATGGTAGCCAAGTTAGCCGGGTAGCTAAGGTAGCCGGGTATTTAGCGGTATATTGGGTCTATTGGCCATCATTTTTAAATACTATTCCACATTATGCAGAATCTCACCATCATAAAAGTTGGCGGCAAAATAGTCGAAGAGCCCGACACCCTCGCTGCCCTCATCACCGATTTCGCCGCCATTCCCGGCCTTAAGTTGCTCGTTCACGGCGGCGGGCGCTCTGCCACACGCCTCGCTTCGCAGCTCGGCATAGAGCAGCAAATGGTCGACGGACGACGCATCACCGACGCCGACACCCTGCGCATCGTGACGATGGTCTACGGCGGCCTCGTCAACAAAAACATCGTATGCTCCCTGCAAGCCAAAGGCATCAACGCAATAGGGCTCACCGGTGCCGACATGGACATCATCCGCTCCCATCGTCGCCCGGCAGGCGCCATCGACTACGGTTTTGTAGGCGATGTCGACCGTGTCGACGCCAAAGCTATCGCACGGCTTCTCGATGCCGGCCTGGTTCCCGTCATCGCCCCGCTATCCCACGACGGGAAGGGCTCCATGCTCAACACCAACGCCGACACTATCGCCTCCGAAGTAGCCCAAGCGCTCGCACCGCTATTCAATACTACCCTCACCTTCTGCTTCGAAAAAGCCGGGGTACTTGCCGACCAGGACGACGACAACTCCGTCATAAAAAAAATCAATCGCGCAACTTATCAACAGCTGCGCGACCAAAATATTATTGCCGGCGGTATGATACCTAAACTCGACAACGCATTTAAAGCACTTGATTCGGGTGTCAAAGAGGTTGTCATCACTCGTGCCGATGCCATCGCTAATGCGGATTGCGGCACTTCCATATGCCTTTAACCTCTCTGTGGCTCAATGTCTTATCGCAAGATATCGCCACCCCGTATATCTTAATTATTGTTTTATTCTTGCCTATTAGACTTTTTTAATATCCAAAAGTTTAATCGCCCTCGCATTTTTTTGAGCATTTTTTCGTAAATTTGCACAAAATATTTATCGGGTTACCCCTCATCGGGGCTTCGATATCATCCAATAGACAAGTCTCTCTCACGATATTTTCTTTAATTAACCACCATTACAATTTTTAGGTTATGAACAAAATCGATCGCCTTCTCGCTGAAAAACTACTCAAAATCAGTGCTATCAAGCTCCAACCCGACAACCCTTTCACATGGGCCTCAGGATGGAACTCCCCTATATATACCGACAACCGCAAGACTCTCTCCTACCCCGAAATACGCACTTTTATCAAACTTGAGCTGTCGCGCCTCATCGTAGAAAACTTCCCCGAAGTTGAAGCTATTGCCGGCGTGGCCACCGGGGCTATCGCTCAAGGCGCCCTCGTTGCCGACGAGCTGATGCTCCCCTACGTCTACGTGCGCCCTACCCCCAAGGACCACGGCCTCGAAAACCTCATCGAAGGTTCGCTCCGCCCGGGACAAAAAGTAGTAGTCATCGAAGACCTCGTCTCTACCGGCAGCAGCTCCCTTAAAGCCGTCAACGCCATTCGCAACGCCGGCAGCGAAGTAATAGGCATGGTGGCAATCTTCTCCTACGAGTTCCCTATCGCTATCGAGCGCTTCAAGCAGGAAAAAGTGAAACTTCTCACCCTCTCCAATTACTCATCGATGCTCGACGCCGCCGTGAAGACCGATTTCATACGCGAATCCGACGTCAAGACCCTCGAACAATGGCGCGAAGACCCCGCCAACTGGGTGCCCAACACCGACACCGATAACTAAACCGCATCACTCTCCCCAAGACTCATATATGTCACGCTACGAAAGCAAACCCGTCACCGTGCAGAAACCTGTCGACGACCTGTTCGACCGTTTCGCCGACCTCACTTTCTTTGAAAGCAAGCTCCAACAGCTGCCCGAAGAGCAACGCGCCAAACTCGGCGAAGTGCATTTCACCGCCGATTCTATCGCCATCGTCACCCCGCAGGTGGGCGAGCTCAAATTCAGTGTCATCGAACGCTCGCGACCCAACAAAATAGTATTCGGCAGCCAATCTTCGCCTATACCCCTCAACATGTCGGTATTCTTTGCCGAAGAGACGCCAACGTCGACTACGGTAACCACCGTCATCGACGTCGAAATCCCTGCCATGCTGCGCCCATTCGTTGGTCCCAAACTACAGCAGGCAGCCGAAAAATTTGGCGAAATGATATCCAACCTCTCCAACTCGTAGGCGTAATATCATCCTCCGCCACAACGCATCGCAAACCCACAACCTCAGCCACCCAACACCCCCGGCTGAGGTTTTTTCAAAAAACCTCCACCCCTCTTACCTCTCCACTCTCCACTCTCCACTCTCCACACACAATTCAAAAACAATCGAAAAAAATGGCAAATAAGCTCTGGGAAAAATCCACCTCCGTCGACACCGACGTTGAAGCCTACACCGTAGGCCGCGACCGCGAAATGGACCTGTACCTCGCTCCTTTCGACGTGCTCGGTTCGATGGCGCACATACGCATGCTCCAATCCATCAACCTCCTCACCGCCGACGAACTCGCTGCTCTCACCGCCGCCCTTCGCGACATCTTCAACGACATCGCCGACGGCAAATTTGCCATTGAAGAGGGCGTCGAGGACGTCCACTCACAGGTCGAGCTACTCCTCACACGCCGTCTCGGCGACATCGGCAAGAAAATCCACTCCGGACGCTCCCGCAACGACCAAGTGCTCGTCGACCTCAAGCTCTTCATACGCTCCCGCATCGAGGACCTCGTCAAGGCCATCAGCCGCCTCTTCGACATCCTCATCGCCCAGAGCCAACGCTACCGCGACGTCATCATTCCCGGATACACCCACCTGCAGGTAGCCATGCCTTCCTCTATGGGCCTTTGGTTTGGTGCCTACGCCGAAAGCCTCGTCGACGACCTCGCCGTGCTGCGTGCCGCCTACGAAGTGACCAACCGCAACCCCCTCGGGTCGGCCGCCGGTTACGGTTCATCGTTCCCGCTCAACCGCTCCATGACCACAGACCTCCTCGGCTTCGAGTCAATGGACTACAACGTGGTCTACGCCCAGATGGGCCGCGGCAAGACCGAACGCATCGTGGCCAACGCCATCGCTTCCATTGCCGCCACAATAGGCAAACTCGCCTTCGACGCATGCCTTTTCAACTCGCAGAACTTCGGCTTCATCAAGCTCCCCGACGAGTTCACCACCGGCTCGTCCATCATGCCGCATAAGAAGAACCCCGACGTATTCGAGCTTACCCGTGCCAAATGCAACAAGCTCCAAGCCCTCCCTGTCGAAATCACCCTCATCACCAACAATCTCCCCTCGGGCTACTTCCGCGACCTCCAGCTCGTCAAAGAATCGTTCCTCCCGGCCTTCGACACCATCATCGACATCCTCGACATGGTGGGACGCATGCTCGCCGACATTAAAGTCAACACCGACGTGGCGCGCGACCCGCGCTACCGTTTCATGTACTCCGTGGAGGAGGTCAACAGGCTCGCCGCATCAGGCACGCCGTTCCGCGACGCTTACCGCCAAGTCGGCCTCGCCATTGAGCACGGCGACTTCAACCCCGACTACGATATCCACCACACCCACGAAGGCTCAATAGGCAACCTCTGCAACGACCGCATCGCCGACCGTTGCAAAGCCACCATCGCGCAATTCGACTTCGCCACCTACCACCGCGCCTTCAACGCCCTCCTCGGCATCCAATAGTCCCACCTCCCATGCCAAATTTCAAACTCAAATACGCTGTACCCCTCCTCCTTGCGTTGCTCTTCGCTTCGTGTGAGGACGTCGACGACGACCGCATCCCGCCCTACTCCGTATATATCCAATTCCTCTCGCAGGCCGATTGGAACGTACACGGCATAGCCGGCGCTTGCCAATACAAATACTTTATCAAAGAGACACGCACCCCCGCCAACTTCCCCTGGACCGCCCTCACCGAGACAGGCTTCGGCGGAGTGCTACTTGTCACTGACGTCCACGGCAATCCGCAAGCCTACGACCTCGCGTGCCCCGTAGAAGTGCAACGCAACGTACGCATCACCGTCGACCCCGAGCTGCAAAAAGCCCGGTGCCCCCAATGCGGTTCGGTATTCGACATCTACGACAACTACGGCAACGCCGTAGAGGGGGAAGCCGCCTCCAAAAGATACCCCCTCCGCCACTACCGCGTCGGTCCCGGAATGCAAGGCCAATACCTCATCATCACCAACTGATGCCAACTGACACCCGCCGACGCCCGCTAATACCATGGCCCCACGAGTGCTAAAGTGCTGAAAAGCCAACCACTACAAATAGATATTGCAACCCCGCTTTATATAGTTTAATTTGATTTTAACCACCTAAAATTTTTTATCTAAGAATGTCAAGATTCTTTTTTATCAACGCACAAGGTGCACAAATTGGCCCCATAGAAAAGGACGAAATGCTAAAAATAGGCATCACGCCATCAACTCTTGTATGGAAAGAGGGCACCGACAATTGGATTACCGCCGACAAAGAACATGAGCTTGACGAGTATTTTGCGTCTTTACATACCACGTCTACGATGCCATCACAAGCAACGGACCATCACCAGAACGGCGCCCCACTTAACGACATGTCATCGAGCCATATGGGTGAGGCTATGCCAAATCTTGCAGCTACATCGGCCGCAACACAGACGCAATACAGCCAAGAGGGTCAAAAAACTAAAGAAAATTTAAACTCCGACAATACCACTGCCGATTCCTCTAAACCGGAGAAAACCAAGAAAAACAACCGAGCCTTCAAAATCTCGTTTTTTATTACGTTGGCATTATTGGTCATCGCAGTTGTGTTAGGGTTAATGTGCCAGAACAAGCTCTCAAACGAATTAAGCGATGCTAAAAACGAATTAAGCAATGCTAAAAACGAATTAAGCAATGCTAATAGCGTCATTTCAAAAATTGAAAACATCTGTAATAATAGCGTTTCAGAAGAAACCCGAACTTTTTCAAATTGGACATCATCAAAACATGATGATAGCAAGAAATATAGCTTTTATGGAAAAGAGGGCGACATTTTAAGTTTCTACTACGACGTGGATTCTGAATCATTCGACCATTTTAAGGCGGAAATCTTTTATAATGGAAAATCAAGCATAATAGAATTAAAAGATATTTCAGGCCTAGATAAGTATAGTACTGCCACATATACACTACCTGAATACGGCGATTACACTCTTGTCGTGGAGTATTATTATAGAGACGGATTTAAACCCGGTCGTGATAATTTGCGTGTTTATAATATAGAACTTAAACACTCTTATATAGGTGAAATAGCTCAAGAAATCATCTCTTACTACGAAAAGACCGGTAGCAAAGAAAGCATTCGAAATTGTGACAAAGAAAATGTCGTACCTGACGACATAGATGCATACGCCGGAGATACATGCGCCGGAGATTCATTCGCCGGAGAGGAGATACAGTAATGCCGGAGATTCAGTAAGGCCGAGCTGACCGGTTATTAACAGGTTGGCGAAGCATATTCAACAAAAAAAGCGCGGCTATGCCACGCTTTTTTTATGATTTAGACTATATACTATCTTAGTAGCTTACCTTGGTGCTTTGAGATATACTATCTTGATAGGTTGCTTTGATGCTTTGAGATGTCCTATCTTGGTAGGTTACTTGATGCCGAGTTCGGCTTTGACGAGGGGTGTTACATCCACCACTTCGGTTGACACGTAGACGGGGACTTCGGCGGGGAATATCATTACGAGGTTTTGTGCTGCGCCTACGGTTTTGATGGCGTTGAGGAGCTTATCATGCACGGGTTGCATCAACTGGGCCTGCTGACGCTGGAGGTCCTGCTGGGCAGTCTGGATGAATTGCTGAGCTTTTTTATCCATCTCCTGCACTTCCTGCAAGCGGCGGTCCTTAATCGATTGGGGAGTGTTGGCATCTTCGACCATAGCTTGGTATTCCGATACTTTCTTATTCATCTCCTCTTGGAGCTTGGCATATTCATCTTCATATTGCTTGGAAGCTTCGCCGAGTTTGACCTGAATTTCATTGGCCTCGGGCATTGCCGAGAAGATTTCTTCAGCTGATACTACGCCAAATTTCTGAGCTGCTACGCTCATGGGCAACGCTACAAGCGCTGCAAGAACAAGTTTCTTAATCATTACAAGTTTATGTTTTTGGTTATTAATTATCTTTTTCCATTATCGCACGGCGGCAATGTACCTGCTACTTGCCGTAGCCCAGTTTGTTGAGCACTTCGTTGCTGACGTCGATGCGAGGAGATGCGAAGATGATGTCGGACGAAGTGGCGCGGTCGATAATCATCTGATAGCCACGCTCCTCGGCCACCTTCTTAGTAGCGTTGTACACATCGTCCTGGATAGGTTTCATGAGCGACTGGCGTTTCTGATACAATTCGCCTTCGGGGCCGAAATATTTAGCTTTGAGCTCGGTGGCTTCTTTCTCTTTGGCCACAATTTCCTCTTCGCGTTTTTTTATCTGGTCGTCGGTAAGGAACACCTTTTCCGACATATAGTTTTTGTACATCGCATCGGCTTCCTGATAGAGGGCGTCGAGCTCCTTCTGCCAGCGTTGCGACAATTGGTTGAGCTGCTCATTGGCCATTTCGTATGACGGGATGTTCTTCAGGATGTACTCCATATCCACGAGCGCGAACTTCTGGGCGTGAGAAGCGACGGCGATGCCGACCATCATCATCAGAGTAATGAATATTTTTTTCATTTCGTTTTCTGTGTTTTCGGCTAATAGATCCGTGTGGTTAATCGGTTAATAGCCATTGGTTATTTATTAACGCTTTGCATATATGACACAAATATACGCATAAAGTTTTAAATTACACTTTTTAAATAATGTTAATCGGCAATTAGAGGTCGGCAAACAGGGGAAAATCCTAATGTCAAAAGTCTAATTCCAGATTTCCAATTCCATTAGAACTCCTGACCGAGGATGAAGTGGAAGTGGCTACCGCCCTTAAGGCCGCGGACCTTGTCGAAACCGTAAGCCCAGTCGATACCCATCATGCCCACCATGGGGAGAAAGATACGAATGCCGAGGCCGGCAGAGCGTTTGAGGTCGAATGGGGAGAAGTTTTTGACGGAGGTCCAGGCATTACCGCCTTCCACGAAGCCTAAGCCGTAGATAGTGGTGGTAGGTTGCAACAGGAATGGGAAGTGGAGCTCCACGCCCATGCGGGTGTAGGCATAGCCTTCTTGCCCCCAGGGAGTGAGGTCGCCGTTGTCGTAACCGCGCAAGCCAATGGTCTCGGTAGCGTAGGTATATCCACCCGACATGCCGTCGCCGCCCACATAGAATGTTTCAAACGGCGATTTCAACCATTTGTTGTAGCTTCCGAGCAAACCGAAGTCGGCACGTGTCATGAGCACCAGAGTGTAGGTATCGTGGTTGGTAAGCGCAGTGTAGGTACGCGATTTGAAGCGCAATTTCCAGTATTCAATCCAGCGGTACATTTCCTTTTTCGACTCGGTGGTGTTGGCTTTCGACAGAGCTTCCCAGTCCTTTTTGCCGCTGAAGAGGGAAGCCGGCGGGGTGAGCTGCAGGTTGATCGAGAAGGTAGAGCCACGGCGGGTGTAAAGCGGGTTGTCGATAGAGTTACGAGCCAGGGTGAGGCCTAAGACGAGGGCATTGGACGTACCGTTGTTCATATAGTAGAGGTAGTCCCAGTTCTTGAGGTAATACCAGTTGTAGGATAGCTCGGTGGTGAAAGTAAAATAGTCGTCGGGCCAGCTCAGGCGCTTACCGAAGCCCACCGTGAAGCCCGCCATCTGCAAGAGCTTGTTGGGGTCGTAGGCATTTTGGATGGAGCTTTGGTAGTAGTCGTTGTAGTTGTAGCTCGAGCCATATCCGTAGCCGTAGCCATAACCGTAGGGGTTGTACCAGTTGCTGTTGTAGTAGTTGGAGTTGACGCCGGTCTGACGGCTGTAGTAGGCTGAAACCGACAAAGAGTTGGGGCGTTTGCCTCCGAACCAGGGGTCGAGGAACGACACCGAGTAGGCTTGGTAGTAACGGGCGTTGGTTTGGGCGCTGATGGTGAAAGTCTGGCCCTCGCCCTGAGGTATCAAACCTTTATAGGAGTCGGGTTGGAAGAGGTTTTTGATGGAGAAGTTGGTGAATTTCAGAGCCAGCTTTCCGATGATACCGGTCTGACCCCAACCGAGCGAAAATTCTATTTGGTCGTTGGCCTTAGATTCGAGGTTGAAGATGATGTCGACCGTACCGTTTTCCTCGTTGGGCTCGGGGCGAATGTCCATGGTCTCGGGGTTGAAGTGGCCTGTCTGAGCGATTTCACGAGCTGAACGCATCAAGTCGTTTTTGCTGAACAGCTGACCGGGCCGCACGCGCAATTCGCGGCGTATCACCTTTTCATAAAGTCGGTCGTTGCCGTTGATTACCACCTTGTTGATGCGAGCCTGCGGGCCTTCAAACATGCGAAGCTCCAAGTCGATAGAGTCGCCATGCACGTTTTTCTCTACGGGGACGAGCTGATAGAAGAGGTAACCGTTGTCCATGTAGAAATTGGCCACGGCGTCGTCGTCGTCCTTCATGCGCTTGTTGAGGAGCTTCTGGTTGTAGACGGCACCCGGTTCAATGCCGAGCACATTGTTGAGCCAATCGGTGGGATAAACGGTATTGCCCACCCATTTTATATCGCTGATATAGTATTTTTTGCCTTCGGTGAGGGATATGTAAACGTCGACGGTCTTATCGTCGTAGGGGACCACGGAGTCGGCCAAAATTTTGGCGTCGCGGTAGCCTTTTTCGTTGTATTTTTCGATGATGCGGTTGAGGTCGTCCTGATAGTCCTGTTCAACGAATTTTTTCTGGCGGAAGATGTTGAGGAGCTTGCCTTTTTCGTTGGTTTTTTTCATGACGCGCTGCAACTGGTTGTCGCTCATCACCTCGTTGCCGTCGATGTAGATTTTGTGTACTTTAACTTTGTCGTGCTTGTCGACGATGATGTCGACGATGACATGGTTTTCTTCCGACAGGTCGGGGCGCTGAGAGATAGACACCGAGGCGTTACCGTAGCCTTTTTCGTCGAAGTATTTTTTCACGATGGTCTTGGCGCGGTTGGAGATGTTGGGTGTAATAGGGTTGCCTTTGACCAATTGGAGACGTTCCTGCAAGTCCTCGCGTTCGCCTTTCTTCATGCCGAGGTAGTTGACTTGCGAGATGCGAGGCTGAGTGCGGATAGCGATTTCGAGCCACACTTTATCGCCGGCAATTTTGTCGACTTTGAGCTGGGTCTGCGCGAAGAGCTGCTGCCGCATCAGGCGTTTAACGGCCGACGTAGCGTCGTTGCCGGGGATTTCGATTTTCTGGCCGATGCGCAAGCCGGTGTACCCGATGATTGTACTCGGCTCGTAGTTGTCGGCGCCAGTGACTTCGATGCCGGCAATTTCGTAGGTGCGAGGCACACCCGAATAGCTAATCTGAGGCTGATATATAGTGTCGACAGGCTCTTGAGCGTTGAGGCTTCCGGCTATGAAAACAGCCGCCAAAAATATGATTAACAGTTTATATCTCATAATCTTATGTGATAAATCGGGTTATGTGGCATGCAATCACTCGCTATTAAGATTGCTGATGATTATTAGAAACTAAATTGTCGGTGGATAAAAGTTGCTCGGCAGTAAGGCCGAAACGGCGTTGGCGGCCCTGAAAGCTGACAATGCAGTCGACGAAGTCCTGCTTGGAGAAGTCGGGCCAGAAATGGTTGGTTATGAAAATTTCGGCGTAGGACAACTGCCAGAGGAGGAAGTTGCTGATGCGGAAGTCGCCACCGGTGCGGATGAGCAAATCGGGGTCGGGGATGCCGGCAGTGGCTAGGTGGTCGGCGACAGTGATGTCGGAGATATCGTCGGCGAGGATGTCGCCGGCTAAGACTTCGCGAGCTATGTCGCGGACAGCGCGAGTTATCTCCCAACGGGCCGAGTAGCTCAAAGCCAAGATGAGGTTGAGGCCGGTGCAGTGAGCAGTGTCGGCAAAGCAACGTTGCAAGCGTTGAGCGGCGAAATCGGGCAAGCGGTCCATGTCGCCAATCATGGATAGCCTGACGTTGTTGCGAATGAGGTCGGGAGTTTCCCGCTCCAAGGCAGTGACGATAAGATGCATAAGCAAGTTGACCTCATCGGCGGGACGGTTCCAGTTCTCGGTGGAGAAAGTGTAGAGAGTGAGGTATTTGACGCCAATTTCAGAGGCAATCTCGGTGATGCGGCGCACGGTATTGACGCCTTCGACATGGCCGGCGGAGCGTTCCAGACCGCGAGCCTGAGCCCAGCGGCCGTTACCGTCCATGATGATAGCGACATGCTCGGGCACCCGCTCTTTGTCGATATGTGATGTATCTACTTGCTGCATCATAAAGTGTCAGTGACTGTTATCAATAATTATGCGTCATAAATCTGTCAATCAACATAATGGCAGGTTACGCACCGTTTACCAAACTCGTAGCTTATTGACACCGAGATGTTGGAATACCAATCGGTGTTTTTCAGGAACGAGCTTTCTATCATATAGAGGTCGGAGAGCTCGCCATCGACTTTGTCGCCAAAGACTTTGGTCATGGAGAACTCAACGCCGAGATTCCATCTTTCTTTAAGTTTATATTTGACGCCGATGGCCATCGGGATGTTGGGGGCGAAGGCGTTAATGCCATCGCATGTGGAGTAGGTAAATCCGAGGCCGAGGGCGAGATAGGGGCTCCAGCGGCGCAGATGCTTATATGTCTCGCCGATGCCGTAGCCGAAGAAGTTGAATTCGACGCGAGCGCCGAGGTCGTAGGCTTTGGAATTGAAGCTGTAGGTTTGTCCGGCGGGAAACACGTTGTCGTATTTTGAGGAGTCGCCACTGAGGCTGAAGTAGTTGAAAACGCCACGGATAGCCCAACGTACGTCGGGGAGGTATCGGAAAGAGAGGCCGGCAGAAAGGCCGGGGTTGGCGAAGATGCTACTTTCGTTGACATCGCCGAGGTAACCGTCCATGCCCAGTTGCACTCCGAGGTCGAACTTGTAAGTCTCCTCCTGCGCCGACGCCTTAATAGGCATCGCCACCAAGGCAAATACAGTCATTATCAGAGCGATTAACTTTTTCATAGTCAAGGGGGGGGGCGATTACTTTATTGTTAGAGAAAGAGTGAGCGAAATTGCTATACTCTTAGATTGCTGTTGTTTTAGAGTTATTACTGTAGTGAAGGAAGGGATTATGCTGTTGGAGAGGTTATTGAATGAGATTTTTTGGGGAGTCTGTTGCTGATGTGAGAGTTATCGGCAAAGGCCGAGGAGATTATTCTCGCGGCTTGAAAGTCAGGCGGTTGAGTACTCCGCGCCATAGCTCGTTTTTGAGGTTACCATCGGAGTCATATCCGCCAAAGAGGTAGATATATGGCACGTCCCACTGGGTGATAGGCTGGTCGGCACGCGATTGAGGCAAGAATGGCTGAGCCGGCACCCACCAGCGAGGCAGCGGTTTGGGTTGATATTCAGCCCATTGACAGGCCGAGGAGCGCGCCGATGTAGCCGTTGTGCTCCACACGAGGGCTTGCGCCGAGTGGCGTGGCGTGATGTAGGATGGGAGCTGCACTAAGTCGTCGCCCTCCTTCCAGTCGAGTCCGGCGTTGCGCGACACGTAGACCTTATCGTTGAGTTTGCCGTGGGTCTCGCCCAGCATTGCGATGAGCACATCGGACTGCGTAGGCGCCCACGAGATGGTGTCGGTGTGTGAGATGCGGTAGTCGAAAATAGCGACATTGGCGATAGGTTTGGGGAACTTATCGGAGATGCGCGCCCACTTGTCGCCGTCGAATCCCCAGAGGGCATTTGTCAAGGAGCCGTCGGCAGTGATACCGCCGAGCATTACTACCTGTTTTTTGGAGGTCCATGCTGAAGATATTTCCTTGAGCTGCCCGGTAGCAGCGACGGGGAACTTGTCGGGGGCCGCAGCCTCGGTAGAGGGGGGATAGGTGACGGTGACATATCCGGCATCGGTATTCTTCAATCCGAGGATTTTGTCGCCGAAAGCGCCGTAGATATGGCACCACTTTTCGCCGGTCGACGACCATGCCTTGGTGTCGGGCGAGGTGTAGAGAGTTCCGTCGGCTGCGAGCATATAGAAAGTATTGCCAGCGGCTGCGAGGCTTTCGACATTGGGGATGAAGGGGAGGTTGTGTTCCGACACCAGCCATTCTCCGTCGAAAGGATTGTCGGTAACGGCGAAATCGTATTTAGAGCCGTCGGAAGTGAGGCAGACGAGAGCGTCGGCAGTTCTGACGGTTTTCTGTTGCTTAGGCATTGCCAATAGCGAGGGGAGAGTGCGACGAGCTGCCGATGCCCAGTAGAGAGAGTCGGGCACCATGGTGTGGACGTTGACACGAACTGTGTAATCGCGCTGGGAGTTGCCATCGTAGGAAACGACATGCAAGCGCACCGGACCGTTGCTGAAGTCGATGGAGTCGGTAGAGTTGGTAAGGTAGTTGATGACGGTGTCGGTATCGTTCTTGCGAGGCACGTTGAGCTCGACGACGGAGCAGCCATCGGTGGTAATCTGCACTACCATTTTATTGAGCGGAGTGCCCATGGGGAGGGAGTCGGCATTGAAAATCTGCGCAGAGGTGTGGTCGATGGAGAAGAACACCGAGTCGAGGCCCGACAGGATATTGGTATTAGCTTTCAGTTTGAAGCTTTTGACCTGAGTGCTGCCGTAGATTACTTCAGTATCGTCGGAGGTGTCATCATTGCAAGAGCTGAACATGGCCATTGCGGCAAACATTCCTACTGCAAATATTGATAATAGCTTTGATTTCATTTTGCAAAAATTGTCTCATTAGCGTAATGTCGGAGCCGAGAGGGGTTGTGGTGCATGAAGAAGGCGCACGCGTAGAGTGAGAGGGGAAAACGCACATCATTGTGCATTAGCGGTTCAGACATTATATTTCAAGATGCAAAGTTAACGTATTTTTCTTGATTTCTGTAGTAGGTTTATTGAAAAATTGTGGTAATTGTTTAATTGTGGTTAAAAGGGGGTCGATGGTCGTGGTCGAGCGGGAGCGCAGGAGGGGGATACGGCGGGAGTGTCAAAATCAAGGACATGGGGAAGCGGGAGCGCAGGAGGCGGGGCATATCGGGAGAGCGAGGTGTATGATTTTGACGCATTTGGGTGCGCAGAATGATGTAAATTTGGAGCGAAGGATGTGGCACAATATCACTGCATAGCGAGAGGAAATAGTGCGACATCTCGCATCTCACGGGATGACTAATTTCGGCGAGCCTATTGGCCGGCGGAATGGCGCATGGTCGGAGAGCAAGAGTACATTGATATTTTGGATAAATTACTTATTGATAGGCAATTACGATAATGAAGAAGCGGAATATAAATCGGCGTCGCTCCGGACGCCACTTGGTGGGTGTGGCCATTGACCCCGCACACCTTACGTTCTTCTAAAGTTGGGCGGGTTACGAGGTAGTTAAGAGTTTGGTTAGGTTTTTGTAGTTGAAAAGTTGGGGTATTTCGGAGGGTTCCGTTATGCCAGGAACGGGCCATCCGGGTCGTCGGGGGTGGGGTTTGGGGTAAGGAGATTGACGATTGTCAAGGTCCGTCACCGTTGTCCACAATCGACGACCCGGATGGGCCATTGTGATATTTTAGACTTAACGTTTATCGCGGAGATGGATTACATCGGGGAGGTGGTCATAGTGAGTATCGAGTTGTACACTATGCTGACGATACCGAGCAATATGATACCACCGACGGTGATCACCAATGCGAGGCGTTCGCTGCAACCGCTTTTAAAGCGAGCAATCTCACATTCTTCGGGGGCGATGTACATAGCTTTAACTACGAGGAGGTAGTAGTAAAGCGAGACGATGGTGTTGATCAAGGCGATGAGCACCAATACGTACATTGCAGTGGAGCCTTGGTTGAGGGCACCGGTGAAGATGAAGAATTTGCTGAAGAAACCGGCGAATGGGGGTATACCGGCCAAAGAGAACATAGCCAGCATCATAGCGAAGGCCAAGCGCGGGTTGGTTTTGTGCAAACCGCGGTAGGAGTCCATGCCGACGAGGCCGGTTTTGTTTTCAATAGCTTGTATAACGCCGAAAGCGGCGAGGTTGGAGAAGATGTAGACCAGGATGTAGAACATCATTGCAGCGAGCGACATCTGGTTGGCACCTATGACGCCGAGCATGATGTAGCCGGCTTGCGAAACGGAGGAGAACGCGAGGAAGCGTTTCATGTTGCGCTGACGTATGGCGAAAAGGTTGCCGACGGTGATGGTGAGTATAATCAACGCGTAGAGCATCCATTCCCAAGCGGCGGCGTAGAACTGACCGAACACCTGTACCATGACGACCATGAAAGCAAAGGCGGTGGCGCCTTTGGAGATGACCGAGAGGTAGGAAGTGACCGAAGTGGGCGCGCCTTGATATACATCGGCAGTCCAAAGGTGGAAAGGCACCAATGAAAGTTTGAAGCCGATACCGGCCATGACGAAAGCCATTGCTACGATGAGCAGGCCGGAGCTTTCGACGTGGGAAGCGGCAATCTTGTCGAAGTAGAGCGTGCCGGTGAGGCCGTAGACGAACGACAAGCCGAGCATGAAGATGGCGGAAGAGAATACAGCCGTAAGGATGTATTTGACGGCAGCTTCGTGGCTTTCATATTTGTTTTTGTCGAAGGCGACCATTGCAGCCAAAGGCAGAGAAGCCGACTCCAAGCCGATGAGGAACACCAGGAAGTGGCGAGCCGACATCATGAGGTACATGCCGAAGAGGGTGATGAGCAATAGCTCGTAGAACTCGGCGCGGCGCATAATCTGGGGCTCGGAAGCGTTCCATTTCATTGACTGGATGAGCACGACGAGCACGCCAATGTTGAGAATATTCTTGATAGTGGCCACAACGGGGGTAGTAGAATACATACCGCCGAAAGCCACTTGGGTGTTGCCGATAACAGAGCAGCAGAAGCCGTAGGCAGTGAAGATGGCGAAGAGCACGATGGTGACCGTAGAGATGCCTTTAACGGCTTTCTTGTCGGTACCGGCTACGGCATATCGCGGGGCAAACAAATCGTAGAGGAAGACTAATAGAAATACGATTAACAATCCTATTTCTTGCTTCATTGCCAAAAATTGAGAATAATCCATTTCTTATTAATCTTTTATTAGTTCAACGGAAGGACGGCGTGGAAAATGTCGCCATTGAAAGTGTCGCGGATCAGGTCAGCGAAGAAGTTGGGGCAGCAACCGATAGCTGCGACGCTGATGATTAGTGTGACGGTAGAAAGGCGTTCCCACCAGGTAGCGTCGGTGAGCTGCAGGTGATGCTTGTCCTGAACGGGGCCGAGCAGAAGTTTGCCAACGACGCGGAGGATGTAGACCGCGGTGATGACGATAGAGCAGCAAGCCACGATGGTGAAGACGAGCTTGAGCGATCCGGCACCGGCGAGGAATTCGCTCATACCTTGCTGGAATGAGCCTACGAAGATGGTCATCTCAGCCACGAAGCCCGACAAACCGGGGAGACCCAGAGAGGCGAAACCGGCGATGACGTAGCAGACGGCGAGGTAGGGCATGATTTTCATCATACCGCCCATTTCGCGGATGTCGCGAGTGTGGGTACGGCCGTAGATCATACCGATGAGAGCGAAGAATAGCGCAGTCATAAGGCCGTGGGAGAGCATCTGCATCACGGCACCCGTCATGGCTGTCTGGTTGAGCATGAGGATGGCGAAAAGCACCAGTCCGCAGTGCGACACCGAAGAGTAGGCGTTGATGTATTTGAGATCGGTCTGAACGCAAGCTGAGAACGCGCCGTAGACCACCGATATACCGGTCAAAATCAAGAAAATCCAAGAGAGCTCTTGAGCGGCTTCGGGCATCAAGTACATAGCGACGCGGAAGCAGCCGTAACCGCCGAGCTTCATGAGCACGCCGGCATGGAGCATAGAAACGGCGGTAGGGGCCGAAGCGTGACCGTCGGGGCTCCAGGTGTGGAACGGGAACATAGCGCCGAGGACGCCGAAGCCAACGAAAGTCATGGGGAATAGGAAGTATTGCCAGCCCTTATCGACGCCGCCGTTATCGACGATTTCAAGGATGTTCCAGGTGTGGTGACCGTCGACTACGGGGCCATTGTAGTAGATGCCGATGAGGCCAAGCATAAGGAAAGCCGAGCCGCCCATGAGCATCAGGGTAAGCTTCATGGCCGAATAGTTCTTGTTGCCCGAGCCCCACACGCCGATGAGCAGGTACATGGGGATGAGGGCCACCTCGTAGAACATGAACATGGTGAAGAGGTCGACAGAGATGAAGAAGCCGAAGACGCCGGTCGACAACAGAATGAGCCAAAGGAAGAAAGCTTTGGGGTTGTCGATCTTCCAAGAGGCGAAGGAACCGGCGAAAACGATAATCGAGGTGAGGATAATCATGGCAATCGAGACACCGTCGACACCGACAGCGAGATGAATATTGAGAGCCTCAAACCAAGTCCACGACCCGCAGAAGAGCATGGGGTCGTCGATATTGGCAGCCCTCAAGGCCAGATATTCCACCAAAAGGTAAACGCTCATAGCAATCAACACGAGCGAACCTGCCACTGCTACCGCGCGGATCTGCTTGACGTTGCGGCTCAGTGCCAATCCTCCCAGCATCAAGATGGGAACGATTACGAAATATATCAGTATATTAGACAACATAATTTACAATATTATAAACTGTTAGCGCTCAGTGACGATTAGAAGAACAAGAAGATGATAGCGACAGTGCCACCGCCGAGCAGCAAAGCACCGATGAGGTAAACCCAGACATAGCTTTGAGCGCTACCCGACTGCAAGCCACGGATGGCGTAGGAAGCCTTGTTGGTGATGGCGGCGAAAGCGTCCATAGTGCCGTCGATGATGTGGCGGTCAAACCAGGCAATCGGTTTGCAGACGCGGTCGAAAATAATCTTGTGGGTGATGAACATGTAGAGTTCGTCGAAGTAGAAGCGCTTGTGAGCAGCGGTCCACAAACGGGGGAAGAAAGAGCGCATCTTGGCCGGCATGGCATTTTCTTTGCGATACATAGCGGTTGCGATTGCTATGGCAATGATGGCCACGGCGAGGCTAATAGAAGCGACAGTCCAGTTGATGCCCGAGTGGTGGGGCGCATGTCCGTTCCACGAAACCATGTCGGCGAAAGGAACGAAACCGCAGAAGATGGCTACGATGCCGAGGAGAATCAGCGGGAGAGTCATAGTCCAGGGTTGGTCCTTGGGGGCGTGGTGGCCTTGAGGCACATTGTGTTCTTTCCACCAGAAGATGAGGTAGTAAAGGCGGAACATGTAGAAAGCGGTAAGGCCGGCTACGAGCGACATCCACACATAAGCTACGGCCGAGTTGCCGAAGCAAGCGGTGAGGATTTCATCTTTGGAGAAGAAGCCAGAGAACGGTATGATACCAGCGATGGCGAGGCAGCCGACGAGGAAAGTGATATGCGTGATGGGCATGTGTTTACGCAAGCCGTGCATAGCAGTGTAGTCGTTGGAGCCAACGGCGTGGATGAGCGCACCCGCACCGAGGAAGAGGAGAGCCTTGAACATGGCGTGGGTGAAGAGGTGGAACATCGAGGCCATGTAGCCGAGGTTGTCGTGCATGCCTTCGCGGGAGACGCCGAGCGACACCATCATGAAAGCAATCTGCGAGATGGTAGAGAAGGCGAGGACGCGCTTGATATCGATTTGCGTACAGGCGACTATAGCGGCATAGGCAGCAGTAAGGGCGCCCACAACGGTGACGATGTCGAGCGCGGCGCCGCCCATGGCATTGTTGATCATGAACAACGGGAAAAGACGAGCCACGAGGTAAACGCCGGCAACGACCATAGTGGCCGCGTGGATAAGAGCGGAAACCGGGGTGGGGCCTTCCATAGCGTCGGGGAGCCAGATGTGCAACGGCATCATGGCCGATTTACCCATGCCACCCATGAAGATGAGCACCAGTGCCCAAGTCATGAGCGAACCGCCGAGGAACATTTGGCCGCCGGCCGATTCGAGGGCAGTCGTAGCAGTTGCTGCATCGACATAATATGTGTTTTCAACGCCGGGCAGAGGGCTCGAAGTCAACGACATGAAGTCGAAGGTCTCGGTAGTGAAAGAGAGGATGAGAATACCGATGAGGAATCCGAGGTCGGCGAAACGGGTGACGATGAAAGCCTTTTTAGAGGCAGAGACAGCCGACGGCTTGGTGTAGTAGAACCCGATGAGGAGGTAGGACGAAGCGCCCACGAGCTCCCAGAAGATGTACATCTGGAAGATGTTGGTAGCGACGACGAGGCCGAGCATCGAGAAGCTGAAGAGCGACAGGAAAGCGTAGAAACGCTGGAAGCCGGTTTCGTAGACGCCGTGGTGGTCGCGCATGTAGCCGTTGCTGTAGAGGTGGACCATAAAAGAGATGGTGGTCACTACAACGAGCATGAGAGCCGAGATGGGGTCGATCAAGAAACCCAGCTTGATGGTCAGGTTACCCCAGAGCGACAACCAGTCCTGGTCGAAGACGATGTATTGGAGACGTTCGCCGTCAGCGCCGACGAACTGTCCGGAGAAGAAATAAGTGTAGGCGGTGTAATAGGCAATAATCATCGTGACGCCCATACCGACGGTACCGATGATGCCGGCCCACTTATGGCTCAAAAATTTGCCGAAAAGCCCCAGGAAGAGGAACATCAGCAATGGCAGAACCAAAATCAAAAGCGGTAATGTTGCTTCCATGAGTCTTTAAAATTTCATTTTGGTTAAATCTTTAACATCAATATCTTTAGCAATGCGGTAAGCATTGATTATGATTGCGATAGCGACAGCGGTTTCGGCCGCGGCGATAGCGATGGCGAAAAGCGTGAAGAACATGCCGTCCATCTGCCCCGGGCAAAGGAAGCGGTTGAACACCACGAAATTCATGTCAACGGCGTTGAGCATGAGCTCCAGAGATATCAACATAGCAATCATGTTACGGCGGGTCAAGAAGCCGTAGACACCACAGCAAAACATAAACAGGCTGGGTATCAGGAACATCAGCGAGTTCAACTGAAAATTATTCAAGAGATCCAACATATCCATATTTATTTTTTACGTGCCACAACAATGCCACCGATTATACATGCGAGCAAAAGAACACTGATAGCCTCGAATGGGAGGAGATAGCCATTATCGCCAGAGCTGAGGAGGTCGTGACCGATACGATGCATAGTGGGGACCTGAGCGTCGCCCATATCCTCGAGTGGTTTAAGGAGGGAGCAACGGCTAATGAGCGACCAAGCGCACACTATGAACATTGCGATAGCGCCGATGAGGCCTAACGCCTTTTTCTTTGACTCAAGCTTGCTGCTGTTGTCGCCCGGATGGCTCGTAAGCAAAATCGAGAATACGAACAGCACGACGATACCCCCGGCATAGACGGCAATCTGCACACCGCCCAGGAATTGATACCCGAGCATGAAATAGACAGCCGCCGTGGCGAAGAGGGCAAACAATAGGAATGTCGCCGAACGTAAAATCTTGCGTGTCGTAACAGCCAGTACCGAGAATATCATAATCGACAAAGCGACTACGACATAAATCATGATACTTAATACTGATTCCATATTTTAGTTTTGTTTTTATTTATCGTTGTTGGGGTTGGAGCCGGCCTTAGCGGGAGCAGCGGCAGCCTTGTCGGCTTTTAGGCGGGCAGCTTTTTCGAGAGCTTCGCGCACTTTGGCCTCCTTGGCGGGGTCGCCAGCACATTTAGCGAGGGCGGCTTTGACTTTGGGGTCGTTCTCATCGATAAGCGATGCGGGAGCGGCGGCAGCGGCCTTGTCGGCTTTCAAGCGGGCAGCTTTTTCGAGAGCTTCACGCACTTTGGCCTCCTTAGCGGGGTCGCCGGCACATTTAGCGAGAGCGGCTTTGACTTTGGGGTCGTTCTCGTCGATAAGCGAAGCGGGAGCGGCAGCAGCTTTTTTAGCGGCAGCGGCCTTCTTGGCGGCTTCAATCTTAGCCTGCTTTTCGGCGAGGAATTTGGCTTTTTCCTCTTCGGTAGGTTCGGGTTCGGGCTTCTCGGGGAGATAGTTGAGCTGCTTGGCGAGCTTGTCGCGAGTGAACACAGCCTGCTCAAAATCGTTGGAGAACTCGAGTGCGTCGGTCGGACAAGAGATGACGCAGAGTTGACAGAACGTACAGCTACCCAAATCATAGATATATTTGTCGAGCTTTTTCTTTTTAGAGCCATCCCATTTTTCCACCATCTTGGATGTAATGGAGATGGTGCCGTTGGGGCAGTTGCGTTCGCAAGTGCCGCAGGCGATACATTTGTGATTGCCTTCGCCATCATACTTGAGCGTCAGGCAAGCCCTGAAGCGCTCGGGGATGTGGTGAGAATCTCGATTTTCGGGATATTTTTCCGTTATCTTAGGCGTAACGAACTCCTTACCTGTCACCTGCATACCTTTGAGGAGACTCAAGAAACCGGAGCCTAAGCCTGAAAAATAATCTTTTACACTACCCATAAGTTTCTTCCTTACGTTTTAGATATGTTGTTTATATTAATTCAAAATATATGGTCGAGTCGTCGGGTGTGGGACCGAGTCGTCGGTTGCTTTTAAGCAGTTTTCGCGGGTCGGAATTTTTATCGGCAAACGAGCGTTGGGGCTGAAGGCCCCGGTGAGAGGGGCTTGTGCGCCGATAAAGAGATAGCTACCTTATCTGCCCTCCCACGATGTCGAGCAGTTCGGTAGTGATGCTTTGCTGTCGCAGCTTGTTGTATTCGAGACGGAGCTGGTCGAGGAGCTTTTTGGCGTTGTCGTTGGCACTTTGCATAGCCATGACACGTGCAGCTTGCTCCGAGGCCTGGTTTTCGCAGAACACAGTCTGCATGACCGAGAGGATGAGTAGCGGCAGCGACTTGTTGAAGATGGTGTTGGCGTCGGGCTCGAAGATGTAGGGGCGAGAGGCGTTGGATTTCTTATCGTCGAGGCCGAGGGCCGCAGTGGTGACCGGGATTAGGGTGTCGACACGCGGTCGTTGGCGCGACACGCTCTTGAAGTTCATGTAGAGGAGGTCGATGCGGTCGGTATCGCCATTAAGGAAACTGTCGACGAGCCGGCGGGTGAAGTCTTTGACCACGTTGTCGGCGCTTTTGGCGCTGACGCCCTGTGGCACATCGACGGCGACGTTGTGAAGGCGCAGTTTGCGCACAGCTTTGGCAATCTTAGCGCCGACGGGCAACACGCAAATGCGGGCGTCATCGCCGATATCCTTACGCAACTTGGTAATCAGGGCCACCAGCTGCTTGAAAATGTTGACATTGTAGGCGCCGCAGAGGCCGTCGTCGGAGCCCCAGACCACGATAGTGGCCGAATGCACCTCGCGAGCTTCGAGCAATGGGGATGAGAAAGCGGCATCAGCCGACAGCAGATTGCCGATGACGGTTTCAACCTGGCTGCGGAAAGGCACCAACTGCTTGAGTTTCAGTTCGGCCTTGTGCATCTTAGCCGACGACGTCATGCGCATCACCCCGGTGATTTTCTCGGATGAAGCGACAGAGCCTATACGTCCTTTCAATTCTCTTAATGTTGCCATTGTCGGATATTGCGATGATTGGGATTAATTATGAAACAGGTGGAGAGCGGTGAGGTAATCGGAGAGGAGGCCCGTGGGCGGTAGGGCGCATCCAATAGGCTGCGCCCTGCCGGGGTATTAGTTGTAGCGGGCAGCCACTTCCGAAGCGACGGCTTTGAGCTTTTCAGCCACGTCGTCGGTGAGTTTGCCTTGAGCTATCGGGGTAATGATTTCATCTTTATAGGAAGCGTGGAGGAGCTGCAACAACGCATTCTCGAAGTCGTAGACCTTGTCGAGGGGAACGTTGGAGAGCAATCCGTTTACGCCGCAGAAGATAACGGCGACTTGGTCTTCGACAGCCCAGGGCTGGTATTGGGGCTGGATGAGCAAGCGTTCGTTCTTCTGGCCGCGGTCGATGACGCGAGCGGTCACGGGGTCGATGTCGCCGCCGAACTTGGTGAAAGCTTCGAGCTCGCGGAACTGAGCTTGGTCGATTTTGAGCGTACCGGCCACCTTCTTCATTGACTTGATCTGCGCGTTACCACCCACACGCGACACTGAGATACCAACGTTGATAGCAGGACGGATACCGCGGTTGAAGAGTGCGGTTTCGAGGTAAATCTGTCCGTCGGTGATAGAAATGACGTTGGTGGGGATATATGCCGACACGTCGCCGGCTTGAGTTTCAATGATGGGGAGCGCGGTGAGCGAGCCGCCGCCTTTGACGATAGGCTTGAGGACAGCGGGGAGGTCGTTCATCATAGAGGCGACCTTCTGGTTGTCGATAATCTTGGCAGCGCGTTCCAAGAGGCGCGAGTGGAGGTAGAAGATATCGCCGGGGTAGGCTTCACGTCCGGAGGGACGTTTAAGGATAAGCGAAATTTCGCGGTAGGCGACAGCTTGCTTAGAGAGGTCGTCGTAGACGATGAGTGCATCGCGGCCAGTATCGCGGATATATTCGCCGATAGCTACGCCGGCAAACGGCGAGTAGTAGCGCATAGCGGCAGAGTCGGAAGCCGATGCGGAGACTACGACGGTGTAATCGAGGGCTCCATGCTGGCGGAGCGTTTCAACAGTAGCAGCGATAGACGAAGCCTTCTGGCCGATAGCCACGTAGATGCAGTAAACAGGCTTACCGGCTTCGAAGTTGGCACGCTGGTTGATGATAGTGTCGATAGCGATAGCGGTCTTACCAATCTGGCGGTCGCCGATGATAAGCTCGCGCTGGCCGCGGCCTATGGGCACCATAGCGTCGACGGCTTTGATACCGGTCTGCAACGGCTGGTTGACAGGCTGACGGAAGATGACACCTGGGGCCTTACGTTCGAGAGGCATGAGCAAGCGCTCGCCTTGAATGGGGCCACGGCCGTCGACCGGCTCACCTAAGACATTAATGACACGGCCGAAAACGCCTTCACCCACAGGGATAGATGCGATTTCACCGGTGCGACGCACGGTCATGTTTTCGGTCACTTTGTTGACGTCGTTGAGCAAAATGACGCCGACATTGCTCTCTTCGAGGTTGAGAGCCACGCCTTTGACGCCGTTTTCAAACTCAACGAGTTCGTTGGCGCAGACATTGTCAAGGCCGTAGACGTGAGCCACGCCGTCGCCAACTTCAAGCACGGTACCCACCTCTTCAAAGGCGACCTTGGAGTTAACACTCTCGAGCTGTTGTTTTAATACTTCCGATATCTCGCTGGGGTTAATCATTGTTTACTTGCTTAAAAGTTTCAAACGCAATTGTTTCAATTCATTTTTGATTGAAGCGTCAAGACGCTCAGAGTCAATCTTAACCACGAAACCGCCGATAAGGTCGGGGTCGACAGCAGTTTCGTATTCTACCGAAGCACTGCCGACATGACTGGTTATCACCGATTTGAGGCGGGCCAAATCCTTATCGGCCAGAGGGGCGGCCGATGTTATCGACACGAGGAAGATATTGTTGGCCTTGCGGTACATTTCGAGATAAGCGAGGGCAATGTGGCGCATCAAGTCGATACGATTGTTGTCGATGAGCAACTTGATGAAGTCGGCGAACACAGAGTCTTTGGCAGTGGCCCCCGATGCAATAGTAAGCAGATTAGCTTTATCGGAAGCGTTGACAAAGGGGTTGGTGATCGATTTGCCCAAAGCAGGCTGCGAAGCGAGGCAATCGCCGAGCGACTGCATCAGAGCATAGACACGCGCGTCCTGTCCCTTTTCGTGGGCGAACTTAAGCAATGCCTTAGCATATCGTCGTGGTATAAGACCGTCGTTCATATCGCTTTATCAGTTTTTCTTCTCTATTTCGTCGAGCAAAGAGTCGACAAGCTGTGACTGCGCTTTGGAGTCGCTCATGTGGTTGCGCACCACCTTTTGAGCGATGTTGAGGGCGAAAGCGCTCACCTCGTCGCGAATATTTTGCTCAGCCTCTTTGCGGGCTTGCTCGATTTGCAATTTGGCTTGGTCGAGCTCTTTGGCAGCAGCCTGACGAGCTTCGCCGCGAGCCTCCTCAATGATTTGAGTTTTGATACGGTCGGCTTCGCGAAGTATGTCGGCTTGACGGCTACGAGCTTGTTGGATAACCTCCTCGGCCTTAGCCTGGGCATTATCGAGGTCCTGTTTGGCTTGCTGAGCATATTCCACACCCTTGTCGATTAACTCGGCTCGCTGGTCGATCATTTTGGTGATAGCAGGCCATGCGAATTTCCAAAGGATGAAAAATAGCACAGCGAAGCTGAGAAACATCCAAAAGATCAGACCGAAGTCAGGGGTGAATAGTTCCATTGTTGAAAAGACAGGTTAGTTAACGTAAAAAAAGGAATTGACGCTGAGAGTAACCTATGATTAGAGGAACAATGCAAGGACACAAACGATAACGGCGAAGAGGGCAACACCTTCGACAAGAGCGGCAATCACAATCATATTACTACGGATATCGCCGGCAGCTTCAGGCTGACGAGCGATTGCTTCCATAGCTGAAGAACCGATTTTACCGATACCGAAACCGGCTGCGATAGCTGCAATACCTGCGCCGAGAGCAGCGCCTAATCCCTGAAGGGCATCTACTAATGAAATCATTGAGAACATAGTTGTTTTATTTTTAATGGTTATATTTTTAATTTTATATTTCAGTTTTTTGATGGCCCGGAGTTCTCGGAGGGCTCGGAGTTCTCGGAGGGCTCAGAAGGCTCGGAGAGCCGGGGTCGTGGTCAGTGCTTTGCTTCGGCATCGGCATGCTCTTTGTGGGGATTTTCCTGCGCCAAAGAGATGAAGATGGTGGAGAGCATTGTGAACACGTAGGCTTGGATGAAGCTGACCAGCACGTCGATCAGCAACATGAATATGGAGAAGAGGGTCGAAACGACTGCCGTACCGCCCCCCACAGCCATGCCCATCTGGGCAAAGATGAAGATGAGCAACGTCAGCACGATCACTATCATGTGTCCACCCATCATGTTGGCAAACAGACGCACAGTGAGCGCCGCCGGCTTGGTGAACATACCGAACACTTCGATAATCGGCATGATGGGGATGGGGAACTTAAGCCACAGGGGCACATCGGGCCAAAACACGTCTTTCCAATAGTGCTTGGTGCCGAAGATGTTGGTCACGAAGAATGTAAGGAGCGCGAGGACCAGGGTGACGGCGATGTTGCCGGTGAGGTTAGCGCCGCCAGGGAATACTACCATCAGGCCCATGAGGTTCATCACGAAGATGAAATAGAAGGCAGTGAGCAGATAGGGGGCGAATTTCGACGCCTTGTCCTTGAGGGTAGACTTGATGACACCGTCGTAGATGAAAGCTGTCAGGGCCTCGATAGCTCCGAGGAAACGGCGCGGGGCCTTGTAGCCGTGGCGCTTATAGAAGCGGGTGAGGGGCAGCAGGATAAGGCATACGACGATGATAGTGATGATAAGCGCGGCTACATTCTTGGTGATAGAGATGTCGAAGGGGCGCACTTCTTCGCCGTCGACAATCTCTACGACCTTGCCTTTGTTGGGGCCTTCGGCGGGGATGAGGAAAGTCTTGCCGCCGTCGACATATACCTGGCCGTGGGCTACACGGGCCGAAGAGAAGATGTGGAGGCCGTCGCTGCCAAACACGATGATGGGCAGCGGTATGGACTTATGATGGCAGAAAGGCACTTCCCAGCCGTAGCGGTCGCCAAGGTGCTCAAAGATTATCTCCTTTGGGTCGATTTTATCCTCCCCCTCGCCGGCAGCATCGTGCTTTGATGCGGCCGCTGCGGGAAAGCTCACCGACGCCATAGTCGAGATAAGCAGCAATAATATGAGGGTAAGTCGTTTCATCAGAGAGTTAGTATACGCAGACCGACACTATGTTGTTATCCACATCAGCAATGCCGCCGTCGATATGGGTTGTCGCGGAGTCGGCACCGTTGCGATAGGTTATATCGCCAGCCACGAGGGTTGAAATCAACGATGCGTGGTTGTTGAGCACCGTGAAGCGCCCCTTTTCGCCGGGCAAAGTCACCATTTCGACGTCGCCTACAAAGAGGACTTCGGTGGCAGAGATGATTTTAAGTGTCATATCGCTGTTAATTAATATACGATTATCAAACTAATAACACGCAGAGGGATAGCGTTTTTACTGCACTTCGGCGAGTAGTTTCTTGCCCTTTGCGATAGCCTCGTCGATGGTGCCGACATTAAGGAATGCCTGCTCGGGGTACTGGTCCATTTCGCCGGAGAGAATCATCTTGAAACCGCGGATGGTCTCGCTCAGTGGGACAAGCACGCCGGGGAGGCCGGTGAACTGCTCGGCCACGTGGAACGGCTGCGAGAGGAAACGCTGAGCGCGGCGGGCGCGGGCCACGACGAGTTTGTCTTCGTCGGAAAGCTCGTCGACACCGAGGATAGCGATGATATCCTGAAGCTCGTTGTATTTCTGGAGCAACTGCTTGACAGCCTGCGCAGTGTTGTAGTGGTCCTCGCCGATGACGTTGGGGTCGAGGATACGCGAAGTAGATTCCAGCGGGTCGACAGCGGGGTAGATACCGAGCTCGGCAATCTTACGCGAGAGCACTGTCGTAGCGTCGAGGAATGAGAATGTGGTGGCGGGAGCGGGGTCGGTCAAGTCGTCGGCAGGCACGTAGATAGCTTGTACGGAGGTGATTGACCCGTTTTTGGTGGAGGTGATACGTTCCTGGAGGGCACCCATTTCCGAAGCGAGGGTAGGCTGGTAACCTACAGCCGAGGGCATACGTCCGAGGAGCGCCGACACTTCCGAACCGGCCTGAGTGAAACGGAAGATGTTGTCGATAAAGAGAAGGATTTCTTTACCGCCGCCGTCCTGGTCGCGGAACTGCTCGGCAACAGTAAGGCCCGAGAGAGCCACGCGCAGACGTGCGCCCGGCGGCTCGTTCATCTGGCCGAACACCAGGGTGGCCTGGGAATTGGCCACTTCTTTCATATCGACGTCGTCGAGGTTCCACTCGCCGCGTTCCATGCCTTCTTTGAATTTGTCGCCGTATTTCATAACGCCGCTTTCGATCATCTCGCGCAGCAGGTCGTTACCTTCACGCGTACGTTCGCCCACGCCGGTGAACACCGAGAAGCCGTTGTGGCCTTTGGCGATGTTGTTGATAAGCTCCATGATGAGCACTGTCTTACCCACGCCGGCGCCGCCGAACAAACCGATTTTACCACCTTTGCTGTAGGGCTCGAGGAGGTCGATGACCTTGATACCGGTGTAAAGGATTTCGGTGCCGATAGTAAGGTCTTCAAATTTGGGGGCGGGCTGATGGATGGGGCGGAGCTTTTCGCGGTCGAGTTCGGGGAGGTGGTCAATAGCCTCGCCGATAACGTTGAGCAAACGGCCTTTTACCTGGCCGCCGGTAGGCACGGCGATAGGACGCTGGAGGTTGTCGACACGCATGCCGCGTTGCAAACCGTCGGTACTCTCCATTGCCACGCAACGCACAGTGTCTTCACCGATGTGCTGCTCTACCTCGAGAATAAGCATTGAGCCGTCGGGACGGTCGATTTTCAATGCAGTGTAAATCGGGGGAAGTGCGTTTTGGTCACCTTCGAAGGCGACGTCGACAACCGGGCCGATTACTTGGGCTATTTTTCCGTATGTTTCGCTCATAACCGCTATATGTTTTGCTGTTGTATTAAGAATTGTATCAGAGGTATTGATTTAAATTAATCCAAGACGGGGACAACCGGGCCATGCAAGCCGTAGATAATCACCAGCACCATCAACACGAGGTTGAAGAGGTTGATGGGGAGGAGGTATTTCCACTCGAGAGCGAGGAGCTGGTCGATACGCAAGCGGGGGAAAGTCCACTTGAACCAGATGATGACGAACGACAGGGCCACAGCCTTACCAATGAACCAAACGGGACCCGGGATATAGTTCATCACATCGTTGAACCCTTCCCAGCCGGGGATGTGCAAAGGCATCCAGCCGCCGAAGAAGAGCAATGAAGCCACACCGGCAACGATGAAGAGGTTGAGGTATTCAGCCAAGTAGAAGAAACCGAAGTGGATACCGGAGTATTCGGTGTGGTATCCGGCGGTAAGCTCCGATTCGGCCTCGGGAAGGTCGAACGGGCCGCGGTTGGTCTCAGCCGTACCGGCAATCATGTAGATAATGAACGCGATGATAGCGGGGAGGTGACCGGAGAAGATGAACCAGCAATCGCCCTGCGCCTCAACGATGCCCGTTACCGACATCGTACCGGCAAATGCCACCATAGTTATTACCGACAAGCCAATTGACAACTCGTAGCTGACCATCTGCGCGCCGGAACGCAACGCGCCGATGAGCGTGAATTTGTTATTTGACGACCAACCGGCGAGAAGGATACCGAGCACACCAATCGACGAAACGGCGATAAGGAAGAAGATGCCGATGTTGAAGTCGATGATTTGCAAACCTTTGCCCCAGGGAAGCACCGCGAAAGCGAGCATAGAAGCCGCGATGACGAGGTAGGGAGCCAGGGCGAAGAGGAATTTGTCGGTATGCTTAAGGCTGATAAGCTCTTTGATGAGTATCTTGAACATATCGGCGAAGCTCTGCAGCAAACCCCAGCGGCCAACGCGGTTGGGGCCGAGGCGGCACTGGAAGGCAGCACACACCTTACGCTCGAAATAAATGTAGAAGAGGGCGAGCAAAGCGTATGCCAGCAAGAGGCCCACACCTATGAGGACGCACTCGGTAACTACTACCAACCAGTCGGCCATAAACGATGCCAAAAGGTCATGAATCCATCCTGTTATTTTCGAAAAGTCAAACATGAAGAATTATCTTTAGTTGAGAATTACTATATTTCCTTTTAAAACATTGTGACACACAGGCCGGGGCATTATCGGTCCATATCGGGCACGATGTAGTCGAGCGAGCCACCGATAGTGATAAGGTCGGCGATTTTGTTGCCTGAGGTGATATGGTCGACAACAGCGGCCAACGGCAAGCAAGGGGGCGCAATCTTCAAGCGATAGGGCTTGGTGGAGCCGTCGCTCTCGATGTAGACGGCAAACACGCCGCGGCACCCTTCGACCACCTGGAACCATTTGCCCACGGGCAATTTGAGCACCTTGGGCACTTTAGCACAGTAGTCGCCATCGGGGATGTTGTCGATGAGCTGCTCGATGATGTGGGCCGACTGCTCGATTTCTTTCATGCGGCATTTGAAGCGCGCCATTGAGTCGCCCTCTTCCATTACCACCTGCTCGAAGTCGAGCTCGGAGTAAAGGCTGTAGGGATGGGTCTTACGCACGTCGCAAGCCCAGCCCGAGGCGCGTCCCGACGGGCCGGTGACACTGTAGTCGATGGCATCCTGGCGAGAAAGCACGCCTACGCCTTCCATACGGTTCTTGGTGATGACGTTGCCGGTGAATATCTTGTTGTATTCTTTGATGTTCTTGGGGAGGACGGCGAGCAGGGCTTTGACATCGGCCACGAAGTCGGGGTCGAGGTCGGCCACTACACCACCGATGCAGCCGTAGTTGAACGACATGCGCGCGCCGCACGTCTTGTCCATGATGTCGAGAATCTGCTCGCGCACGCGCAATGCGTAGAAAAGCATTGTCGTGGCGCCGAGGTCCATACAGAATGTGCCGATGAAGAGGCAGTGGGAAGCGATACGCGAAAGCTCGTCCATGATGACGCGTATGTACTGTGCACGGCGGGGCACTTCGATGCCGGCGGCTTTCTCGATGCAGAGGCAAAGGCCGTGGTGGTAGTTGTGGCCGGAGAAGTAGTCGAGACGGTCCATGAAGTGGAGGGTCTGCGGGTAGGTGAGGTTCTCGCACAATTTTTCCACGCCGCGATGTATATAGCCCATGTAGACGTCGATTTTCTTGATGGTCTCGCCGTCGACGGCAGTGCGGAAACGCAACACGCCGTGGGTGGCGGGGTGCTGCGGGCCTATGTTGACCACGAAGTCGTCTTTGCCGAAAATGAGGCGGTGCTTCTTTTCTATTTTGCCTTCGGCGTTCTCAATATACATGTCGGTGCCGTCGCTTTGGCGCTCGTTTTCGATGGATACGGGGTTGAGCTCGGGCGACATGTCGTAGTCTTTGCGCAAGGGATATCCCACCCAGTCGATATTGAGGAAAAGGCGGCGCATATCCTTGTTGCCTATGAATATGATGCCGAAGAAGTCGTAGACTTCACGTTCGAAGATTTCGGCAATAGTCCAGATGTCGGAAACGGAGTGAAGCATAGGGCGCTCACGGTCGGTAGTCGACACTTTGACAGCGATGCTGTGGCCGTGGACCGAAGAAGTCATGTAGTAGATGCACCCTAATGAGTCGGTCCAGTCCATGCCGACAATAGTCACGAGGAAGTCGAAAGCTAAGTCAGCATCGTCGTGCAATGTGCGGGCGAGGTTGTGCAACCCGGCATCGGGAATTGTAATCTGCAGCGTGTCGGCCTGCTCGAAAGAGGCTTCGGGGAACAGCTTTGAGATTTTATCCTGTATAGTGGCCATATTATTGAATGTTTCTATTGCAAAATGATGGTTTAAGAAATGGAGCTACCTGTTGATTTAATCGTTGTCATCAAGGCATTTATTTCGGCGCTCCTGGCGGTTTACGCCACCGAAAAATCTCTCCACTTTGATTTTGCGCGACAACTGCATGATGCCGTATATCATGGCTTCGGGGCGCGGGGGGCAACCGGGGATGTAGACGTCGACAGGGACGATATCGGCGATGCCGCGGGCCACATGGTATGACCTACGGAACGGGCCGCCGGAGATGGCGCAACCGCCGCAAGCAATGACGTATTTGGGCTCGGCGAGCTGGTCGTAGAGGCGGCGGAACACGGGCACCATGCGGTTTACAATGGTACCGGCCACCATCATGAAGTCGGCCTGACGTGGCGAGGCACGAGCCACTTCCCAGCCAAAACGAGCCATATCGAAACGCGCCGCACCAAGCGACACAAATTCGATACCGCAACAACTGGTGGCGAAAGTAAGAGGCCAGATAGAGTTAGACCGCCCCCAGTTGATAAGCTTGTCGAAGGTGCCTACAACGACGTTCACGCCGTTGTCCTGCAGCTCTTTGACGAGCCCTTCGATATATTCATTATCCTTCCACGCCTCGTAAGGCATGCTTTTGGTAGTAATTTCCTTTACTTCCATGACAAAGCTCCTTTCCGCCAAGCGTAAGCAAGGCCCAATATAAGAAAACCTAAGAAGACGGCGATGCTGATAAGGCCTGCCGAACCGAGAGCGCGCACTTGCACTGCCCAGGGGAACAGGAAGATAGCTTCGACGTCGAACATCAAAAACAGAATAGCATAAAGGTAGTAACCTACCGAGAAGCGTGTCATAGAGTTGCCTCGGGTAGGTATACCGCACTCATAAGCTTCGCCCTTCTGGGGGTTGAACGAACGCGGACTTATCAGCTTGGCAATCAACATTGCAAGCGCTACCAATGCGATACCGGTCAGCAGGGCCGTCAAGGCGAGGATGCTGTTGTCTTCAATTCCGAATATTGCTAATGATACCATATATAAAGATTGATTTATTTATGCTATGATTGAAAAAGGGGCGGCTCGGCGACGATTGCTTGCCAACGGTAGCCATGCCGTTCTTTCGACGGCACTTACGGTAGTTCTCGCGTTTTTGGCACCAATCAAAGCACTGCGCAGTTAGGCATTAACCAAAGTGCTATACAGCATAAATACAGTGTATTCAGGCAGTTAGCATCAGAATTAAGGCTAAATACGAGAGTTTGCCTCTTTTTTTCAGTCGCAAAGTTAATAAAAAATTGCGAGAAATAAAGCATTTTGCCTCGCCTATTTATCCGTAATTTTATAATAATTCGCCAATAATTGGCCAAGCATAGCACGTCGCCTTCCGTTTTGCCACTTAACGATATTTATTTCGGCAAGATAGCTACGACAGCTTTGCCCCCTCAGAAAATGCATTTTAAATATATTTAACTCCACCGCCGTCAAATTAAACTATTTTAATATTAATTTGCAGAATGCAACAAAGCAGTTACAACCACAGTCGCTCACCCCGTTCGACAGCCATTCAACTTGGTAGCCGCTCGGCTTGGCACCCATTCAGCACAGCATCCGGTTCGGTCGGCATCCGGTTCGGTCCCGCGGCCGCTCGGCTTGGTATCCGGCTCGGTATCCGGCTCAGTCCAACACGGGGGCGGGGCAAGTGCCGCGGTCGCCCAGGCTTATCGGGGAGGTGTACACGCGCAGATTGTCGTAGAGGTCGTTGTCGATTAGCGCCTGAAGCATACGAGGGCCGCACTCGGTAATCAGCGAGGTGATGCCACGCTCGTAAAGTTCGTTCATTATCTCCCGAATGCATTTGTCGGGCCCGACGGTCACGCAGTCGACGCCTGGCAGCTGTAGTGGCTTGGATGTCAGCAAGATGACACTACGGCAGCACCCCGCATCCGATTGGAAAAGGCGCAACCGTGAAGCCACGTCGGGAGTGATGACTCCTTGGCGGTCGATGACCACCACCGTGGGGGAAGGGCCGCACCAATGGCGCACGTCCAAACGTGGGTTGTCGGCAACAAGGGTGGCAGCAGTAGTAAGGATGGCATCGTGGAGGGCGCGTTGGCGATGCACGAGGGTGGCATCCAACGGCGACGAGAAAATGGCGTGGGGCTCAGAGGGTTGGCGCACCGCATCCATGTATCCGTCGGCACTTTGCGCCCATTTCAAGGTGATGTACGGGCGATGCATGGTGTGGGCGGTGAGAAAGCAAGGATTGAGAGCTCGCGCCTCATCGAGCAGCACGCCTTCCACCACTTCGACGCCGGCATTGCGGAGCATGGCGATGCCACGGCCGCGCACCTTATCGAAAGGGTCGGGGCAAGCTACTACAACTCGCGGTATACCGCTGTCGATGATGAGTTGGGCGCAGGGCGGTGTCTTGCCGTAGTGCGAACAGGGCTCAAGGGTCACGTAGATGGTAGCACGGCTGAGCAGCGCACGGTCGTACGGCGCAACGGAGTTTACCGCGTTGACCTCGGCATGGGGCCCGCCGCAACGCCGGTGGTACCCCTCCCCTATTATGCGGCCGTCGGCCACGATGACTGCGCCTACATTGGGATTGGGATGGGTGTCCTCCATCGACGATTTCGCCAATTGGATGGCGCGGCGCATATACTTTATATCATAATCCATAGTAATGAATATCAGGGTATTAAATATGCAGGTTGCCACTCTATGCCGTAGCGGTCGAATGGGGTCACGGCGATACGGTAGTCGGAGCGATAGCGGGCGGGGAGCACGTAGGAATTGGAGTAAGTGACAGCCAATATGAACGATGCATCGATGCCGTCGCTATCGGCCGAACGCGCCTCGTCATCGTCGAGCTCGGCAGGTATGGCATAGACGACGTAACGCGCATCGGGGTCCGACGAACGCCATGTCAGCAGACCCGACTTATTGATAGCCAAATCATCTACCTCAACAGGCGTAGCGCCCGACTTCCACCTCATCGGAGGCACGAGAGCACGCGAGGCAAACACGCTGTCGCGCAGTGCCTTACCGAAGCCTTGCGACGTTCTCCCACCGATAAAGCGGGCCGAATATAGCACCGACCCTGGCGCACCGTTGAACGATGACTCCCGGTTGTGGCGCACTTGGCTGAAGGTCTCGCTCCACACTTGCGGCAGATTGGTCTTGGCAAGCGCCGTGATTGTCTGGCTCGGAAAGCAATGCCGGCCAAACATCTCGGCTACATCGTTCCACCACCGCGACAAGGCGCCATAAGGGTGACGGCTATTGTCGGTGGTCCAGTAAATCTGGGGCGAAATGTAGTCTATGAGCCCTTCTTTGAGCCAGTTGACCGGGTCGGAGTATATCTTGTCGTACTGGCTGTCGGCGGTAAGTATGCCGTAGGATGTCAGTGCCGGCACTCCTTCGCTGGCATACACGCCGTTGGCGCCCCCTATGCCTTGCGGCGACACGCCGAACCTTATCTTCCCATCTTTAATGGTAGCGAGCAGGGCCGATACGTCGGCTATGGCACGGTTAATATTTGCGCGTCGCCAGTCGGCCATGTTCTGGCCGGCATCGGCGGCTTCCAAGTAGCATTTCCAGTCGGCGGCACGCTCGTCCTCGGGGATAAACTCGGGGTTGTAGAAATAATCGTCGAACACTATCCCGTCGATGTCGTAGTTGGTGGCTATTTCACGGCATATATCGCATAGATGGCGGCGGGTCTCGTCGAGGGCCGGGTTGAAGATTATCATTGATGACTTGCCCACGCGGTTGGCCATCCATAGGTGGCTGTTACGACGGTCGAGCGTGGTGGCAGGCGTGCGGGTGCCTACGCGGAAGGGGTTGATCCAAGCGTGGCACTCCATGCCGAGCGCATGGCAGTAGCCTATACAGTGGCCCAACGGGTCGTAGGGCGCCTTCTCGCCGCGTGTCCCGGTCAGATAGCCCGACCACGGCTCGTAGGACGAGGCATAGAACGCATCGGCCATGGGGCGCACCTGGAAGAACACGGCATTGATGCCGGCGCGATGCAGATTGCTGAGCAGGGTGTCGAGCTCGGCTTGCTGTTTGGCCGCGACTTGGCGCGTGACGCCCTGGCATGAAGGCCAATCAAGACCGTAAGCGGTGACGAGCCACGCTCCTCGCATCTCGAATTTGGGCGATGACGCAACGCACGGCATCGCCACCGCCATGGCCATCATCACATACAGAATAATGAAAAATCTACGCATAAAAATTGTCCAAACTGTGCCTCAAAGAGATTGACAACAGCAAGACAAAGTTAGTCAATATTGTCGGTATTCAAATCCTATCCACCGGATTTTTATGCAACATTTTAAATTATTGATCATAATAGCTGCCGTAATGGCTTCATGCCGTGGCTACCTACATTCTGCCTGCCACTATGCTTATCATGGCGTGCCTGATGACGGCAACGCTATTGCCCGCCGCCACGCAATCCCCTGGCGTTCAGATACTCTATCAGCTGGGGTAAACGGTCGGTCTGTAGGATGGTAGCGCCACGGTCGAGCACCCACCCCCAGTTGGCATCGGCATCGAGCATCGCTTTTTCATCCTCATGGCCGCCGCACAGGCTTGCCCAAAGGGTGTTGACCCATACGCGGCACCCTGTGGCCGTGATTTCGGGTATCATATCGAGGTTGGCGATGTCGTCCTTCGAGAACAGCACCTCGATGGCAGCCGGCCCGTATTGCGTGAGGAAACTTGCCACATATTTGCGCGACGATGCTTTATCGAGATTTACTACGGGCATGAAGATGATGTTTTCGTAGCCCGCGAGTTTATTTTTGACATCGTCGACCGAGTTGCCGCCTTTAAGCACCACATGGTCCTCTGTGCCCGTACGCTTTATTATCGGCTCTATTTCCGACAAGTAGTCCTGTCCTTTGTCGATATTGACGAGTACGCGCCCTTTGCATTCGAGCAGAGCCTCCTCGAGGGTGGGGATGGCCTCGTCGGAAAAGGTGCCGTCGCAATTGCGCAGACGATATGTTTTAAGCTGCTGTAAAGTCATGTCGCCGATGTTACCGCGCCCGTCGGTAGTACGGTCGATACTGCCGTCGTGCATGAGCACGAAATGTCCGTCTTTGGTTTTATGAATGTCGATTTCCACCATGTCGGCACCTTTGTCAGCCGCACTGCGTATTGCACCAAGGGAGTTTTCGGGAGCCGAGCGCCAATCGCCTCGATGCGCCACCACAAACACATAGCTGCTGTCGTTGGAGAGGAGGCGCCGGCGCAACGTGTCGATATGCGACTGCGCGACTGCCGAAATAGCGACAAGCATTGCCGCCACTGCAGTAATTAACTTTTTCATAAAGGTTTATGTCAGGGATAATAATGCCGCAGGAGCAGTCGTCCCACTCCTGCGGCCAAGTGATTAATCGGTTACTGTCAACGCCATGCCGGCCGAATGGGCTGTCATTTCGGGGGTATACTGGCTCTGGATTGTAGCTATGCCCGACGAATACGACCCGGCATTGTTGACATTCATTTCATATTCGATAACATACTGTCCTTTGGGCAGATAGTCGATAAACAGATTGGTGGCGGCATCGCGGTTTTCCAAGTAGAAGAATATGCCGTCGCAGTATACTGGGCGCGGGGTCTGCACCACGGGTTCTAAGGTGGCTGCGCGGTTGTCGACTACGGTAACATAGTCCATAGCGCGCATCGACTTGATGACGAGACGCACCTTGACCACCTGCCCTACCGACAACGTATCGGCCGGGGCCCAGCCGCCATCGGTGCGCACGTAATGCTCCTTGCTTACCGATAACTCGGGTATCGAGTGCGCTTCCACTTCCTTCATCACCTGGGTCGACCGCTTCACTACGGCGCCCCAAGCCGGACCGTCGGCACTCCGCTCTATCTTGAGCTCGCCACCGGCTTCTGTCACGGTTGTCAGCACTTTGCCAGTGAGACGGTCAAATCGCTCTGGCTCTACTTTCTTACCGTCGATAGTGATGACGGCATCGCCGGGACGGTTGAGCCACGATGTCCCGCACTGCAATATCGCTGCCACGCATGCCGACGCATCGACCGACGTGCCCCAATCTTGCACTATCTTGTTGAGTATGAGCCACTGGCGTATCGGGTCGATTTCGGCGCACCCGGGCTCTATGGTATTGAATGCCTGCAAGATGAACGCCGTCTGTCCCACTGTGCCGTGCGACTGCCAGCTACTTAGCGAATCCCACCACATGCCCATTTCCGGACTCTGGCTGGCATATTCGCGCAGGGAGTTAAGTATCTGTTTCGCTACGTTTTGATAGCCCGAGCGATACAGCAGCAGGGCATCGGCCGCCTTGCCGGCCGTAGCCGACTTCTTCCAGTTCTTTATCGTCTGCTGCACGGTGTAGTCGTAGGCTTTTTGGGCGCCTGTCGACATGGGGTGCTCCGGATATAGCGAACGCACGTAGGCGTAGTATTCAAATGTCGTTTTGGGATATTTGGCATAGGTCCTTGCCACTTCCGTGTCTATATAGTCCAACGCTTCCTCTACCATATCATCGAGCTCCGACGGACAGCAACCCAGCTGCCGCAATTCGGCGAAGTTGTTGAGTATGTGCAATGTGGCCCATTCCGAAGCCTCGTCGTTATAGTCGCTCCACGGCCATCCGCCATTGCGGCGCTGCATCTTCTCCAATTTCTTGACTGCGGTAGCTATGGCTCGCGCTGTCTCTTTGCCGTCGAAGAGGATTGCAAGTCGGGCAATTCGCTGCTCGTCGTTTTCCGCTTCTTCCACCCACGGTGTCGCGGCAAGCACGAGTTGCTTGAGGTCGTCGTTACGGTTGAGCATGGAGAGCATATTGCCTTCTTCGGCGGCCGAAAGCCATTCCTTAAGCGCCGGCTTGATGGCGGGATTGAGCTCAAGCACATAGTCGGCGACGGCGGCGGCAAATATCTGCGCCGAGGCCGCCAACGAGGTCGTAGCTTCGTCGGTGCGGAGCCCGGGTAGTGCGGATACTACTTCCCATGTGGGATTCTCGCAGAACGACAGCGTAACGGTAGCGTCGGCGCCGGCTCCGGGCAATTGCTCTACGTATTCTTTTTGCTCGGGGGCAAGATAGTAGGTCGTGGCGTCGACTACGGGCTGCGACGAGGAGAGTATGGGCAAGAGGGTCATCACGCCGTCGCTATAGGTATCGGTCGATGCTTTCACTCTCACCATCAACGTCCCGGGGGTGGCGGGCGCTGTGATGCCGAAGTTGACGGTAGCCGACTGCTTGGCTGCCACTACCGTATCTACTGCCTGGGTGTCAACCACTTCGCCAGTGGCCGGATTTACTATCTCGAATGTTGTCCTTACTGCTGCTTCGGCATCGGTGGCGTTCATCAACAAGGCTCTGATTGTGGCTTCGTCGCCGGTGCGAAGATAGCGCGGCATATTCGGCTCTACCATCACGGGTTTGGAGGCTATGGCTTCCCTGATGTCGATTCCAGTGGCAAGGTTGTCGGTGTAGGCCAACGCGTTGAGCACCCACGTGGTATTGGCATTGGGCAATCTGAACGAGTACGTCAAGTTGCCTTCGCCATCGCTCGACAGCATCGGGGCGAAGAAGGCAAGCGGCACTTCCGATGGCCGATATTCCTGCTCCGTTTTGGGCTCTTCGGCGGCTCCGTCGCCGGCATCAGCCTCTTCGTCTATTGCCTCTTCGTCTATTGCGCCAGGTTCCAACAGTTCGTTCCTGCTGTTTTTCATCATAGCAAGAGGCCTCGCTGCTCCGCAACTGAGCCCGTAAGCGATGACACCAATCATGTCTCCCGTCCACGACATATCGTAGAAGTTAAACTGCGGATAGCCCATTGCAGGCGACGGTAGCCTCCACGCATGCTGCGCAACGAATCTAATGCTACCATTATCGCTCAGGCTATTGTCAAAGCCCATTGTAGGCATATAACCCGACGAAGGACTGAACATCCACGACTGCGTAGCAAGGTTGTCCAAGGCCTTGGAGTACATGTCAAGTATCACGGCGGCGCCCACTCCCTTCCCGGCGGCGTTGCTGACTTTCACGGTGACGCCCTCCTCGGTTAGCGGCGCCATCTTATCGCGCATGCGCTCTATCTTCACCTTGATGGCGGCATCGGGGTCGGCTACTTTTACGCTAAATGTCTCGTACCATGCTTCAAACTGGCGCACCATGCTCAGGCGCACCGACATCCGCTTCAGCGTATCGGGCACTGTCACTGCTATTTTATTAAGCCCTTGATTTGCTTTAATCCACTGTTGCTCAATCAGTTTATCACTGTCATAAATGGTCATGAGCACGTGAGGCTGCTCTACGGGTATTCCCACTATGAGCTCGGCCTTGCGTGTGGTAGCATCGGCTTTCACACTGCTGCTCGGTGTCCACATGCCACCATCTACCGGGCACGCCTTTTCTTTGGCATTGTACACCACCACGCTGGCCTCTGCATCCTTGGCTTCTACGTCCAACGATTTGACCGTCAGGGTATATGTGCCGGAATGCAGTCGGCTGAGGTCGGCTTCTATCTCGCCATTGCTGCTCTTTCCTTCTATTTCCAATGCCTCGCCATCTTTGCCGGTAAAGGTCAACCGCAACGTGGCATCTATGGCGGTGCCCAAGGGGTCGCTGACGCCTATGTCGAGCCTTACGCCTTGCGCTGCGGCATACCATTCTGCCTCGGTGATTGTTATGCTGTTCTCATTATTTAATGAGAACATATGGGTGCACTGGCGGTTTTCGCCGGTGGGCGAGGTGACTGTGAATTGCGCCTCATATCTACCCCCCTCATATGGCGTTGCCTCGAGCACGTCTTTACTTAGCTCCCAGCGGAATACGCCTGTGGCATCGGTCGAGAGGGTGTCGAGATGGTACTTGACGCTCTTGGTCTGCCACCACATGCGTTGTATCCCCGACAAGGAGGCTTCTACCACTGCATTCTGCACCGGAAATCCGCTATAGGTGAGCGCTTTGCCTACGATGGTCACTTTGCCGTCGTTGTCGTCGATGGCTACGCTGTCTACTTTCACCTCGTAGGTGGGCAATTTGTAATCGCTTACCATCACATGCTGATAACCTATATACGACGAGCTCCGGTTCAATAATGGCGTTGGCCGGCCGATGGATATCGTGAAATATCCCGTCAAGCACTCTTCGGGTATGGCAAACCTGCCGCTCGCGCGGCCATAGTTGTCGGTGCTTATTGCAAGCGTGTCGACCACTTCGTCGTTGACATCGCGCAAGGTGGCGGTGAAGTTGGCGCCTTTCACAAGCTTTCGGCTATCCCCCTGGTATTCGTACACCACCGCCACGAAGTCAAGGCTGTCGCCGGGGTGATAAATGGCAAGCGAGGGGCGTATGAATGCCGTCGTATTTATGCCCTGTTCGCTACGTCGATATAGGTATTCCCTCAAGCCGGGGCAATACGTGTCGTTATCCTTTGTCGCTGTGATTAATATGTTGCGCAAGCTCCCTTTATTGAGGTCGGCCGACCCGTCAGCCCCGGTCACGTGGCTACGCAATTTGCTCAGCTCTGCTCTGTCGTTTTCATACGAGGTGATGGTCACTCCGCTCTGCGGCGCTCCGCTCCGCCCATCTACGGCAAACACGCGCAACAGGTCTTTGCCTTCCACGTCAAGCATGGCTATATCGGAGCAGTATATCGGCTCAAGGTCGCGATTTCTTTCGACATCCTTGAGCGTTGTGGCCAACAGATAGATGCCATACTCTTCCAATCTTACTTTGATTTTTCGGCTGCCGCTGAACGGTATGCTACCCTCGCATTCCACCGGTATCGTTGCTACCGGCTGTGCGTAGCAGTCTGAAATGCTATAATCTGATTTATCTATTCTTACATCCTTTACGCGATACACCTGCACCTCGGTGGCATTGACATTGTCCATCTCCACTCCCACTTCTATTTCTTCGCCTCGCGCTACACAGGTCGGGTAGGTGAGTCGCACGGCGGGGGTGGACAGTTCGGCTATGACTCCCCTGACCTCATTTATACGGAAATATGCCGGATTCTTATCCGCAAAGTCGTTAAGCGCCTTATACACGGCTACTTTGTCATCGGCCGCCGTGGGGGTCTCTATTAGCAGAAATTCTACTGCGTATTCCGTTGCTTTATTCTCCTCATAGAGGCGCAGAAGCATCTTCACGGTGCTGTCGGTGCTGTCGTCGCCGTCGACAACGTAGCCATTAAGCAGCTTGCACCTCTGGAGAAGTGCCGCTATCCGGGGCGCGCCTTGGCTACTGTCTACCCAGCGGTTGGATATCTCTATCGCCTCGCGCGACGGCTTGGCAAGCACGTTGGGCAACTGCAATCTGATGTCCACCAGATAGATAGGCGACAACACTCTGACTATATCGTCCGATAGCGACGACAACCCTTCTACTGCCGTATACGATGCAAAATCATATAGCGTAGGATAAAAGATTGCATCGGCCTTGCCACACGTGATTATGCTCGCATAGTCCTCCGTGCGCGCCTTTTTAAGTGCCTCGGCATGACTAAGGGCATGGCTGTATAGCTCATACACTTTCTCTTTTACCTCTTTGCCGCTCCACATGGTGATATCTGTCCCGGGGTTGGCAAGCGCTGGCCTATGGTCTAAATTGTATTTGTTGTCTTGATAATACTGGGTGTAGATCTCGGCAAGCACCATGTCCAATAGCGCATGTGTCACCTCATCCCGCGTCTCCGCCGCTACTCCCTCGATGCGCCTCACTACCGACGGCAACGAATCGGGCGATATGGCTGTCTGCGCCAATCCCGACTGTATCAACGCTTCTACTACCTTGGTGCCGTCCCCTGTTTTAAGTGCTGTGTGCAACATAGCATCGGCTTCCTTGATCACTTGCTTAGGATATGCAAAATCGGGCTCCGCGATTTCATCATTTTTCGCACTCATTATTAGTGGTATTATAGATATTAAGACAATGATTATTCGTTTAAGCATGGCTGTAGTCGGTTTTTGTTAATAGAATTGTAAATATAACAATAATTACTCTCTTTTTGACACTGCAATCGCCATTATGTCAATGCCATCCTCCATTTTTAACAATTTTTAGCTCACGCTCCTCCGCTTTATCCTTCATCCTTTTTATCCCACTTTGCCTTTAGTGCGCGCTCCTCTGCTCTTTTCTCAAAGTTTTTTATTACTTTTGCACTATATGACTGTCCCCTCTATGACCATCTCGGCTCTAATGCATAATGCTACCGCGCGCCTCGCTCCTTCCTACGGCTCGCGCGAAGCGGCGGCTTTGACCGACGAGATTTTGCTCCGCCTCAAAGGCTGGAACCGTGTCGACTCTATCATCCACGGCAACGAGCTCGCCACCCAATTCCTCGCCGACCGCGTCGATGCCACCGTCGACCGCATCCTCAATGACGAACCTATCCAATACATCTTCGGAAAGGCGCACTTCTACGGCATGGACTTCAATGTGTCGCCGGCCACGCTAATACCCCGACAGGAAACGGCCATGCTCGTCGACATGATTGTCGACCGTTACGGCAAAACCTACGATTTAAACGTCCTGGACCTCGGCACTGGCTCGGGCTGCATAGCCATCGCTCTTGCCCGGCACCTGCCGTTCCCCAGCTTGGTCAATGCCGTCGACATTTCGCCCGATGCTCTCAATGTGGCTCGCAGCAACGCTCTGGCACTCAACACTCGCATCGATTTCGTCAACGCCGACATGCTTTCCCTCCCCGATTTATCCCGCAAACTTTCGGCCAACTACGACATCATCGTCAGCAATCCTCCCTACATCGCCCGACATGAAGCTGCCTCGATGCATCGCAATGTCCTCGACTTTGAACCTGATAGTGCTCTGTTCGTCCCCGACGACGACCCGCTCATCTTCTATCGCGCTATCGCTGAATTTGCCTCGTCGCATCTCGCCCCCGATGGCGGCTTGTTCCTGGAGATTAACCCGCTGTTCGCTAAGGATTTAACTGCTTTGCTCTGCGATTTTGGCTTTACCTCTGTCGACACCTTTAAGGACCTGCAAAAAGCCGACCGTTTTATTATTGCCTACCGATAAACCCTATGACTCCTCGTAAACCTATATCCAACGACGCGGCCTTAGCTCGACTGGAATCGCTATGCGCAAGAGCCGAACATTGCTCCTTTGAACTCCTCGCTAAGTTGCGCAATTGGGGCATTAAGCCCGACGATGCCGACCGAATAATCAATCATTTGATTGACAATAAGTTTGTCGACGACCTCCGCTTCGCCCAAGCTTTCGTGCGCGACCGCTACCGCTTCTCAGCTTTCGGCCGGCGCAAAATAATCCTCGCACTGAGGGCTAAACGTATCCCCTCCGATACCATCGACGCTGCTTTGCAGGAAATCGACCCCGACATCTATTTCGACAATCTTTTGCTCCTCTTCCGTCGTAAAGCTGCCAACTTGGACCTCAACGCTTTCGACGACCGCAACAAGCTCTACCGCTACGCATTATCGCGCGGCTACGAAAGCGACATCGCCGTCCGAGCCATTAAAACCTGCATCGCCGACCAACGCCTCTGACCTATGCAATTCATCGGCCTTTTTCGCAATCTGATATCTACGCTCGGCGACGCGGTTTTCCCTCCCGTTTGCGAATGTTGCGGCCGCGCTCTCGTCGACGGCGAAGTGTTGCTTTGCCTCCACTGCCTCCACGATATGCCTCGCACATTTTACCACCGCGACGCTTTCAGCGAAATTCATAAACGCCTCGCCGCTCCCGGCATCCCTATCGCACGCACTGCCTCGCTATTCCACTACATAAAGGAGAGCCCCTACGCCCATCTTATACAACTCGCTAAATACAACAACCGCCCTTCTATCAACCGGTTTCTCGCACGCCTTTTTGCCTCCGAACTACAATCCGAAATGTTCTTCGATGGCATCGACATCCTCCTCCCTATCCCGCTCCATTGGCGCAAACAATGGAAACGCGGCTACAACCAAAGCGAGGTTATCGCTATGGGTATCAGCGACATAACTGGCATAAAAATTGCCGACAACCTAAAAGCGCTGCCCCACTCCACCCAGACGCGCAAAAATGCCATCGAACGCGCCGCCAACATGCAAGGCAAAATCAAAGTCACCCACCCCGAAGAGCTTGAAAACCGCCACTGCCTCATCATCGACGATGTTATCACCACCGGCGCTACTATCCTCTCCGCAGCTAAAGCTATCCTCTCCGCAGCCCCCTCAGCTTCCATCAGCGTCCTAACCCTCGCCGCTTCCAAGCACCAATAACACCCCACCGCATCCGCCTTCGCTCCTTCCCTCGCTCTTCTGGATGCACCCCCGCGGCCCACTACCCTAACTGTATATGGCGCGCGCTGATTTCCGTCGATAGGAACACCGACGCCATCCCACTAAACCGCTCGGCATTCTCCGTCGTCAGATACTCGCAACCGCCGCCTCGCGTTAATCGCCGCTCCATCTCCGGATGCCGGTTCAGGTAATCGGCAAGCGACGTCGCAGTTATCTCCCCTTGAAGCACTATCTCGACCCCTTTCGGCATATACCGCCGTATCTTGTTGAGCAACAATGGATAATGCGTGCACCCCAATATCACCGTGTCTATCTGCGGATCGGCTGCAAACAATCGCTCTATCTCTTGCTTCACGAAGTAGTCGGCACCGGCACTCGCCGCCTCGCGATTCTCTACCAACGGCACCCACATCGGACACGCATGCCCTGTCACCGTATATTCCGGATATAGCTTCGCCACTTCCATGTCATACGATTGGCTCGCTATCGTTCCCGGTGTACCGAACACCCCTATATGCCCCGTGCGCGATATCTCCCCAAGCCGCTCTACGGTCGGACGGATTACTCCAAGCACCCTCCGGCTCGGATCTTCCATCTTCGGCAAATCATTCTGCTGTATACTGCGCAATGCCTTCGCCGACGCGGTATTACACCCCAATATCACAAGCGGACAACCCGCATCAAAAAGATATTGTACCGCCTCCAATGTGAAACGATACACTATCTCAAACGAACGAACACCATACGGCGCACGCGCATTGTCGCCCAAATATATATAATCATATTGCGGTAATTGTCGGCGCAATCCCTCCAATATCGTCAACCCACCATAACCCGAGTCAAACACTCCTATCGCACCTTTCCCGACTTTATTTTCCGTTTCCATCTATTGTTTCCTTTGTTTTCTCCGTAAAATTAATCATTTTCCCACAATTCCCTCATCTATTACCCCTATTTTTTATCCTCGCTACGCTCTCCGCTTCAACCATATCACCACTCCCACCACTATCAACGATATAATCACGCATCTCATGCCAATACCTCCGCTTCCTCCCTCTGTCACACTGCCGCGCTCACTCGCTCTCTCTACCTCTGCCACAACCGCCACGTCGCTCTCTACTTCACGTTCCACCTCTACCTCGGCCTTTGCATCACTACTGCTCACCAATCGCGTCCCTCTCACCGTCAACATCGCTCCGCTCCCAGCCTCTTGCACTACTACCTCCGGATTTTCCAACACCACTTTGTCATTCCGCTCCATCAACGCCCCTACATTCTCCTCCGCCGTCGTTTTGCTCACCGTTGTCACCTTCTCCGCCATCGCGCTCTCCTCCACTACCTCCCGCTTCGCTCTACACCCCGTCATCACCATCACAATCACTGCCGCCACTACCACTGCCGCCATCGCGCTCACCACAGCTCTCACTGCCAATCCCTTCATCTTCTCACTAATACCCTTCTTCTCCATCACTCTCTATCTCTTTATTTCTACAAGCGTCTTGTGCATTTCATCCGTTGTCAAACTCTTTCCTCGCATCAAAACACGGGCACTCCTTTTTCGCAAAATCACGGTGCCCATACACCCGCGCCCCACGATACCGCTCCTTAAGCTCCATTATCAACTCGGTCATCGCCACTCGCTGCGCATCGGTGCGGGTATCCAATGCCACCTTGCCGTCGCTCGACAGTCCGCCGACATAGCATATCCCTATCGACTGCGCATTATGCCCCTGACAATGCGCTCCCACTTCTGCCTCTTCCCGTCCGCGCTCTATCTCGCCATCTATTCCTATCACATAATGATAACCTATCTTCTTAAACCCTCGCTCGCGATGCCACCGGTCTATCTCCGCTGCTGTCACCCGACGCCCTCGTGGCGTCGCACTGCAATGCACTATTATCTCATCTATCTTTCTCATATCTGTTTCCTATTTTATAAGTTTTCTAATCAATTCTTTCAACTCGTCCACTCCCTCGCTCATCTCTATCAACTCGCGCAAATCATTCCGTATCTGCTCCTTCTCATGCGTCGTCTCCATCACCGACTTCAATTCGCAAAACACGCAATACGCCCCATACACCATCGTCAACACCGGCAACCCTACCACCGCCGACGCGATTATATCAATGCACGACAAACACATCATCGGCAAAAAATAATCCATCGCCTTCCTACACGTCCGCTTATACCCTCGCGAATTTATCTTACACCCCGACTTACGCGACTTCCTCACTCCCGTCACCAAGTCTACTCCCATCGCTACCAACACCAATACATACGTCAGCACTATCCACATCCCATGCTCAAAAAAATGCTCCATCAAAAACTCTTTCATATCTTCCCCTCCTTTTATAATTTCTTATCTCTTAACATCTCTCTCTTTCATCTACACCACAAAATTACTCCGCCCCAACCCCCAAAATGCGTCAAAATCATACACTCCCCCCCAAAAAAATTCCACCCGCCGCCTTGGTCCTGTGTAGAGGCTTTAGCCTCGTCCTCCTCGTCCTCCTCGTCCGCCCCCTGTCCCCCTACTCGCCCCCGCCACACAACAAAAAAAGCGGAGCGTCAATCATCTTGACACTCCGCCTACATCTTATGGCTCGAAGCCCAGGCTACTTGCCGTACTTCTCCGATTGAGCCTTTATCAGCTCCGCATCCGAGAAATAGTTGATACGCATCGCACTGCGCACCTCCTCAAGCGTCTTCGCTGCCGCCTCACGAGCCTTTATCGAACCCTTGTGCAGTATATCATACACCATCGGTATATCCTTCTCAAACTCTGCACGGCGCTCGCGTATCGGCGACAACGTCTCCTCCAATATGCTTATCAGTAGCTTCTTAACTGTCCCGTCGCCCAAGCCACCTCGCGTATAGTGAGCCTTCATCTCATCAAGCCCCGAATACTGCGGCGCATACTTCGCAAAATGCTCCGGCTTGGAAAACGCATCAAGATAGATAAACGGACAATTACCCTCCAAATGACCCGGGTCTTCTATATTAAGATGCAACGGATCGGTATACATGCTCTTCACCTTCTTCGCTACTTCCTTCGCCGTGTCCGACAGATATATGCAATTACCCAACGACTTCGACATCTTCGCCTTACCATCAGTCCCCGGCAATCGCATACACGCCTCATTGTCGGGCAACAATATCTCCGGCTCTACCAACGTCGCTCCATATATATTGTTAAACCTGTTCACTATCTCTCGCGTCAACTCTATCATCGGTGCCTGATCCTCCCCCACAGGCACTGTCGTCGCCTTAAATGCCGTTATATCCGACGCCTGGCTTACCGGATAACAGAAAAATCCTACCGGTATCGACTGCTCAAAATTGCGCATCTTGATCTCCGTCTTAACCGTAGGATTGCGCTGAACGCGCGACACCGTAACCAAATTCATATAGTAGAACGCCAACTCTGCCAACTCCGGCACCTGCGACTGTATGAATATCGTAGTCTTCGACGGATCTATCCCCGCCGCAAGATAATCCAACGCAACCTCTATTACATTCTGTCTCACCTTCTCAGGATTATCCGCATTGTCGGTCAACGCCTGGGCATCCGCTATCATCACAAATATCTTGTCGTACTCCCCCGAATTTTGCAACTCTACCCTGCGTCGCAGCGACCCTACATAATGTCCCAAATGCAACTTCCCCGTCGGCCTATCCCCCGTCAGTATTATCTTTTCCATTTCCTTATTATTATTGCTAATATTATTCAATTCACATTATTCAAAATACAAAATTACTCATTCTCCCCGTATTTTTCAACCAAATCCCAAGAAAACTATCTCACCCCACCTCCTCCACCTCGCCTCCGCCCCGACTCCGCCCCTGGCGTCCGCCAAGGACGCCGATTATGCGTAACCCCGTACGCCGAGGGAGCGCAGCGACCGGCGTGCGGGGTCACAGTCCACCCCACCAGCAGGCGTCCGGAGCGACGCCGATTTACATCCTCCTCCATCTTCCGCCCCCGACATCATCCACCACCATCACGCCGTCCCGACTCCACCCCGCGGCGTCCGCAGGACGCCGATTTACATTCTCCCCGCCACCTCAGCCTGGGGTGCCTATGTCCTCTCTGATTCAGCCTCGGAGAGGCGTCTTGTCCCTCCCCAGCATCACCCCACTCTACCCGCAACAAAAAAAATGTGCATCTATGAATAAATTTGCAAAATAAAAGTTTTACCTTTGTACACGGAGATCATACCAATCCTCCATTAATCTTACAATTTAGTATCTGATGAAACTTGACAATCGCAAAATATGGATCGGTGCCAAAGACTACTTCTTCATCATCTTTGGCATCATGCTCTACGGCGTCGGATTCTCCGCATTCATCGCCCCCTACGGCGTCATTACCGGCGGAATGGCCGGCCTCGGCCAAGTCGTATTCTTCATCTCTGAAAGACTATTCGGCTTCGGCATCCCCGTCGCCATCACCATGTACGTCCTTAACATCATCCTGCTCGCCATCGCCTATAAAATCGTCGGCAAAACCTTTGTCGTCAGGACCATCTTCGGCGTCACAATGGTTTCCATCGCCATCGGTATATTCATGCCTCTCTTCCCCGAGCCCATCCTCAAAGGCGAAACATTCATGAGCATAATCATCGGCTCTATGATGTGCGGCGTGGGCCTCGGACTCGCCTTCGTCCACAACGGATCATCCGGCGGAACCGACATCGTCGCAGCAATAATGTCCAAAAAGACCAACGTCTCCGTCGGCCGAACAATGCAATATTGCGACTTCTGCATCATATCTTCATCTCTCCTCCTCTTCGGCTTAGACGAAGGTATCGAACGACTCGTCTACGGCCTCGTCGTCCTTCTCGTCGTCTCTCTAATGGCCGACCAAGTAATCAACACCAACCGGCAAGCCGTACAATTCATCATATTCTCCCCCCAACACTGGGAAGAAATCGCCACTGCAATCAACAACGACGCTCATCGCGGCTGCACTGTCCTCAACGGAATGGGTTGGTACAGCAAACAAGAAGTAAAAGTCCTCTTAGTAATGTGCCGCAAAATCGAATCCGTCACAATCCACCGCATCATCAAATCCATCGACAAAGACGCATTCATCACCCAAGCAAACGTCAACGGCGTCTACGGCCAAGGCTTCGACGAATTCAAACTCAAAATGCCCAAACCAAAACCCCACCGCGACTCCATCGGCGGCATCGACTCCCCACGCTCCACCCTCCCCGACTACGGCGACAAAACAACCCCCTCCGGCCACCCCGAAAGCCTCTACTAACCATCACCCCCTCTCCACCCACTACCATCCACTCCATCCACTCCATCCTCCCCCGTCCACCCCGGGCGTCCGGAGCGGCGCCGATTTACATCACCCTCGCCCCATCCTACCTCGCCCACCTGCCGCCCATCGCCATGCTTGGTTCCGTGTAGAGGCTTTAGCCTCGCCCACCGCTCCACCACCACCGCCGCCCATCGCCATGCTTGGTTCCGTGTAGAGGCTTTAGCCTCGCCCGCCGCTCCACCACCACCGCCGCCCAGGGCGGGCGTCCGCCAAGGACGCCGATTATTAGTAGCCCCGTACGCCGAGCGTAGCGAGGTGTGCGGGGTCACAGCGCGCCCAGCCCCGCAGGCGTCCGGAGCGACGCCGATTTACACCTTCCACCTCGCCCCGTCCACCGCAGCCCATCGCCATGCTTGGTCCCGTGTAGAGGCTTTAGCCTCGCCCACCGCTCCACAGCCATCCGCCGCCGGCCCGGTGCTGTCCACATCGTCGCGACCCGACTGCGATTTATCATAGCGATTTCTCACTCGAAATCGCAATTATTAAACATCCCCGCAAAAGACAAAGGGCTATGGCAATCGCCATAGCCCTTTGTCTTAAATATCAAAGTTATGTTCAATTATTACTTTGCATCATCGTCATCGGCATCCTGGATATCGTCGGCTGTGGCAAACACCCCTTCGATATCATCCTTGCTGCCCACTACGAGTCGCTCGTACTCGCGAAGACCAGTACCGGCAGGTATCAAGTGTCCGCAGATGACGTTCTCCTTCATACCCTCGAGGGTGTCGGTCTTACCGTTGATAGCAGCTTCGTTGAGCACCTTGGTAGTCTCCTGGAACGATGCAGCCGACATGAAGCTCGAAGTCTGCAACGCTGCACGGGTGATACCCTGAAGTATCTGCTCTGAAGTAGCAGGCACGGCATCACGCACCGTGACAGTGCGGAGGTCGCGACGCTTGAGCGCCGAATTCTCATCGCGGAGCTTGCGCGCGGTGATGATCTGGCCAGGCTGCAATGTCTCGCTGTCGCCGGCATCGGTGACAACTTTCTTGCCCCAGATACGGTCGTTCTCCTCCATGAAGTCGCGCTTGTCGACGATCTGCTGCTCGAGGAAGCACGTGTCGCCCGGATCGATGATGTTGACCTTGCGCATCATCTGGCGAACGATTACCTCAAAGTGTTTGTCGTTGATCTTCACACCCTGCATACGGTATACATCCTGCACCTCGTTGACGATGTATTCCTGCACCGCCGTCGGGCCCATGATATTGAGGATATCGGTAGGCGTGATAGCACCGTCCGACAGTGGCGTTCCGGCACGCACATAGTCGTTTTCCTGTACAAGGATCTGCTTGGACAGCGGCACGAGATACTTCTTCTCCTCGCCTATCTTAGAGATGACGGAGATCTCGCGGTTACCACGTTTCACCTTGCCGAAGCGCACTTCACCGTCGATTTCCGACACGATAGCGGGGTTCGAGGGGTTGCGTGCTTCGAACAGTTCGGTCACGCGAGGCAGACCACCGGTGATATCGCCGGCACCGCCTGCAGCGCGCGGGCTCTTGGCCACGGTGTCGCCG
>JAQXRH010000080.1 GCA_029218425.1 Bacteroidales bacterium | reverse complement strand
CCGATCTTTCAGTATCATGGTATAACATACCCATGAAAGCAATGTAGCTGAATCCAAACAATGCACTGAGAGCCAACACCATCGCCCAGTTGAATCTTTTCTGTCCTATCATTTACACAAAAATATTCGTCTGTTCCCCCCGACGATTTGAAAAATAAAAAAGCGTGGGAACTTTACTTATCGCTTGTTCCACGCTTCGAGGCTCCGGAATTTGCCCATTACTGTTGAACAAGCAACGTAGAGCCCACGCCGATATGGATTGAAGATTTCAAATCATACCGATGAAGACATCTATCGCTACCTTGCTCTTGACAGTAATTGAAATTTTCCGGATTTCGAAGCGTCAAGAACAAAGCGTCAATAAACGCTTTTTCTTAATAAATATACCCCGCCCCGACCCCGATACTTCAAACAGTATCATATCGGCGCAGGTGTTGCAACAATCATGCAACACTACAAATTTACATATTTTTTCTATTATTAAATATTTTGCTAAAAAAAATTTATCACTTTCCGCTAAAACGTGAGGGCGAAAACATTGAGGGGGCAAGAGTCAACCCTTTTCAGTTACCGACTGCATTCTGATTTTGACTGCTGAAATTTGAGCCAACGGCAGTAGGAGTGTTGCGTAATTGATTGAAATGTTGTAGCATTGTAATCTAAAAAAACTACCATGAATAGCCCCAAAAAGACGCTTCCCGGAAACAATACTTTCACCTAACGGAGAACAGAAAGCTCGAAGTCGCCGCTATCCACACAACCTGCACAAATCACCGATTATAACCGGTAAATACCGCACGAATTGCACAATTACCCGATTATAATCGGCAAATACCACACAAAAATCATTAGATTTAACGAGATAACCTATCACTGCGAGGCGGAGGGCTGAGCATGGTGGCGTAAATCGGCGTCGCTCCGGACGCCTGCAGGTGGTGTGGCCTATGACCCCGCACACCTCGCTGCGCTCGGCGTACGGGGCTACTAATAATCGGCGTCCTCGCCGGACGCCCACGGCAGTCTGTGGGGGAGGAGTGGGGTGATTTATAGGGAATAATCCCGATTAATCGAGACTAATCGAGATGAATCGAGAATAATCGAGATGAATCGGGAAGATCGGGGAAAATCGGGATTAATCGAGAGATGGGGGATGGCGAAATATTCGGGATTTATCGAGATGAATCGGGATGATCGGGAATGGCGAGATGGGGGCGAGGTGGAGTGGACTACTAATAATCAGCGCCCTCGGAAGACGCCCACGGCAGTCTGTGGGAGCGGAGTGGGCTTGAGTCAATGGCAACAGGATTGAGCAGCTGTGCATGGTGGTTTTCAATCACCTTTTAGATTTTTGATCCAAAATTTATTGACCTATATGCCAATTTATTGGGATGCTATGGAATGGTAATTTGACCCAAAATTTATTGACCTATATGCCAATTTATTAGTGGATGCTATGGAATGGTAATCGGGATGGTTGCGCTTTATGGGCGCATACCATCCCGATAGCTTATGCCTGAATATAAGCGTTGTGCATTAGTGGCAGCCGCAGCCGCAGTGGGACCGGCGGTGTCAGTGGCAACTGAGGCCAGACGCGACAACTGCTGGCGGGGGTTAGTGGCAACCGCAGCCGCAGTGGTCGTCGGCGTCGTGGCCGCAACCGCAGTCGTGGTCGTGGCAGCCGCAACCGCAGCCGTGGGCGGGTTGGAGCTCTTCGGGGGTGGCGTCGCGCACGGTTTTTACTTCGCCTTTGAAGCGTACGTCCTTGCCGGCGAGGGGGTGGTTGAAGTCCATTACCACGTCGGTGGCGGTGACCTCTTTGACGAGGCCGTTGATGCGGAAGCCGTCGGCCGTCATCATGGGCACGAGGGCGCCCACGTGCACCATTTCGGCGTCAAATTTGCCGTCGACGATGAAAATATCCTTTTCCAGAGTGGCCACCTGTTCCTGATCGTACTCGCCGAAGGCTTCGGCGGCTTTGACTGTGACGTCGTAGGCGGCGCCGGCCTCTTTGCCTTCAAGCTCGGTTTCGAGCGGTTCAATCATGCCAGGGGTGACGCCGAAGATGAATTTTTCGGGGTCCTCGGGGTCAACTTGGTGAACGAGCGTCTCGCTGCCATCGGCATTTACCTGATACAAGTCGTAGGTGATTTCGACATATTTGCCGGGTTTGATTTTTTCCATAAATGTTGTAGTGTTGTTATTGGTTTTTTGTCATATCGTAATTGTCATGGCTGATGATGGGCCGTGGGGGGGAAGCGCAACGTGGTGCTTGAGGCGGCCGTGAGGTGGTTATTTTCCTGTTATCATCTGCTGTATTTCGTTTAGTTTGTTGAGGGCGTCCATTGGGGTGAGGCGGTTGATGTCGAGACCGGCGATAGCGTCGCGCACTTGGGCGAGGAGCGGGTCGTCGAGCTGGAAGAATGATAGCTGCATGCCAGCCGGCGCTTCAAGGGAAGCCAGTTGCTTGTCGGGAGTGACGCCGTCGCGACGGTTCGACTCCTCAAGGTGGCGCAACACGTCGGACGCCCTACGCACTATCGACGCCGGCATACCGGCCAATTTAGCCACATGGATACCGAAGCTGTGCTCCGAACCGCCGCGGGCCAGTTTGCGCAGGAACACCACCTTGCCGTCAATTTCCTTTACCGAGACGTTGAAATTGACCACACGCGGGAATTGGTGCTCCATCTCGTTGAGCTCGTGGTAGTGGGTGGCAAATAGCGTTTTGGGCTGCATGGGCGACTCGTGGATATGTTCGACGATGGCCCAGGCTATGGAGATGCCGTCGTAGGTCGACGTGCCGCGGCCCAGTTCGTCGAAGAGAATGAGCGAGCGTTGCGACATGTTGTTGAGGATGGAGGCGGCCTCGTTCATTTCCACCATGAAAGTGGACTCGCCGAGCGATATATTGTCGGAGGCGCCCACGCGGGTAAAAATCTTGTCCACAATGCCCGTTCGCAGGCTCTCTGCCGCCACGAACGACCCCATCTGGGCCAGGAGTACATTGAGGGCCACCGAACGCAGCAGGGCCGATTTACCCGACATATTCGGGCCTGTAATCATCATCACCTGCGTAGCGTCGTTGGCGAGGCTGACATTGTTGGAGATATACGGCTGACCCGGGGGTAGCTCCTTCTCGATGACGGGGTGCCGTCCGCCGGTCATCTCCAGGGCGAGGGAGTCGTCAACGACAGGGCGGTTGTAGCGGTTGTCCAACGCCGCGATGCTGAAGCCGAGGAGGCAGTCGAGGCGCGCCAGGATGGAGCAATCGAGCTGCACGGCAGCCACGTATTCGTTGAGCCAGGACACTAAGGCGTTGAAGATACGGGCTTCGATGACCGCGATACGGTCCTGAGCGGTAAGTATCTTTTCTTCGTATTCTTTGAGTTCGGGGGTGATATATCGTTCGGCATTTACGAGCGTCTGCTTGCGTATCCATTCGGGAGGCACCTTGTCCTTATGGGTGTTGGTGACCTCGATGTAGTATCCGAACACGTTGTTGAAGCCAATTTTAAGCGAAGGAATACCGGTAGCTTCGCTTTCGCGTTGCTGTATCTGGGCGAGAAAATCCTTTCCGCGGAAAGCGATGTCGCGTAGCTCGTCGAGCTCGGGGTCGACGCCGTTGCGCACCACCGTGCCACGGTTGAGGGCGGCCGGGGCATCGTCGACAATCTCGGTCGTGATACGTTCGATAAGGCCACGGCAGGGGTTTAGTTGCTCGCCGATGGTGTGGAGGGCAGGCAGGTCGCTGTTCATGCACATTCGCATGATAGGTTCGATGGCCGCAGCCGAGTTGCGGAGCTGCACCACTTCGCGAGGGGTTATACGGGCCACAGCCACCTTCGAAATCAGACGTTCAAGGTCGCCGATGGCAGCCAGTTGTCGAGCCAGTTCGTCGCGCATGTCGGGGTCGCGGAAGAAGTATTCCACGATGTCGAGGCGTGCGTTGATAGCGTCGACATCCTTCAGGGGGAATAGTAGCCAACGGCGAAGGAGTCGGGCACCCATTGGGCTTACCGTGCGGTCGATGACGTCGAGGAGGCTCTTGCCGTCGTCGCCGATGCTATGGAGCAGTTCGAGGTTGCGCACGGTGAAGCGGTCGAGGCGCACGTAGCGTTGCTCGTCGATGCGCGAAATTGTGGTGATATGCGAGATGTGGGTGTGCTGGGTGATGTCGAGGTAGTGGAGAATGGCTCCTGAAGCAATGATAGCCGAGGGCATGGCGTCGATGCCGAAGCCTTTGAGGTTGACGGTTTCAAAGTGCTTGAGGAGGCGGTCGTTGGCGCTTTCGAGGGAGAACACCCAGTCGTCGAGCTCCATTGCGAGGTAACGGCCGTTGAAGGCGAGTTCGAGGCGGCTACGGCATTGGCGGTCGACGAGCACCTCCTTGGGGGCGAAGTTGGAGAGCAGTTTGCCCACATAGTCATCGGAGCCTTCGGCGGTGAGGAATTCGCCAGTGGAGATGTCGAGGAAAGCCACGCCGGTGGCGTTTTTGCCGAAATGGACGGCAGCGAGGAAGTTGTTTTCGCGGTTTTCGAGGAGATTGTCGGAGATAGACACGCCGGGAGTCACCAGCTCCGTTATGCCCCTCTTCACCAGCTTCTTGGTGAGCTTAGGGTCCTCGAGCTGCTCGCAGATAGCCACACGCTTACCGGCGCGCACGAGTTTGGGCAGGTAGGTGTCGAGGGCATGATGTGGGAACCCGGCGAGCTCCACCGACTGCGCTGCGCCGTTGGCGCGGCGGGTCAACGTGATACCGAGTATTTCCGATGCCGTGATGGCATCCTCGCAAAACGTCTCGTAGAAATCGCCCACGCGGAACAGCAACACAGCGTCGGGATGGCGTTGCTTCATCTCGATATATTGCTTCATGAGCGGGGTTTCCACAATTTTCTTTGCCATGCGGGTATCTGAGTGATTATTAGGTGATTATTTTGAGAGGTCGGGGTGTAGCTGTTTGAAAGCGAGGGCATAGAGGCGCATCTGCTTTACCATGGCGAGCAGGCCGTTGCTGCGCGTAGGCGACAAGTGGGTTGACAGGCCAATAGCGTCGATGAAATGGAGGTCGCAGTCGAGGATTTCCTGAGGGGAATGGCCCGAGAGCACGTCGACGAGCATCGAGATGATGCCTTTGACGATTATGGCGTCGGAGTCGGCGGTGTAGAACACCTTACCGTCGTTGTATTCGGCATTGAGCCACACGCGGCTTTGGCAGCCTTCGATGAGGTGCTCCGGGGTTTTGTATTTTTCGTCGATTGGGGGCAAGGCGTTGCCCAGGTCAATGATGCATGCATAGCGGTCCATCCAGTCGTCGATGTCGGCAAATTCGGCTATCAGTTCTTCCTGTTTATCGTTGATTGTCATAATGTTAAAGCAATAAATGGGGGAATATGTGTCGCCAATAGTGGCGTATTAATGGAAAATGGAGTTGATGACCACGTCGGCCGTCATCTTGAGCGTAGCGGGGTCAATGTTGTCGAGATTGTCGCTGAGGGTGTGCCACGAGGGGTTGAACGACCCGGTTTCGGGGTTTTGCGACTCTACGATGTCGATAGCGGGGATACCGACGCTCATGATGTGGATATGGTCGTCATTGAGAGCACCTCCCACCTTATCGACGAAGCGATTGGCGTAGCCGGCGCGCCGGGCGGTTTCCCACACCAAGTCGTTGACAGAGCGGGCATAGCGTTCGGAGAAATATTCGCGGTGGAAGCAAGCGTTGCGGGCACCCACCATGTCGAGGAGTATGGCATAATCGGGCATGCGCCGCGAAGCAGGGTCGAAGGCATCGGCCCAAGCCTGGCTGCCCACGCACCACGACAAATCGTCGTTGTGGTTTCCGGCATCTTCGGCGTCGACAAATAGCAGTTCCACTTCCAGGTCACGTGGCAGGCTGTTCATAAGGCGTGCTATTTCGAGGAGCACAGCCACGCCGCTGCCGCCGTCGTTGGCGCCGTCGATAGGAGTGTTGTGGAGGGATGCGTCGGCTTCCTCGTCGGCCCAGGGACGTGTGTCGTAGTGGGCAAGGAGAAGCACGTGGCGGGGCGCGCCGACGTTAAACGAACCTGTAATATTGCGCACCCTTTGGGGCGATACAGAGCTGTGGGCCGGGGCGAAGAGGGTGTCTTGCACCGTGACCACGGCACCGGCACGTTTGAGGCGGGCAGTGATATAGTCGACACAACGGTCGTGGCCGGGAGTGCCGGGGATACGCGGGCCCATGGCCACCTGGTCGGCGACGTACATAAATAGCGTGTCGGCATCGGCGGCTACGTCGGCGCCCGGCGAGGCCGAAGCCGCTTCCGCGGGCGCATCAGCGGCAGTCGTTTCAGCCGACTTATTGCCGCAAGCCGAGGCGATTAGTGCTCCGATGGTTAATAAAAATATTGAAAATAGCGGTTTCATACCCCAAATTTACGCAAATTTGGGCGAAAGTCGTATATTTGTGCATGAGTTTTTTTCACACGACCGAGTTTTACATCATTTTATTCCTCGTGGCAGTGGCGATAGTGGCGATGATAGCCAAGCCGGCCAGTGCGGTAGAGGCGATGGAATACCTTGTTGGCGGAGTGCTGTCGGCCGAGGGTGGTGACGGCACGCCTAGCATCAGCGTAGACTGCGACGAGAGTGGCTGCGTGTGGCTACGCCGCAGCGGCATCACGGGAGTCGACATCACGGGAGCGGTAAGCGCCAAGGTGGTGGTAAAGGGGAGCAATATCACTGTCTACGAACGGCTTACGGCCGGGCGCTACGGCGACGACCCTGTCGACACCGCACTTTTCAGTTTGGACATGCTTAAATCCGACCGCTACTGGTTGCGCTACGAGTCGGAGAGCACCAACAGCGCCGCTACCCTATCCTTCCGCAACACGCCCGGATATCACGCCCAGGCGGTGTTGAAGCAGTAGATGGGATGTAAATCGGCGTCCTCCGGACGCCTGCAGGTGGGGGCGCATGGATCCCCGCACACCTCGCTGCGCTCGGCGTACGGGGCTACTAATAATCGGCGTCCTGGGCGGACGCCCACGGCCCGGATATCATGCCCAGGCGGATGGATGGCACATACCGACATATACCGCCGGCGGAGCGGTGGATGGCACATACCGACATATACCACCAGCACTGAAAAATGGCACATTTTACACAAATAACTTCCGAATAGTGTATCAACTTTACACTTTTCGGAAGTTATTTGTGTATTTCGCATCCTCAACGTGGCCATCGCCCCACTGACTCTCCGCTATATGCTGATAGTGTAGAAGTCATACCGGAGCGCGTCTTTACAGACGCCATAAGTGTAGTCGTAGCACCAATCCGGGGGTTTCGCTGACGCTCAACCCCCGGTTATTCGTATCGCTCGCCATGGCTCGCTTCCCGTCCTTACGGACGCCAGCCGGACTCCATCGCTACCGATATCGCTCAGCCCGGTCGTATCGCTACGCTATGCTCCGCTTCACGTCCTTACGGACGCCAGCCGGGGGCGGCAACGCTACTGACATCCAATAGCTGGATAATATCGCCATGGCTCCGCTTCTCGTCCTTACGGACGCCAGCCGGGCGGAAGTGCTACTGATGGCGTACTCCGGTCAGAAGATGGTGAGGAACCAGCGGGAGATGAGCACGTAGATAACCAGGCCGACGATGTCGTTGGAGATCTGGATGAAGGGGCCGGTGGCAAGTGCGGGGTTGATGTTGAGTTTTTCGAGCGTCAGGGGGACGATGGTGCCCAATAGGGTGGCAAACATCACGACGATAAACAAGGAGGCCGCCACCGAGAGCGTCACGGCAAAGTCGTTGGGCAACATGATAAGGTTGTAGACCAAGATGGTGCCGGAGATGATAGTGGCGTTGAGCAGTCCTACCCTCACCTCCTTCCACAATTGCTTAGTGAATTCCTTGATGTCGAGAGTGCCATTGGCGAGACCCTGCACAACGATAGCCGATGCTTGCACACCGACGTTGCCCCCCGTACCGCCAATTATGGGAATGAAAAGGGCGAGGGTGGTGACGGCCTGCAGCTCATCTTCAAATCCGCTGAGGATGAGCGAGGCGAGGATACCGGAAACGATGCCAATAAGGAGCCAGGGAATACGGGCTTTGGTCTGGGCGAGGATAGAGTCGGAAGCGTCGACATCGGAGGAAAGACCGGAGGCCAACTGGTAGTCGCGTTCCGAAGATTCGCGCACCTGGTCCATGACGTCGTCGACGGTGATACGGCCCACGAGGCGGCCAATGGAGTCGACAACGGGCATGGCTACGAGGTCATATTTTTCAAAGTCGAGGGCCACGTCGTCGATGGGGGTGTCGGTTTTCACCGATACCGGCTCATTCTCCATGATATGTTTGATTTTGGAGACAGAGGGGTGGGTGATAAGCGTTTTGAGGGGGAGGATGCCTTTGAGGCGGTCGTCGTTGTCGACGACATAGACGTAGTAGATCTCGTCCATATCCTCGGCCTGCATGCGCATCTGCTTGATACACTCGGGCATGGACCAGTTTTCGTTGACCACGATCATTTCCGTACCCATCAAACCGCCGGCCGTGTCCTCGTCGTATTTGAGGAGGTCGATGATATCGCCGGCCTGCTCCACGTCGTTGATGTGGGAAAGGATTTCGTCGCGGTCGTCCTCGTCGAGCTCCTGGATAAGGTCGACGGCTTCGTCGGAGTCGAGGTGGTCGATGACCTGGGTGGCGATCTCCTTGGCGGGCATGTTGGAGAGGAGTTTGCGACGGTCCTCCTCGTCGAGCTCCATTAGGACATCGGCACGCGTGTCCTCGTCGAGGAGGTTGTAGAGGAACTCCGCCTCCTCCAGGTCGAGCTCCTGGTAAAGCTCGGCGATGTCGGCGGGGTGCATCTGCTCGAGTTCGGCATGGGCAGCGGCCTCGTCATGGCGACTAATGATGTCGCGCATTTCCTCGATGTATTGGTCGGAGTATTCTTTCATTGTCGCAGAGAAGTTACGAGGTTGGTCAATTGTATGAACTGGTCAACGGAGAGCTGTTCGGGCCGCAAGGCGAGGAGCTTGTTGTCGGGGAGCGAGGCATTGGGTGGCAAGAGGGGTCGGAGAGAGTTGCGTATGGTCTTGCGTCGTTGGCCGAAGGTGGTCTTGACGACGGTTTTGAAGAGGCGTTCGTCGCAACCGAGGTTGGTGACGTCGTTGCGCTTGAGGCGTATCACTCCCGACTTGACCTTGGGAGGGGGATTGAACACCGATTCGCTGACGGTGAAGAGGTATTCGATATCATACCAAGCCTGGAGCAGGACGGATAGGATGCCGCGGGTGCGGGAGCCTTCGGGTGCGGCGATACGTTCGGCGACTTCGCGCTGGAGCATACCGCTGCAGAGAGTCACATTGTCCTTATAGTCAAGGATATGGAAGAATATCTGCGAAGAGATGTTGTAGGGGTAGTTGCCGATGACGCAAAGGTGGCCGTCGGCGTCGGCGAAACGTGAGAGGTCGAGTTGGAGGAAATCGCCTTCTACGATGCGACCATGGAGGGATGGGAAGTTGGCGTTGAGGTAATCAACGCTTTCGGTGTCGACTTCGATGACCGATAGAACACGTTGGGCGTCAATGAGATACTTGGTGAGCATACCCATACCTGGGCCTACTTCCACCACGGGGAGCATGGGGCAACAGTCGATGGTAGCGGCAATTCGAGCGGCGACCGATTCGTCGGTCAGGAAGTGCTGGCCGAGTGCTTTTTTGGGTCTTACTTTCTCCATATCGGTGCAAAATTAATAAATCCCTGCGAAAAGCGGAGCATATAGCGGGATTTTTTTGGCGGGCGGGGGCGGAGTGGGGGCGAGGCTAAAGCCTCTACACAGGACCAAGGCGGCGGAGGGATGGGTGTGAGGAGGGGGGCGGGATGTACCGGAGCGCGTCTTTCAGACGCAAGGCTGTGTACCATATCGGGGTCCGGGGGTATCGCTGACGCTCAAACCCCGGGTATTCATATAGCTCGCCATGGCTCGCTTCACGTCCGTACGGACGCCAACCGGGCGTCATAGCTACCGCTATCGCTCAC
>JAQXRH010000079.1 GCA_029218425.1 Bacteroidales bacterium | reverse complement strand
TAATTCTATCAACATAAGTTGTTGTCCAAAAGCATCTTTTCATAGATCCCCTTTCCCGACTCTCACAACTATGCGCTTAAAAATATTTTCACACTCGGATAGCTTTTTAACACTTCAACCGACTTTTGCAGCTGACCCCGTCTTGTGTGATATATCATTTCGGCCAGCGCCTCCAGCCAGTCGGCGGGGCGGCAATGGCATAAAAAAAAGAATGAGCAATAAAACCCGAAGGTTATTACTGCTCATTCTTCCTCTCTCTCCGGCGGTATGGACGGGACTCGAACCCGCGACCCCCTGCGTGACAGGCAGGTATTCTAACCAGCTGAACTACCACACCGTTTTTAAAGGTCTATTGGCTTGGAGAAGCGTTTGCGACACATTCCTTGCCGTTTGCGTTTGCAAAGGTAATACCGTTTTTTGACTTGTGCAAATATTTTTCAATATTTTTTCAAAAAAATCTGCGGCATGTCGACCAATCCGAACCGGCACTGAAGGCGACAACCCTATGGATAAGGGGAATAGCCCGTGACGAGCGGCGGATACCGATGGACAGCGACGGCGGACAGCGGCGACGGCGGACAGCGGCAACGAGCGCATACCGATGGACGGCGGCAGTGACGTACCACTACCGCTCCCCTATCAGCAGCGGCGCCACCTTCCTGACTATCCACCCTATCGCAAGGGCTCCGGCTATCGTCACCAGCACTATCAACCAGGGCATCACACCTCCATCAACCTCAACACCAATCGATTTAAGCCCGCACACAAACATTATACCCACCACTTGGTGGCCGGCAAATATCGTCAACGTATTGCGCCCCAAGAATGACAGCAACGGCACTCGCCCCACTCGGCAACACAGTGCCAGCATTCCCAACGTCACCGCCATTGTCAAGACGACATTGAGCAACACATTGCCCAATATGACATTGTAGCAATATCCCGGACGGCACCCGGCGGCGACATACAATATCGCGCCCGCTATCGCCGTCACTGCGCCCGCTATCGCATATTTCCCCTGCAACAATCTGCTGCCTACGTCAATGCGCCTCAGCAAATTCCCGACATAGAACAGCGGCAACCAGCTCAACGACGTGTCAATGCTCAACGGCAACGAGGCAGTGCGGCTGAGCGTCCACCCCACTATGCCCAATAGCAGGACTATCGCCGCCACAAGACGCTGGTCGGCCACGGCACGCCGCACCAACCCGAAAATCACAAAGCACCAAAAAATGCTTTCAAAAAACCATAGCGACGCTATATAAGGCAATTGATAGCGTTCGGCCGACAACACGTCGAAATGTCCGCCATCAAACGGCTTATGAAGCAACAGGCAGTTGCCTACCACATACACCCCGAGCCCCAACAACGAATAAAACAGGTAAGGCACCACTATGCGGCGCAGCTTCTCGGAAAGCATCGCGCCATACGTCGCCTCATCTTTAAACAAGTATCCGGCAACAAGATAAAAAATCGGCACGTGGATTATACTGGCATAGAGCATCCAGTCACCACCAAAACCGCTGTGCGACATCACCACAAGCAGGATGCCGAGGCCTCGCAGCGTGTCAAGTCCTGCAATACGTTCGGTAGCTATCATATCAATTTTAAGGGGCAATCGGGCAGGTGGGACGAGCGTATCGCCCACGCCTGCGGATACAGATTGTTGGCACGGTTGCCCAAATTTTTCACGAAACCCAACGGCTCGCCGCCATAAGTGAGCAGCACATACCCCTTGGGGGCATCGGCGAGCACCACCGCCTGGCGCGACAAGAAGAGCAACGCCGTGGCGTAATCCACCTCCTGCCGCGGGAATGTCGCATCGGGGCACAAACGGCTCAACGCCAACGCCTGGGAAGGCACCGGCTCCTTGCCTTTTAAATAGGCCACCTCGGTGCCGGCATAAATCACATTGTTATTCTTGCGCAAATCGGCCACCAACGCTTTCCACTTATCGGATATCGCCACCACCTTGTCGCCATCCACCTCGAGAGCATACCCCTCGTCAGCTATCCACGAAGCCACGGCACCGGGCACCGTGGCCGACGGCCGCTTTGCCGCTTTGGCTTTCTCGCGTCGCTTGTCGGCCGAAGCCGCCGCTCCGCCACCGCCCGCCGGCTTACGCACCACCGCCACGAACAATCCTTCCCCCTCCACACGGCCCGGCAGAAAACGCAATGCCGGATATGGCGAGTCGATTGCCCCGGCTATGCGGCCGTCGAAATCGGGCAGCGCTACCGGTTCGGCGCCCAGCGTTTCCACCATGTAGGCAAGGTTCTCCTCATTCTCTTTATGGTTGAAAGTGCACGTGGAATAAATGAAGAAACCGCCCGGGCGAAGGGCCTTCCACATATTGTCGACAATGCTGCGCTGCAACGTAGCGCACTGCTCCACAAGATGCGCCGACCACTGTTCCACAGCGACAGCCTCCTTGCGCATCATCCCCTCGCCGGAGCAAGGCACATCGGCCGCCACGATGTCGGCAATAGCCGGCATTGCGGCATACTTCGCCGTGTCGCCCTGCGTGACGACGACATCGGGATAGCCCCATTTGACGATATTCTCGCATAGCACCTCGGCGCGACGCCGGTCGTACTCGTTGGCTATCACCAACGAGCCGTCGGGCAAGGCATCGATGGCGGCGGTAGTCTTACCACCGGGCGCGGCACACGCATCGATATATACGACAGGCCCGCCAGCCAATCGGGCCACCAACGTTTTCACAATCGCTCCTACAACCATCGACGATGCATCTTGCACATAGTATCGCCCTTGATGCAAAGCCGGGTCGAAAGTGAAACGCGGACGGTCGCCGTCGATATAATATCCGTTATCCGACCAAGCCACACGCCGCAACGGCAATGCGCCATCACACTTGCGGGGATTTGTCCTAATCGACACTATGGGCCGGTCATTTTCAAGCGACGCAAGCAATCCGTGCAGCACATCGCCACCCGGCCGGCGCCGCAACGCCTCTATCTGCGCAATGAAGTCGTTATTCAGTTCTCTCATTTCTCAATTCCATAAGGCCCTACTCGCGCCATTTCTGCAACGTGAAGACGAACTCCAATCCCCCGTCCTTACCGTTGTTGACCGTAATAGTGCCGCCGATAGTGTTTAGTGAGCTGCGCACGATAGGCAACCCCAGACCGGTGCCGCCCACTTTGCGCGAACGCCCCTTGTCGACGCGGTAGAATCGCTCGAACAGCAACGGTATCGACTCGGGCGGCACGCCCTGGCCGTTGTCGGCAAAGACGAAGGTGTAAAACCGCTGGTTTTCGGTCAACAACCGCAATCTTATCTCCGTGCCTTTGGAATAGAGCACGGCATTCTTTACCAAGTTCATTATTGCCCCGGTAAGCAAGGTGACATTGCCTTTGACGAAGCACCCCTCGGCGATGTCGATTACCATGGCCATGTCGCCTATGACGCCGCTCTCCTCCACGTCGGTCTTCAGAGAGAGGCAGAAGTCGCGGAAATCAATCTTCTCTACTGCAATATTCTGGGCCCCGTCCTCCAGCCGTGTCATCATCGACAGCTCGTTAAGGATATCGCAAAGCCGCTCCACATGCTCCCGGGTCTTTAACATGAAGTGCATGCGTTGCTGCTCGTCCATGGTAGGATTGTCGATAATGGTGTCGACATATCCCTTGATAATCCCGGCCGGGGTCTTCAACTCATGGCTTATGTTGTTGGTGAGCTGACGCTTGAGGTTGGAGCGCTCCTCGGTGGCCCGCAAAGCTATGCGATGTTCAAACTCGCGGGCTGCCAACGCCGCCTTGCGCATATTGTAAATGTTCACCACTTGCTGCGATATTTCGCCCAGGTCGTCGTTGGCAAAATCGCCCACCGCCACAAAGTCTTTGTCGTTGGCTGCCTTCGACACGAAATCGCGCAATAGCTTGATATTCTTAGCCGTGCGGTGAGCCGAAATATAAATCAAGATGGTGACAGCCCCGGCAATCACCAGTATCGAAATCAGCAGCCAGGGGTTGCCCTTTATCTCAGCGGCGATCCTCGAGTTCAACGGCATGAACGTCTGCACCAGCAATGTGCCGTCGGCCGACTTGTTGACGCTGTAATAGAATGCTTTGTCGGGTTCTATGTAGGTGCTATCGTCGTCGTTGTTGGCCGCAATAAACGAGCCCTCTATACTGCCGCGGGCGTTGAGCTGCTCCGGCTTGGGCGTGGGAAACCCGATGCGCATCTTCTCCTCGCCAGTAGCCGTGTCATAGAGCGTCATCGAGAGGTTGTCGATGACCGACGCCTTGTAATAGCGGTCGACAAACTGCAGGAACGCCGTAGGGTCCTCCCCATTTTCCATGATGTTGAGCAAGCAGCGGTTCATAAACTCTATACGCGACCGGATTATCTCGGCACGGTAATCCTTCTCGCTGCGGTAGAGTGTCACCGCCACTACGATAATTATCACCCACAGCGACACCACTATGGGCAAAAACACTTTCAGCTGATAGTTAATCCTCTTCCTCTTTGAAGCCATAACCAAACCCCGCACGCGTGCGTATATGATTGCCATATTTGCCCAATTTCTTGCGCAATCGTGCCATATTTGTATCCACCGTGCGAGTGGTCACTTCCTGCCCCTCCCACACCTGCTTGATGATCTCTTCGCGAGAATATATGCGGTTGCGGTGGGTCATGAAAAACAATACCAACGACAGTTCGGTGGGCGTAAGGTCGAGGCGCGTCCCGTCGACATAGCACAATTTCTCGTTGCGGTCGATGCGCAACCCGTGGAATGTGATGTACGGCTCATATATGCTCCTCGACGCATTGTACATCAACTGGTGAGTGACATTGCTGCGGCGCAACACCGCCCTCACTCGCGCTATGACTTCGCTTATCGAAAACGGCTTGGTGATATAGTCATCGGCTCCGATATTCAATCCCATCACTGTGTCGTCCTCGCCGTTGAGCGCCGAACAGAATATTATCGGTATGCGCTCCGTCGAGGAATTGTTCTGCAAGCGCTTGGCAAAATCAAAGCCGCTCAACCGTTCCATCATTATGTCAACAATCATCAATGAAAATGCTGGCAAGTCGAGCCCTAACGCCTCCTCGGCGCTATTGGCTGTAGTTACCTCATAACCTTCTTTCTCAAGATTATATTTCAGTATCTCACATATCGACTCTTCATCGTCTATTACTAAAATTTTTACGCGCATAAATAAATAATCATTTAGAATTGTTCCAATATTGGTATATGTAGGTATTGTTATTTATCTTGAAGTTTCCCTGGAATTGTTAAGGTTCCATTCAAAAAAATTCATCCATCCCCTTTTCGCCGTCTCGATATCTACCGGTCCAACCCTTCCGGTTGTTCATTTATTGTTGTTGACAAATCAGCGCTTTCTTTATCTTCAAACACGAAGATAGTAATTTTAAAACAACTTATGTATTAATAAATGTTAAAGCTGCAATTCCCCCGACATTTAGGTTCGGCAGTGACTACTGCCATATAATGGCCTCCTACTGCCATCTACTGCCTCCTACTGCCACCTAATGGCCATCTACTGCCACATGCCCTCACTTGCCGTCATCCACCCTCGGAGGGAAGCCGCCTGTGGTCAGCACACGATTCTCGCCGTCGGCATCCACCACAATCAATGCCTCAGCCCCAGGCTCGTTCTCTATCATCGCCAACCCAGCCGCCGCGTCCATAGCCATCAGCGACGTTGCCAACGCATCGGCCGTCATCGTGGTAGGAGCGATAACCGTGGCCGACAGCACTTCGCCCATCACCGGCATCCCCGTTGTCGGCGAGATGGTATGCCCCACACGGCCACGACTTGTGTCGCGATAATTGCGATAGTTGCCCGAAGTGGCCACACAGCAATCCGACAGCGCCACCACCCACAACCGGTCGTGGTCGGCCACGCCCGACGTGGGCGCGTCGATCTGTATATGCCACTTCTCGCCACGAGCGTTCACCCCACGCAATGCTATTTCACCGCCTATCTCCACCATATAGTTTTCCACCCCTTGGCCTCGCAGCATCTCGGCTATACGGTCGATACCAAACCCCTTGGTGATGGCCGAGAAATTAAACTGAGTGCCACCCGACTTCTTCACCATCATCCCATCCTCTATGCGGCAATCGGCTATCCCCACCAACTGCCTGCAACTGTCTATTTCGGCCTGCGTAGGCTCGTCAACCCCCTGTTCGTAGCCGAAGCCCCACAGGTTGACCAACGGCGCCACCGTAGGGTCGAATGCCCCACCCGACAGCCTATTCACCCTCTGCGACTCGGCAAGCACCGTAGCTATATACCCGTCGACTGCCATATCCTCATTGCGGTTGATACGCGATATGCGCGACTGTGCCATAAATGGCGACAGCGACGCCTCAACACGCTCTGCCACAGCCATCACCGAGTCCTCCATATTGACTGCGCCGCCATAGGTGACACGCATGGTGGTGTGCCACACGCTCCCCTCTATCGTAGTATACACCTCCCCTTGCCGTGCGCCGCCACAACTTGCCATCGCCAGCATCCCCAACGCCATTATCGCTGCATTAAATATGTTCTTTGGCATAATTCGCATTTTTTCCAAAAATAATAATTTTTTTTCAAACAAAAATTACTTATCTTTGTTTAACCTTCATAGAAAATATAAAACCATAACATTCCCCACCTGGGGACCTTGATTTGTCGTAGACATATATCACCCTTTTTTAACCTCATTAATAATTCCTACCTATCATGAAGCGTTCGTTTTTATTCCTTGCTCCGGGCTTTGAAGAGATAGAGGCCCTCACTGTAGTCGACGTGATGCGCCGAGCCGGCATGGACATCAAGACGGTGTCGATACTCTCCGACGCGATGGTCACCGGTGCCCACGGCATCCCTGTCAAAGCCGACTTGCTGTTCACCCATGCCGACTTCGACAATGTCGAATGGCTCATAATACCCGGCGGGCTTCCCGGCACCACCAACCTTGCCGCCTACGCCCCGCTCTGCACTCTCCTTAAAGATCACCACGCCAACAACGGGAAAATAGCAGCCATCTGCGCCGCTCCCGCCATGATGCTCGGGCCGCTCGGCATCATCGACGGCCGCGAATGCACAGGCTACCCCGGCACTCAAAAATTGGCCGGCAAAGGCATATGGCGCGACGCTCCCGTCATAGCTCTCGACACTCTGATCACCGGCAATGGCCCGGCTTCGGCGTTGCGCTTCGCCCTGGCTATTGTCACCAACTCCCTGGGCGAAACCGCTGCACAGGAGATAGGTTCGGGCATGCTTTACTACCCCAAATCCATGAATTTCTACTTCTAACTCACGCCGCCTGCCCGTGCCAGCCACATAGCGCACCGACCGACCAAGCCCACATAGCGCACGGACCAAGCCCATATAAACTAAAGAGGGTGCTATCATTTTAGCCAATCAGTTGACTATCATGATAGCACCCTCCCTTTATTTCGGCGGCGAAGATACCGGCGGCGGGGCAAAGCAATCTACATTTGCCCCGCCGCCATCTCTTATCACTTCACAAGCACTTTGTTCACCTTGCTGCCGCATTTCACAATGTAGACACCGCTACCTTGCGGCTCTGCCACCTTGCGGCCCATCACGTCGAAGTATTCCACCTCACCGTCGCCATCAACGGTAGCGGCTTCTACATCGGTAGTGATATCGCTCCATGTCCACCCGGCACCACTCTCGGCTACCGAAGTGCCAAGATAGGTCTGCGCCTGCGTAAGGTTGGCCTCCAAATTCGACACGCGCTGACGGAACGACACATCACCGGTCGCAGCATATTGCGGCCATCGGGCGGCATCGCTATCCACGGCATCCTCTATCTCGTCGGCCATAGCTTGTATCGAGCTCTGCACTTCGCTGAACGTACCTGCCATCGCGGGATCATAACTGCTATACAGATCGCCCATGCTCATGCGGCGCTGGCCATTGGCTCGTGCGACGGTCTTTGACGGAGCTACTCCGGTCACAAATTTCACGAAAGTGTATCCTACAATCCACACAAAGGTGCGGTTGGCATACAGGTCTTTGATAAATGTGCCTTTAAAGCCGTCGGCTTCATGTATAAGCTTCGACTTGGTGCCGTTGCTGCTGAAGGCATTGCCGAAGTCCCACACCGGGCCCATCATCCACTTGCTGCCCGTAGTGTGGTGGATATAGTAGTTGTCGGCAAACGATGAGGCATCGTCCATAATCTCTTGCACGATATAGAATTTCGCAGCCTGCTCGGGGTCGATGACATCGGCCCACGATGCCGACGTGGGATGGGCTTTGGCATAAGCCATCGCGTCGCGGAGCGTGGTGATATGCCCGTCAAGATAGTCATTGATACGTGTCGCTATAGCGTCGCCCTCAGCCGCGGTAATCTTTTTATAGATATCCTCTTTAGCCGGCGTCGACGTGATGTAGTTGTTGGCGAAGCCGTCGGCCGAAGTCCAGCTATTGAACAATTCCGTACCGTCGTTGGTCAGTGAGCTGCCAAATTCCAGCAGGAAGTCGTCCTCCTCGCTATACACCAGGTTGCCCAAATCATCGGTATCGCCATAGTCATTAATCTGCACGCGGTCGGCAGCGGCTCTTACATTCTCGGCAATGAAATACAACCCGATATAATCGCCGTTGAGCACCACTTCTACGGGCTTCATCTTCGGCGTCCATTCCAATCCTATAAGTCGCGACAGCTCATGCGCGGCGTAGTTGGTAAGCAAGCCGTTGGCGGCATCGTTGGCGTAGGGCATAAGCACCCAATGCTTGCTCTTCGGCATATCCAACACTGCCACTTTGTTGGCAAATTTCAACTTATAAGCTTTCTTGTCGTAGGTGTCCCAATAGCTCTTGCCGCGGCCTTTGATGGTGACGGCACCCGGCTGCGCAGTTGAAATATCGCTCACGCCATCCAGTCCAAGGCCGTCTATCTCAAATGTAGCATTTTCAACTGCTCCGGCATCGCCATAACCAATAGCAGCGGATCCCGGCGTCGTAATCTTCACCAAGGGCAAGGTTGCAGACCACGGATACGACAATGATGCCACCTCTTCAAATGTCTTCGATGATGTGTAGAACACCATATTCCGCTTATTCACCGCAAGACCGTCCTGATTTGCCCCGGGATACTGATTGCTACCATTGTTGCTGAATATCACTAACGCTTCACCGTACTCTTCGGGTAACGTATAGCAGTAAGCCCCTTTATGACCGTTGACAATGACATTTTCATCCTTTGTCATCGTCTCGCCCGGCCATAAACTCAACTTATCTCCATTTTTGATATATACAAACATATTCACTGCGCCCCAATTGGCATCGTCTACCACATATATATTATATGTGACGGGGACATAACCCGGTTGGGCATATTCGGGAAGCTCGGCAGCCGGAGTGGTGTCGCGTGCCGGCTCATCAAGTTTCGCGCTGCCCCATTGGCCTTTCAGCCAATTTATCTTATCATTCAGGCGGCTCTTAACATTGGCCTTGTCGTTTTCAATATCGCTATTGTTGACGACATCGCGTACGTCTGACTCATTGGTGGGCTTGGGAGCGTCTTTCCAACGTTTTGCATCCTGCAAGGCGGCTTCCTTTACGTGCGCTACATATTCGTCAATCTCGGTCTGGAGCCGTTCGTAGGGGCTTGCGCTGCCGTCTACCTCTTTGTTGATAAACCATTGGAAAGTATCTTTGACTTTGTCCATGAACTTCGATTTGCTTCGCAAACCTTTTCCGGAATTGTTGCCGATCCAAGTATTGCCGTAGGTTGTCCCGGGCACATTCCATGCCGGGAAAAATTGGTCGGTAGGCCCGTCGAATGCGTGCCCGCAGTCCCAAAGCGGCGAGAAATGCCATTTCTGGTTTTCGCCGTGGTTGCGGAAGAGATAGGTCGAGCCGTGATATGCCTCGTAGTGCGAGAGTATTTCCTCCACCACATAGTAGCGTGCGGCATCGTCGAGGTCCATGTAGCTCCACAGTTCGCTGTCGTCGCTTGAATTGACAAGGTCGTTCATCTTGGTGAACTGCTCCTTTACAAAGCGAAGCTGAAGGTCGGAATATATCTCCGGAGTGTCAGCCGTGACCATCAGGTCGCCGTAATGCTCATATTGGTTGCTGTTTGACGCATCTTTCAAAGCGAATGTGCAGTCGTCGTAGTAGTTGTCGAGCTCCACAAGGTAGCCGCCCGATACCAATGCGGGGTCGCTTACATTGTCGTCAAGTTCGGTGATAGGCACTCGCCCGTCGCCCACGCGTATCGATTCCGTAAGGAAGTAGATGCCGCGGTAGTCGCCGTTGATTACCACCTCAATCGGCTGCTGGCGCGGAGTCCAGGGGAGTCCTATCATCTCGCCCAATCTAAATCCCACAAAGTTGCGCATATACCCATAAGAGTCGTCGGCATGAGCCAATATCGCCCAATGCTTTGATTTGGCGCCGTTGGCATTCATGTTGAGAAGGTTCTGTTTGCTCCCGAGTTTGAGTTTGAACGGCTTCTTCGAGTACCCTTTGCGGGTGAAGTTGCCGCGTGCCTTGATTTCGAGAGGCAGCGGAGCATCTTCCGAGCCGACCGAAGCGGCACCAAGATCCATAAGCCACTGACAGCCGTTCACATCGAGCCAATATTCGGCATCGCTGAAATAATTCTTATGTGCGAGGTTCTTGTCAATAATCTCCGGCTGCAAAGTGGAGTGAGTAGCATCGGTATAAACATTGATATAAAGCACCGGCAGCGTTCCCGTAGGCTTCAGCTCCGACACCGGCGGATTTACCGGCGGCGTAACTATCTCGCCTCCGGTATAGCTTCCATCGGCCTTATATGTCGCTTTATTTACAAATGTAAGATCGCCGGTCTTGCCATTATCGCCTCCCGGATTGAAGATTATCATTGTCGGGACATTCTTACCTTCCGGCAATTCCCAATACCACAACCCGCTCTCAAGTTTCGTCATAGCATCTCCCGGCCAACTACCCTTTGCCGTACAATTTGCATTGCCATTGTTCGTATCCCACGCATGCACATACGGTTGCTCCCAATTTCCAGTATTATCAAAATACACATAATAAGCCGCCGTCGGCTCCGGATCGGGAGTCGCATTTTGCGTAAACACAACGGTCAAGTCCCCTTGCGGATTGCTCTTGTCATATGTGAAACTGATTGTCACATTTTTCAATCCCGACGCTTTTGTATTCTCTCCTTCAGTAGTACTATATTTAAATGTATATGTCCCGTCGGCTGAAATAGTAGCATCGGTGTAGGTGTACTGCACATTTTCCCAATTAGCATCAGCTATCTTGAACTCTCCGTCGAGGCTCTCCAATGTCAACTTATACACATCCCCCTCGCAGGTAAACTTATGGCTATCTCTCGCTTCCCAATTTGTGTCGGTTCCGAGAATATATATATCATATGTAGCGGGGACATCCCCTTCCTTGGCATAATCGGGCAGTGGCGCCGCCTCGGTGGTATCACGTGCCGGCTCATCAAGTTTCGCGCTGCCCCATTGGCCTTTCAGCCAATTTATCTTATCATTCAGGCGGCTCTTAACATTGGCCTTGTCGTTTTCAATATCGCTATTGTTGACGACATCGGTTGCATTGTCGGAGTTCGGCTTCGCTGCTCCTCCCCATCGCTTCACATCTTGCAATGCGGCAACCTTGATATGCGATACGTAAGCATCTATCTCGGTCTGCAATCGCTCATATGGGCTCGCGCTTCCATCTACAGCCTTGTTGATGAACCATTGGAACGTGGCTTTCACCTTGTCATTGAATTTATTATTTACCCTCAACGACGGTATCCACGTGTTGCCATACGGGTCGCAATTATAGAAATAGTCGCTGGTACTTCCATTGAACGCATTTCCACAGTCCCACAATGGCGAGAAGTGCCACTTCTGCCCCTCGCCTCGGTCGCGGAACATATACGTCGAACCATGATATGATTCATAATGCGACAATATCTCTTCTACTACATAATATCTTGCGGCATCATCCAAATCCATATATTTCCACAGGTCATCGGAATTCGCTCCTATCAAATCGTTCATGGTGGTGAACTGGTCGTTGACAAATCGGCGTTGCAATGTTGAATACAGCTCGGGGGTATTAAACGTCACGCGCAATTTATCTTTAATTTGATTATTCAAACCCTGGCCTTTCTCCTCCAACTGTATCTGCGACTCTTCCGGCTCATCATAGTTGTCAAGCTCTATAAGATAGCCGCCCGATATCAGTGCCGGATCGCTCACTTCGTCGCCAAGCTCGGTGATAGGCACTCGCCCGTCGCCCACGCGTATCGACTCGGTAAGGAAATACAATCCGCGGTAATCGCCGTTGATTACCACCTCCACGGGTTGCTGGCGCGGTGTCCACGGCAAGCCTATCATCTCGCCCAATCTGAAGCCCACAAAGTTGCGCATATAACCATAAGAGTCGTCGGCATGCGCCAATATCGCCCAATGCTTCGACGGCTCGCCATTGGCATTCATGTTTAGCAAGTTCTGCTTTGCTCCCAATTTCAGCTTGAAGGGTTTCTTCGAAAAGGCCGTTCGGGTATAGTTGCCTCGTGCCTTGATTTCGAGTGGCAACGGTGACGCTTCCGACCCTACCGACACTGCTCCGAGATCCTTAAGCCATTGGCAATTGTTGACATCGAGCCAATACTCGCCGCTGAAATAATTCTTATGATCCAAGTCCTTGTCTATCACCTTGTTGTCAAGCACCTTATTTCCTTGGCCATCAACCACCGGCGCGCCGTTGGCATCGACTTGATACACATTGATATACAGCACCGGCAATGTCCCCGACGGCGCCATCGTCTCCGGCCCCGGAGTCGGCCCCGATGTCGTCTCTTCAAACTTTACTTGCAAATTATTCGGTATGTTACCTTTGTCAAGCGTGAAACTTATCTTAACATTCGACAAATTACTTGCGTTAGCATTTCCACCACTCTTTTTAAAAGTATACGTGCCAAACGATGACACAGTTACTTCCCCATAATTCGTTCCTGCCCAATCAGCTTCAGCTATTTTGAACTCTCCGTTAAGGCTCGACAATGTCAACGTATACACATTCCCCTTGCGGGTAAACGTATTTGCATCACTAAACGTGTTCCATCCAAAATTAGCTCCGCGAATATATAGCGTGGGATACTCCACAACCGGCCCCGGATCCGGCTCCGGCTCCGCTGTCGCTTCTTCAAACTTTACTTGCAAATTATTCGGTATGTTGTCTTTGTCAAGCGTGAAACTTATCTTAACATTCGACAAATTACTTGCGTTAGCATTTCCACTTTTAGTAAAAGTATACGTGTTAAACGATGACACAGTTACTCCCCCATGATTCACATTCGTCCACCCATCATCAGCTATTTTGAACTCTCCGCTAAGACTTGGCAATTTCAACGTATACACATTCCCCTCGCGGTCGAATCTATTTGCATCACTAAACGTGTTCCATCCAAAATTAGCTCCGCGAATATATAGCACCGGATATCCCTCCGGGTCTTTTGTTTCGCCCCACATTCCTAATACGCTTAGAAAGCACCCTAATAATAACAAAATTTTTCTCATGGAAACTTTATTAAATGATTGATTTTTTCACTTTTATATATTCGATTTTTACGCTTTATGCATCCGCGCACCTATGCGCTTCCCTGTCGCCCCTGCGCAATCCTTAATCACGCTTCAGCGCCACCCCTTTTTACAACAGTGCAATCCCAGGGAGCTCCCCTCCCCGGGATTGCCTGCTTGGCTATCTTATCACCTTGCTGACCTTGTCGCCGGTGCGAACGATATACACGCCCTCGGCTACTGGTTCTGCAACCTTGCGGCCCATCACGTCGTAATACTCCGACGCGGCCTCAACATCTACTACCACGGCGTCAACCCCGGTCTGCTTGCCCGAACGGTAATACACATTCCCGCTCACCAACGTGAACGTAGAGCTCTGCACGCTGCCCTGCTCGGAATTGAATATAATCTTCGCATTCTCTGCCGGCTTATGCTCCGGCTCGCTTACTATCTTAAATGCCGCCTTGCCGTCGACTATGGTAGGCTCCATAGCGCTTCCGGGCCATATGCCAAATATCTCGTTATTTTCTACCCCATCGACCGACGCTCCGTAGACGTAAGCATTCACCGTGGTCCACGGCGTAGCTGTGTCGTCGATGAAATATGCGCTTATGATATTCTCGGGGTTGGGCTCGCAGGCATACGATGGCAACGGCATCGCCTCGGTAGTGTCGCGCGCCGGCTCGGCATAATCGCCTCCTATCTGACCGAAATCGGCCTGCTGGGCCAACCAGTTGACCTTAGCGTTGAGATGGCGCACCACCGCATCGCGGCGCGACTCCATGTCGCTATTATCCGCCACATCCTGTCCACCATAGGGCACAGGCGCTCCCTGCCATCGCTTTGCATCGGCTTTTGCCGCTTCGGCCACATGCTGGCAGAACGTGTCGATATCTCCAATGATGCCTTGGTAGCCGCCATTGACGCCCATGAACCATTGCCATGTCTCTTTCACCTTGGCGTTGAACGTGTCGTTCATCCTCAACGACGGTATCCACGTGTTGCCAAACGGATCGCAATCGTAGAAATAGGCGTCGGTGTAGCCGTTGAACGCATTTCCGCAATCCCACAACGGCGAGAAATGCCACTTCTGCCCCTCACCGCGGTCGCGGAACATATACGTCGAACCGTGGAACGACTCGGTGTGCGATATCACCTCTTCCACTATGTAATAGCGCGCAAGATCGTCGATGTCAATGTACCTCCACATGTCGTCGGAATTCTCTCCTATCAAATCGTTGATGGCGGTGAACTGGTCCTTGACAAAGCGGCGCTGCAATGCCGAATACACCTCGGGGGTGTTAAACGTGATGCGCAACAGGTCTTTATACTGGTCCGACTGCCCTTTCTCTGCCATCTGTATCTGCGACTCTTCCGGCTCATCATAGTTGTCCAATTCCACGATATATCCGCCCGACACCAGTGTGCGGTCCTCGCAGTTGTCGTCAAGCTCTTCGACGGGCACTCGTCCATCGCCCACGCGTATCGACTCGGTAAGGAAATACAACCCGCGGTAATCGCCGTTGATTATGACCTCTACGGGCTGCTGGCGCGGTGTCCACGGCAAGCCTATCCGCTCTCCGAGATTAAACCCTACGATATTGCGCAGATAGCCCATGTTGTCGTCGGCGCCGGCAAGTATCGCCCAATGCTTCGACTTGCCTCCGTTGATATTCATATTCAACAAGTTCTGCTTCTTGTCCAATTTCAACTTGAACGGCTTCTTGGCAAAGGCTATACGAGTGAAATTGCCGCGAGCCTTTATCTGCAACGCCAACGGCTCTTCTGCCGAGCCTACCGACTTGGCCCCCTGGTCGATAAGCCACTGGCAATCGTTGACATCGAGCCAATACTCGCCCTTGAAATAATTCTTATGCGCCAAGTCTTTGTCTATCACCGAGTTGTCAAATATCTTATTCCCATCAATATCAAGGATAAATTCGCCGTTGGCGTCGGTCTGGTACACATTGATATGCAACAACGGCAATGTGCCCGACGCACCGTCGGTGATAGTGCTACCGCCACTGCCACTTCCACTTCCACTTCCCGTAGCCGTTATCTTGATGGTCGTAGGCGACAAACTGCTGCCATAGGCGTTCATCACTATGTCGAAGACGATGGTGACATCGGTAAGCCCCATAGCATTGAAATTAGGCCCGTTAGGCTCGGCGGGCACAGCCATCGACGTCGAGATATTCGTTATGCTGCTGCTTCCGTAATTCAATTGCCAATCATCGTCCGATATCTTAAACTCGCCGTTCAAAGATTCAAGATGCAACGTATACGTATCGCCGTTGCGGCTGAACTTGTAAGCATCCTGCGCCGCCCAACCGTCGGTCTGCTCGCCGCGCAGATACATTATCGGATAACCATCGGTGTCGAGCGTGCCAGCCGATACTGTCGGCAATCCCAACAGCATGCCCAGCATCATTGCAATGCAAAAGTAAATTCTTGTCATGGCTTAAATTTTTAGATAGTAACAAAAAGGAAACGTCCCAAAAATATGATATTTAGTAGCAACTGCTGCGCTACAAAAGGAAATGCAAATTCAATTTTCTACAAAAGTAATATTTAAAATCCCAAATTCCAACTTTTCCCCCTCAAATGTCACATTTCGTAACACATACGACACATGCATCCCTTATAAGTCTTATAAGTTATAAGTCTTATAAATCTTATAATTCCGTCAGCGCCGCCGCACGTCACTCCGCCCCTATCACCCTCAATATCTCTTCTTCAAATATAAACACTGCTGTCTATCAATACGTTATAAATACACGTGAACGTTTTGGAATAGCACAAGAATGCCAATAAATGCTAAAAAAGGTTATTGGGATACACCTTTTTGTGTATTACATTACTATTATTTGATGGAATTTTTGCAACTTTGCACTCAATAAAGGTTGACGTCATAAACCTTTTAATGTAAATTCTTGCAAAAAACCATATATATGAAAAGTATAGAAGAAGTAATGAACGAATGGAACGCTTTGCTGCCCTTGTCTGATAGAGACAGAGAAATGCTTAGCCGCCGATTCACTATTGATTTCAACTATAATAGTAACCACATTGAGGGTAATACGTTGACTTATGGACAGACAGAGATATTACTCCTGTTTGGAAAGATAGTTGGCGAGGCTGATGTTCGTGATGTTCACGAAATGACTGCCAGCAATGTTGGTTTGAAAATGATGAAGGAGGAGGCACTACTTAAAGAGACTCCTTTGACACAGCATTTTATACGAACGTTGCATAAAACCCTCTTGCGAGAGGATTACACAGTATATCGCACTCTGCCAGGAGGTGTTCAGACGAGCTACGTCATTCATGCAGGACAATACAAAACTCGTCCTAACTCTGTAATCACTCGTTATGGTGACCGATTTGAATACGCTACCCCAGAAGAGACTCCTGCATTGATGAGCGATTTGATCGATTGGTACAACGATGCAGAAAGATCGGGGAAGTTCACTCCAATAGAACTTGCCGCGATATTCCATTATCGGTACATTCGTATTCATCCGTTTGAAGATGGTAACGGACGTATTGCCCGACTGATGGTCAACTACATCCTCACTCGCCATGATTACCCTATGATTGTGGTGCGAAGTCGTAAGAAAAAAGAGTATTTAGAGGCATTGCA
>JAQXRH010000078.1 GCA_029218425.1 Bacteroidales bacterium | reverse complement strand
CGGCCGTAGCGCAATATGTAATGGCCTCGCTGCTAAGTATCTATCCCGAGGGCTTGTCGGGGAAGGCGATAGGAGTAGTGGGAGTAGGGCATGTGGGGAGCATAGTGGCAGACTGGGCGGCGCAATTGGGGATGCGAGTGTTCAAATGCGACCCTATACGGGCTTTGGCGGAGCCGGGATTCGAGAGCATCCCGTTGGATCAAATGGCGCCGCAGGTGGATGTCGTGACGTTGCATGTGCCACATACTACGGTAGGCGAATATGCCACGCACCACATGGTGAATGGCGAGCTGTTGCGCAAGTTGCGTCGCGGGGCTGTGCTAATCAACTCGGCTCGCGGGCCAATAGTGGACACCCCCGACGTGATAGCGGCACTTGAAAATGGCACGATAGGAGATGCGGTGATCGACTGTTGGGAAGGGGAGCCGACGATATCGCCACGGCTGCTACAGCTTGCCACGATAGCCACGCCCCATATAGCAGGTTATTCACTAAATGGGAAGATACGCGCTACTGCCATGGTAATCAACGCTATATGTGAGGCCTACGGTATAGGCTACCGTATGCGGCCACACATACCGGCCGGTGCGGCAGAGCGAGTGACAGCGGCGGCGATAGCGACGTCGTACGACCCGCTGAGGGATACGGCAATGCTGCGTGAAGCTGCATGCTATCCCGACTTTGCCATCCGTTTTGAGGCGTTGCGCAACGGGTATCACCTTCGTCGGGAAGTGGGAGAGTGAGGGGGTTGCCCCCGCATAATTGGCGTCGCGGCGGAAGCTGCTCGAGTTGTCGTCGGTGGGGCGGATGCCGGGGTGTAAACAAAATTTAACGAATTGAGTGTGCGATTTTGGCGCAATAGTGTTTAAATGTCGGTGTAATTTTGTGAGAAAGAGGACATTGACATTTTGGAAGTTTTTTGTGTTGGGTGGGGTGTTGGGGCGAGGTATAAGTCGTATAAGGTGGACGAGGCGGCGGGAGGTTGGCGAGGTGGTGTACGAGGCGGCGGGCGAGGCTAAAGCCTCTACACAGAACCAAGATGGCGAGGCGGGGCGCGGGATTTATCGGGATTAATCGAGAATTATCGGGATTAATCGAGAGATAATGGGGCGTGGCGGTGGGATGGGGAGGATGGGAGGTGGAAGGATGGGAGGTGGGTGGATGGGTGGATGAGGAGGGGTGGTGGGTGCTATTTTTTGTTGGGGAAGTAGTGGAGTTGTGGGAGAGACCAGTTGTAGCGTAGGGCTCCGATGCGGAGGATTATGACGATGAGGGCGCAGAGGGATTGCGAGGTGACGTCGTTCCAGCCTATGAGGGTGCTACCCCAGTAGCCGAAGCCTCCGGCGAGGCAAGCAGTGGCGTAGATGTCTTTGCGGAAGAATAGTGGTTCTTCGTTGATGAGGATGTCGCGAACGACGCCGCCAAATGAGCCGGTGATGACGCCCATGACCATAGCGACCCACATAGGGTAGTCGATGGCGAGGGTTTTTTGGATGCCGATGACGACGAAAAGGGCGAGACCGACAGTGTCGAAAATGAAAAGCATCCGGTTCATGCTGATTAGGATGCGCCGGAAGAGGATTACGATGCCAAGAGCGAGGCCAGTAATGGCAAGGTAAACCCATGTCTGCATCCAGAATACGGGAATGTCGAGGAGGATGTCGCGGAGAGTGCCGCCTCCGATAGCGGTGACGAGACCAATGGTGTAGGCACCGAACAGGTCGAAGTTTTTGTATGCGGCGAGCCGTATACCGCTGATAGCGAAGGCGAATGTGCCGATTGCTTCAATTATGAAAAGGAAGGTGGATTCCATGGTAGAAACAGTTAAATCTTAGAGGCAGAGCGAGATTCGTTGTTGTGGTACCGGCAAAGGTCGGTAATAGGGCAGTTGAGGCAGTCGGGACGGCGTGCTTTGCAGACATATCGGCCGTGGAGGATTAGCCAATGGTGGGCACGAGGGATGTCGTCTTGTGGAATGTGTTTGACGAGGGCGCGTTCGGTTTGGAGCGGGTTCTTGGAGTTGGTGGTTAGGCCGATGCGTTCGCTGACGCGGAACACGTGGGTGTCGACAGCCATAGCGGCGCGGTTGAATACCACGGCCAGCATTACGTTGGCGGTTTTACGTCCAACGCCAGGCAGCTCCATGAGATCGTCGATGTTGTCGGGCATTTCGCCGTTGAAACGTTCGACGAGAGTACGAGCGGCGCCGACAAGCGATTTTGCTTTGTTGTTGGGGTAAGAAACCGATTTGATGAAGGGGAACACGTCGTCGGGCGTAGCGGCGGCCAAATCTGAGGGGGTGGGGAAAGCCTCGAAAAGGGCAGGCGTGACAGAGTTGACGCGCTTGTCGGTGCATTGCGCCGAGAGTATTACGGCAAGCAGGAGGTGGAAAGGCGAGTCGTAATTGAGCTCGGTTTGAGGCGCAGGCATAGCCTCGGCGAAACGCTGCATGACGGCTGCATATCGTTCTTTTAAGGTCATTATTTGAGCAACTTTTCAGTAAAAGAGAAAGCGAGAGCGCAAAGCAATAAACCGCCGACAAGAGAGACGGCAATGTAGAGGAAAGCTTCGACGAAACGGCCGTTGCGGAAGAGGTCGAAGCTGTCGAAAGCGAAAGTGGAGTAAGTGGTGAACCCGCCGAGCAGTCCGGCGATAATCCATTGGTTGAGCATCGTCGACGCGCCGTAGCGTGCAACGGCGGCCCATGCGGCCCCAATCAAAGCGCTACCTGCCAAGTTGATGGCGACGACGGCCCATTGCTTGTGGGAAGAGCCGGAGAAGCAGCATTGGAAAAGGAACCGGCAGATAGCACCGATGGCGCCACCGGCACCTACGCACAACACTTGTGAGAAGCTCGGCATGATTGGAGGGTGAATGGGTAAGTGAAGGATGAGGCTCGGGGTCGGTCCGCCTGTTGGGGAATACTATGCGTCGATAAATTCTTCGAGGAAACGGACATCGTTTTCGGAGAACATGCGCAAGTCCTTGACACGATACTTGAGGTTGGTGATACGTTCGATGCCCATGCCGAGAGCGAAGCCAGAGTATACTTTAGAGTCGATGCCGCAAGCTTCAAGGACATTGGGGTCGACCATACCGCAGCCGAGGATTTCTACCCAGCCGGTGCCTTTGCAGAAAGAGCAGCCTTTGCCGCCGCAGAGGTCGCAAGAGATGTCCATTTCGGCCGAAGGTTCGGTGAATGGGAAGTAGCTTGGGCGTAGGCGGATTTTGGTGTCGGGGCCGAACATTTCGCGGGCGAAGTAGAGGAGAGTCTGGCGCAGGTCGGCGAAGGACACGTTTTTGTCGATATAGAGGGCCTCTACTTGGTGGAAGAAGCAGTGTGCTCGAGCCGAGATAGCTTCGTTACGGTAAACGCGTCCCGGGCAGATGATGCGGATAGGCGGGCGGGAGTTTTCCATCACGCGAGTTTGGACCGACGAAGTGTGGGTGCGGAGCAGGACGTCGGGGCTTCGTTGGATGAAGAAAGTGTCCTGCATGTCGCGAGCGGGATGGTCGGCAGCGAAGTTGAGCGATTCAAACACGTGCCAGTCGTCCTCAATCTCCGGGCCTTCGGCGATATTGAAGCCGAGGCGTCGGAATATGGAAATGATTTCTTCGCGCACGATGGAGAGCGGGTGGCGCGAGCCGAGTTTAATAGGCGCGGGAGTGCGTGTAAGGTCGATGCCGTCTAATCCGGAGTCGACAGAAGCGAGGGCGTCGCGCAGCGAGTTGATGCGTTCGGTGGCAAAGTTTTTCAAATCGTTGAGCGCTTGGCCGATAGCCTTCTTTTGGTCGGCGGGGACTGTGCGGAAGTCGTTGAAAAGCAGAGAAATTTCGCCTTTTTTGCTAAGATATTTCACACGCAAAGCTTCGACTTCGGCCTCGTTGGCGGCAGAGAGCCCATTGATTTCCGACTTGAGGAGGTTGATTTTATCTATCATCAGAAAAAAGTTTTAACGGTTGCAATAAAACGGACAATGAGCCAAAAAAACGAGGCGAGTCCGAGTCTTTAATAAAGATTTGCAAAGTTACGAAAATTCCATATTATTTACTATCTTTGTGAAAAAATTTCGCGTCAACCAAAGAAGAAGGTTGGAATAAAAAAGATTGTTTTACACATAAAGCAAGCAGATAGGAAAATGAAGACTATGTTAACGCGATTATATTGCCTGCTGATAGTGCTGATAGCCATGACGGAGAGCATGAGCGGGCAGGTGACAAAGAAATATCGATTTGTCAACGGCCGATGGCTGGAGGAGACGGTCGCGGAGGATGCTTCGCTACGTGAGCCGGAGCCTGTGGGCGATGATGAGTGGGTTGATTATTTCGACATGGACAGCATCGCCAATGCGGAGAGAAAGTTGAAGATAGACACGACGATAGATGTGAGCGACCGCATGCTTCCGATGACGTTTTATTTGCCGATGGTGTATGACGAATATAACATCAAGCTGTCGGGCGACAGTAGCCAGATAAAGGCTAAGGCAAAGACGGCGCCGAGTGCGATAGACTGGGCTAACGACCGCAAGATTACATTCGAGCGTTATCAGCGGATGAAGCAGCGCTATATGATAGACAACCTCAGCAAGGTGAAATACAATATCAACACGTTGCCCGAGGCGCCGAAGCGCTTCCGTGCCTTTGTGGACCCGACCACCGCGCGCATCACCGTCGAAGAGATAGCGGTTGACCAGTCGAAAGTGAAAGGCACCGTAGATGCGCTCCAGGTGAAAAAGATGCATTGGTTGCAGCAGTTTGATGTGTGGTTGCAGTTCTCGCAGACGTATAACTCGCCCAACTGGTATCAAGGAGGCAACAACAACTTGAATATGATAATCCAAGGCGTGTACAACGTGCGCCTGAACCAAGCGTTCCATCCCAACTTGCTGTTTGAGAATACTATACAGTACAAATTGGGGTTGAACAGCGCACCCGACGACTCCTTGCGCAATTATAGCATATCGGAGGACATATTCCAGGTAAACAGCAAATTTGGTGTGAAAGCGGCCAAGCGGTGGTATTATTCTGCCACGCTGCAGTTTAAGACCCAGCTGCTCAATAACTATCACAAGAATACCGAGACATTGGCGGCATCGTTCTTGTCGCCGGGCGAATTGAACGTGGGTCTTGGTATGACCTACAATTATGCGAGCAAGTCGGGGAAGTTTAAGGCCAACGCCTCCGTAGCCCCGTTGTCCTACAACTTGAAGATATGCACCAACGACAAGATGGACGAGAGAATATTTGGCATCGAAGAAGGGCATGTCACCAAGAGCCAGTATGGTAGCAATATCGACTGTAACATGACGTGGAACATAGCGTATAATATAAAACTCTATTCCCGCCTGACGGCGTTCACCAACTACGAATATGTGCAAGGCGACTGGGAGAATACGTTGTCGTTTGGCATCAACCGATTCCTGTCGACGCAGATTTATGCCCATTTGCGCTACGACTCCATGACCGGGCGTCGCGACGACACCAAGTGGCATAAGTGGCAGTTGCGCGAGGTGTTGAGCTTCGGTTTTACATATAAGTTTGGGCGGTTGTAAGTGATTGGATGACAATGCTGAAGCGAATCGTACTGATAGTCATAGCGATAGCAACGATGCTTAAGGCAGAGCCGATAAGCGCGGCACCCGATGAGCTTGAGAAGTATCTTGAGTCGGTGTCAGGCGAGCGCGAAGATATCAATGTCATCAACGCCGATGCCTACTTAGAGGGGCGGGGGTTGACGTCGATAGAAGGGGTATGGCGCACGTCGGGGAGCGAAGGGATGATGGCAATCGTGGCCGACAGCGGCACGATATTCCATCGGATAATAGTGCTCGAAAGCCCCGACCGCAACATATTGCCCGGCACGGTGATGGGAGTGTGCACGGCCTTAGGGCGCAATAACAGTTATGATGCGCGGATATATACCACAGAGTCGACTTCCGGGATATTGTCGAAGCCGAAGCGTTTCACGCTGACGCTTTCAGACGACGGCCGCTTGATAATGGAGCCCATCACCAACAAACTGAAAGTAAACTTGTGGCGGTTTCTGCCTTATATGTTCAGGATGTCGGTGGTAAGAGTCAACAACCGTCCCGACAATCTTGACGGCGCGGTGAGAGTGTATCCCGAAGCGAAAGATTCACCCCTAACCACGCGTTACCTATGAGACAGAAGTATGGCATACTGTTGGTTGTAGTATTGGTGTTGACGGCGTCGATAGAGCTGACGGCGCGCAAGCAGCGCACAATCCGGGCCAATGTCAACGGCCGGGCAGCCACTGTAGAGCAGCAAGCAATAGAAAAGGCGGATTCGGTAGTGATACCCGACAGCGCGCAGGTGAAGCTCTACGGCTACGACAAACCGCTGAGGAGCCGCCGCGAGACAGTGTTCGTGAGCAACAACACCGATTACGATATCCAATCCTTGACGATAACGACGCAGTATGTCGACGGCAAGGGGCGCCAATTCCACCAGTCGACCCGCCGCATTGAAGCCGAAATACCGTCGGGTAGCACCCGGCGTGTCGAATATCCCTCGTGGGACACCCAGCAGTCATTCTATTATGTCGGGTCGAAACGAGCACGGGTGTCGGGAACGCCGTACAACGTTCGCCAGACGGTCGATACCATATTCGTGAGCCGAAATTAAGCAACCCGATAAAAACCAAGAAACAGAAATGCAGATAAAGACCCCAGAAGAGATTACCGAAGCCGCGATAGCCGCCGGCAAAGCCAAAGTGGCCCGCACGCTGCGTAGGCCATTGTCGTTGATAGTGTCGTCGATACTTGCCGGGGCATTTATCGCGATAGGAGGTATATTGTCGTTGATAGTGGGATATGGTTTCCCGGAGCTGACGGCAGGCAATCCGTCGTTGCAGAGATTGTTGAGCGGGGCGATGTTCCCTATCGGGCTTATCCTGGTGGTGGTGCTTGGCGTGGACCTTTTCACCGGCAACAATGCGTTGCTCATGCCCGGATATATGAAGCGGGACTATCCGTTGTCGGCAGTAGTGAGGAATTGGTCGATAGTGTACATAGGCAACTTTATAGGCGCCGTAGGGTTCACATGGCTGTTCGTCTACTATGCCGGGCTAACATCGGGAGAGCCCTACCATAGCGCGATAATAGGGATAGGGGAGGCAAAGACATCGATGGCATGGACAGTGGTCATGGTCAAAGGCATGGGAGCCAATTGGTTGGTGTGCTTGGCGGTGTGGCTTGCTCTGTCGGGCCATACGTTAGTGGAAAAGGCATTGGGTTGCTGGTTGCCGGTGATGGCCTTTGTGGCATTGGGCTATGAGCACTCCATAGCCAATATGTTTTACTTGCCGTTGGCAATGATGGAGGGCGCGAGGTTGAGCGTAGACACGTGCCTTACCAACAATCTCATCCCGGCGACGATAGGCAATATCATAGGCGGCGCGCTATTCGTGGGCTGCGTGCACACATATCTTCATCGCCGTAGTGGCAAATAGGCCTGGCCGGCAAATAGCCAGTCGACGCCGGCTCAGATTTAGGCGGCTCTGGCGAAAAATGCTCGGCAAAAAAAATGCAAAAAAATCGGGGAATAGAGTTTGCAAAATTGCGATTTTAGTGTAAATTTGGGGATATGGAATAATTCACATATTGTCGTACGCCTTAAATTTCTTTTCCCATGATTATCGGTATTCCCAAAGAGATTAAGAACAATGAAAACCGAGTGGGCATGACGCCATCGGGAGTCAATGAATTAGTAAAGCACGGCCATAGTGTGTACGTGCAGCAGAGCGCCGGCGAAGGCTCCGGATTTGCCGACGAAGAGTATATCAAGGCCGGAGCTGAGATATTGCCCGACATAGAGTCGACGTATGCTATCGCCGGGATGATAGTGAAAGTGAAAGAACCGATAGAGCCGGAATACAAGCTGGTGAAGCGCGGTCAGGTGATATTCACTTATTTTCATTTTGCGAGCGACCGGGAGCTTACCGAAGCCATGATAGCATCGGGCGCCACATGTATAGCCTACGAGACAGTGAAGGGGAGCCAAGGCGGTTTGCCGCTGTTGATACCCATGAGCGAAGTTGCAGGGCGCATGTCGGTGCAGGAAGGGTGTCGATTCCTTGAGAAGCCGCAGGGCGGCCGGGGAGTGCTACTTGGCGGAGTGCCGGGAGTAAAGCCCGCTAAAGTGTTGGTGCTGGGCGGCGGCGTAGTGGGACGCAATGCGGCATTGATGGCGGCCGGATTGGGCGCCGATGTCACCATTACCGACATTTCGTTGCCCACGTTGCGCCACCTGTCGGAAGTGATGCCTAAGAATGTCAAGACACTCTTCTCCTCGCGCCACAATATTGAGCAGGAATTGCCCACTACCGATTTGGTGATTGGTTCGGTGCTGATACCGGGAGCGAAGACGCCGAAATTGCTTACCGCCGATATGTTGCCACTGATGCGCAAAGGTTCGGTGGTGGTGGATGTGGCAATCGACCAGGGAGGGTGCTTTGAGACCTCGCATGCTACCACCCACTCCGATCCAGTCTACGAGGTAGAAGGAATCATCCATTATGCAGTGGCCAACATACCCGGGGCAGTGCCCTACACGTCGACAATGGCGTTGACCAACGCGACGTTGCCCTATGCGTTGCGACTCGCCGACATGGGTTGGCGCGAAGCGTGCAAGGCCGATAAAGGGCTTGCAGAAGGAGTCAATATAGTAGACGGCGCTATCACCTTCAAGGCAGTAGCTGAAGCGTGGGGCATGGAGTATACGCCGCTCGAGTTGGATTAAACGTCGAGAATTGACGGGGTATAAAATGCATCGAGCCTACGGCGCTTCATGGAGGAGCGGCGGAGGCTCGATGGCTTTTGTAGGGTTTTGCTTAGCTATTTACGGGGAGTCAGTTTGACCACGGCGCCGCCGCCGGCAACGAGCGAAAGATTGAGAGTGTCGCCATGTTTGACGGCGGAGCGTATGATGTCGTAATGGCGGGGATAGGCTTCAGAGTCGGCGCTGTCGGCTATGATTTCCACGTCGTAGGTTGTGCCTTTCTTAAGGAAGTCGAGAACCACGCGGCAATCGCGGGCTTTTTCGGAGGTCATCGCGCCGATGTACCATTGGTCGGCTTTACGTTTTGCGGTGATGATAAATTCGCCAACTTCGCCGTCGATAGGATGCGTCTCGTTCCATGTGACCGGGACAGAGGAGACGAAGCGTTCCAGTTCGGGGTATTTGGCATATTCCGACGGAGAGTCGCAAATCGTGGCAATCCATTGGTCGAGGACCACAAACAGCGCCATCTCCTGGGCTACAGTGCCGCGCGACATTGGCGGGGTGTCCTTGATGTCGCGGGGGCGGAACTCGGCTTCAGTGACCTGCCGCAGCGAACCGGGAGTGAAGTCGGTGGGTCCGACCAGCAAACGTATGAAGGGGAAAGTACAGTGGTGCCGCGTAGAGATAGTGTGGTCCCAGAAATTGCACTCCTGCCCGCGGTTGGCCTCGTAGCCGAGCACGTTGGGGAAAGTGCGGCCGAGTCCGGAGGGAACGGGGCAGCCGTGGAAAAGAACCAACATCTTCTCGTCGGCAGCCCGTCGAGCGAGCTGGCGTTGCCAACGCATGGCTATCTGGTCGTTGCGCTCGAAGAAGTCGATTTTCAAGCCGCTGACCCCCATGCTTTTCATTTTCTTAATCCAGTCGTAGGGCGCCTCGAGCGGGCAGCTTGCCCAGGTCCATACGAATATGCCCACCCCCTTGTTCTTGGCATATTCACACAGCCGGGCAAGGTAGCTTTCCGACCAACCAGCGTCTAACGTCATGTACGGAATGCCGTTCTTCGCGGCCCAGTCGACATAATGCTTGTAAAAATCGAACGACAGATTGGATAGGCCTACGGGGCAGTCGACACCTTCAATCATGCCTTTGTGCCACCATTCCCAGGCACTTGCCCCCGGCTTTATCCACGAAGTATCCTCGATTTCGCACGGGTCGGCGAGGAGGTAGACGATTTCGTTGTTGAGCAGGTCGATGTCGCGGTCGGCGGCGATTACAATACGCCACGGCAACGACCTTGTGCCGTTAATGCGAGCGATGAAATCCTCGCGCGTCTCTACCAGGTGCATCGAGTAATATTGCTTGCCATTGGTGGAGTCGCTGTCGAGCACCGACTTCGGGAAAGCCGCCCAGTGGCCTTTGACCGTTTCGCCACCGGCCGGCTGCAGGTATAGCCCCGGGTAGTCGTAGACATTGGCCTCGGTGATGGCTACTTTGACCTTGCTGTCGGGGAGGGCGAAGAGCGCCGGCGTGGTGCTAATGGCGCTGTCGGGGATGGCAGTGATGCTATCGTAGACCTTGTATTCGCGTTCGAAGTTGCGGTAAGCTTGGTTGATGATGTGGGGCTGGCGTTTCAAGTCATTTTCTTGCCAGCTGCGAGTTTCGCATTGCGGGTAGAACACCTTGACCGGCCGTGCGCCGAAGTCGGCATTGAATAGTTCGGTAGCCACTGTGATGTCGCGATTATAGTTGAGCGACCATTGGAAAGCAACGCCCTCGTTGTAGGCGCGCAGAGTGAGCGTGTAGTCGCCGTTGTCGTAGACGATAGCCAATTGGTTGTAGTTGTCGGCGAGGCGGTCGTTTTTGCCTACCACGACGTCGATTGAGCCCTTGTGCGACAACTTCTTGGTCGAGGATACAGTTCCCGCGCCGATGATGCTGCCGTCGGCATCCACCAATCCGATGGCCGACGAGTTGATGATGGTTTTACCTTTGTAATCCACCGAATAGGAAGTGGCGCCCTCTCCGGCATTGACCTTCAGCTCGTAAGCCTTGTCGGGCGACTTGACCACATAAGACCTTGCTGCCAAAGGCATCACGGATACCAGCATCGCCGGCAGCAGGCAAAGCAATTTTTTCATGAGAGATGTAGAATGTTAGGTTTGAAAAATTAGATGCAAAAATAGTGAGGAAGCGCATTGGTGAAAATGGATAAACAGTATAAAATGATGGACAATCTTACGATTTTGACAACAAGACAAAGCCCGCCGCTCGAGGTGGGATGAAAATATGGTGATATAGTTTCAACGTATTTGCAAAAATTAGTAACTTTGCCCTTAGAAAAGGCAAAAGGCTAAAAGGGACAATGGAAAATATCACGGAATATATGACAGAAGACATCCTGAATATGGGCCACGGCCTTTCCCAACGTAAATAATTGCATCCACACCCAATACCACCAATGAAAGGTAAAATAATAGTCATAGGAGAGTCGTGGCTTGAGATAGGATTCAGGAACGGCAACCCCACGTCGATACAACCTGGCGGCGTGTTGCTCAGGGCGGCGTCGGAGTTGGCATCCAACGGCGAAGAGGTAGTCTTCCTATCGGAAATCGGCATAGACAAAGTGGGCGAGATAATCGCCGAGAAACTGACCGCTGCCGGTGTTGACATCGCCAAGTCCGACCGTCACACCATCAAAACCCCTGTTGTGCTCAGCTTCGACGGCGCTAAATCGCGGTACGGCATAGCCGATGACGGCGAAGGCTTCGATATAATCTGGCCCCGCGTGGAAAAGGAGGACATCGTGGTGTTTGGCGGATACTTCGCCATCGACCCTCGGATACGCCGCCAGTTGTGGGCGTTCATGACCAATGTCGTGGATCACGAGGCTACTGTTGTCTACGTGCCCGACGTGGCCGACGACCGTATACCGCGTATCACCAAAGTGATGCCCTACGTATATGAGAATTTGGAGATATCCAATTGCGTCGTCACCATGCCTGCCGACCTTGTGGCGCTCTTCAACCACGACGAAGCCGAGCGCGCCCGCCGCGAAAACTTCGACTACTATGTGGACCACTACACCCACCTGACCGACCCCGACGACCTCGCCGGCGTCATCGAAAAGATTAATTCCAACACTTAAAACATATCACGTCAATGTCAACATCAGTACCCGTAACACCGCTTCCCAGTACCCCCGACATCAAAGTAGCAATCGTAAAAGCCCTATGGAACGGGCATATCACCGGCGCCCTTACAGACAGCGCGCTCGCTACATTCCAACGCCAAGGCATCGGCAAAGACAATGTCGACGTGTATGAAGTGCCGGGAGCCGTAGAACTTACCTTTGCGGCATCGCAATTGATAGAGACGTCGATGTATGACGTCGTGATAGTGTTTGGATGCGTAGTGAGAGGCGGCACGCCCCATTTCGACTACGTATGCCAGTCGGTTACGCAAGGCATTACGTCGCTCAATGCCGATTGCGACATCCCCGTCATCTTCGGTGTGCTCACCGTCGACACCGAGCAGGATGCCCTCGACCGTTGTGGCGGCCCTATGGGCGACAAAGGCGCCGAAGCAGCTGAAGCCGCCATACGCATGTTCGACTTCGTGCAGCGCGTCCGCGACCTCGAATAAGCCCCCGGCGGCCTCGAATAAGTCCCCTTATCTTCATGGCTTGAAGTGGCATTTGTGCAGCAGTTGGCTGCCGGATGCCTTGCACCCTTGTGGACGGTATCGACCGCCCGCAGTGCGAATCTGTGCCGGTGCGCACGAAGCTGGAAATGCGTTGGCGGTATGCTCCTTTGTAAAGTAAATTTTGCTAATTTAAATCATTTTGCTATTATTTTGCGATAATTTTTGGATATTTGTAAAGTAGTTTGTAATTTTGCGTTGCATTTGGCAAGATAAAGGAAATGTGCCGTTGCAGTTTTACAATCAATTTTACTATTAACTAAGAAATAACGCAAGATAATTATGTGTGGTATAGTAGGAATATTCGGTAGTGGAGTAGGCACCGAGCAGCGCCGACAAGAAGTATTGAAGATGTCGCAAAAAATTAGGCATAGAGGTCCCGATTGGTCTGGAATATATTGCTGTGAAAATGCCATAATGAGCCACGAACGACTGTCGATTATTGACCCACAGTCGGGCGGACAGCCGCTTAAGAACGCCGACGGCAGCATCATCCTCACTGTCAATGGCGAAATCTACAACCACAAGCAGATACGCGCCCAATTTGAAGACTCCTACCATTTCCTTACCGGTAGCGACTGCGAGTCCATCATACCCTTGTACGAGAAATATGGCGTGGATTTTCTCGACCGACTCAGTGGTATTTTCGCCTTTGCGCTCTACGACAAGGAGAAAGACTTCTTCATGATAGCCCGCGACCCAATTGGAGTCATTCCTCTATATATAGGCACTGATAATGAGGGAAATACCTACTTCTGTTCGGAATTGAAAGGGCTGGAGGGTGTGTGCACGTCTATCATGCCGTTCCCGCCGGGACATGTCATGACCTCCGACGACGACGAGCCGCGCCGTTGGTGGGTGCGCGACTGGGCCGACTACGATGCAGTAAAAGATGCAACCACCGACATTGCCACGTTGCGTCAGGCCTTGGAGGACGCCGTGAAGCGACAGTTGATGTCGGACGTGCCCTACGGCGTGTTGCTCAGCGGCGGACTCGACTCCTCGGTTATCTCGGCCATAGCTGCAAAATTTGCGCCCAACCGTGTGGAAGAAGATGGGAAGCAGCCGGCATGGTGGCCGCGTCTGCACTCCTTCGCCATAGGACTGAAAGGTGCGCCCGACTTGGTCGCGGCCAAGAAAGTGGCCGACCATATAGGTACCGTCCACCACGAGATACACTACACCGTGCAAGAGGGCATCGACGCGTTGCGCGATGTGATATACCATATCGAGACCTACGATGTCACCACCGTTCGCGCCTCCACCCCTATGTATCTGCTTGCTCGTGTCATCAAGTCGATGGGTATCAAGATGGTGCTGTCGGGCGAAGGCGCCGACGAGATATTCGGCGGCTACCTGTACTTCCACAAAGCGCCGTCGGCCAAAGATTTCCACGAAGAGACAGTAAGGAAACTAAGCAAGTTGCATCTCTACGACTGTTTGCGTGCCAACAAGAGCCTCAGCGCATGGGGCGTGGAAGGGCGAGTGCCGTTCCTCGACAAGGAATTTCTCGACGTGGCAATGCGTATCAACCCCGCCGACAAGATGATAACCAAGGAGCACCCCATCGAAAAATGGGTGGTGAGGAAAGCCTTCGAGCATCTGCTTCCCCACGAAATAGTGTGGCGTCAGAAGGAGCAATTCTCCGACGGCGTAGGCTACAACTGGATAGATTCGTTGAAACTGCTGGCCGAGCAACAGGTGAGCGACGCCATGATGAAATCGGCAAAGATGCGCTTCCCTATCAACCCGCCCATGAACAAGGAGGAATACTTCTATCGCAGCATCTTCGAAGAGCTGTTCCCGTCGCAAACGGCAGCGCAGTGCGTGCCTTCGGTGCCCTCGGTAGCGTGCAGCACCGCAGAAGCCTTGGCATGGGACGAATCGTTCAAGAACATGAACGACCCCTCGGGCCGCGCCATCAAAGGCGTCCACAACACGGCATATTGACGGCCGGAAAGCGGCCGGGCAATCGGCCGCTACCGCCGAAAAGCGCGATTCTCCCGATTAATCGAGATTGATCCCGATTAATCCCGGTTGATCGAGAGTACCCCGTGAGAATCTCCGAGAGAGCCTGATTGTCGGCTATTGTCGGCGATTAATCCCTATAATCGGCGATTTTCACAACATTTTTTGCTGATTTTTTCAAAAAATGTGTGGTAATTAAAAAAATATGCGTATATTTGCACCGCAAAACGAGACAGCGCGATGTCTCAACCGGGCGAATACCAGAGTGGCCAAATGGGGCAGACTGTAAATCTGCTGGTTTATACCTTCGGTGGTTCGAATCCATCTTCGCCCACAACATCCCAACCCAACCCAACCCTCGAGCGGCATCGTACTCCCCCATTAGCGATGCCGCTCACCTTTTATAGTAACCGCTATTAACGCGACTATGGAGCCCCTGCGATAAAGGGGGCCGCCGGTCGCAAAAAGAAATCCGGCCGCAAGAGGGGAGGGGAGCCGGTTGCTAAAGGGGGGTGAAGTGTTATAGATTACTACCTTAGTGTGAAATGATTATGGAGCCACTAACTGACATTAAGGAATTGCTTGACAGCGAGGCGTCTCGCATCAACTCGCCGGAGTTTATCGCTGACGACCCGGTGCAGTTCCCACGCCGTTTCCAGCGGCAACAGGATATCGAAATCATAGCATTGCTGTCGGCTACAATAGCATGGGGCAATCGCAAAATGATATGCCGCAACTGCGAAAAGTTGATACGCATATTTGAGGGCCGGCCCTACGACTATGTCATGGACGAGGCTTACGAAACGCTCCCCGACGGCAATATCCACCGCACCTTTTTTGTCAATAACTTGCGCCACTATCTGCGCGGGCTCCGCAGCATTTATGCCCGGTATGCCACTCTTGAAGCTATGGCGGCGGCTGAAGGCATCGGGCGCGACGAGATGCCGGCGTGGCGGTTGGTAGAGGTCATGAATCGCTACTTCGCCGAAGCCAATGGCGGCGTCAGCGACAGCCGTTGCCTGCCCGGCAATCTGCGAAGCACGGCGCTGAAGCGTATCAATATGGCATTGCGATGGTTGGTGCGCGATGACGGCATCGTGGACATGGGCGTATGGAAGGTGCTACGTCCGTCGCAGCTATTCATCCCTATGGATGTGCATGTGGGCGACACTTCGCGCAACCTGGGGCTGCTCCATCGCCGTAGCAACGACCGGGAGGCCGTGGTACAGCTCACCGACACGCTTCGCCGTTTCCGCCCCGACGACCCCGTAATATACGACTTTGCGCTCTTCGGCATCGGCATGGGCATATAGCCGCATCAGCATCACACTGATAAGCAGTCAACTAAGCGCGGCGGGATGAGTCGCCGCCTGCGCCTTCATGGCATCTGTGGATGGCCGCGGTGCTATTCCACTTGGCGAATGGTGGCAGTGGTGACGAACCACAGGAAGCCGCGCACTTCAGCATATCCGGCTTGGCGCATCAACGACATATAACGTCGCACCTGCGCAGTGTACGACGGGTGGTCATCGCCAAATTTGTAGTCAATGATTTCCACACTTCCGTCGGGGAGCACAACGATGCGGTCGGGGCGGCGGTCGATGCCGCTATTAGCAATAGACTGCTCGGTGTAGACGTGCTTATATCCTTCAAACCAGCGGCTTACGCGTGGGTCGTTGATGGCTTGAGATAGCAATGCCTCGCATTCGGCTATATCGTTGTCGGTGAGCCGTGCTCGTATGGCGGCACGGCGAAGAGCGCGCGGCAAGTCGCCGGAGCGGCGCACTTTGCTCAGCACGCGGTGGAGGAAATTGCCTTTGTGGCGCGGGTCGTTGAAATCAAACAGGTCGATGTCGGCCTCGGAGAGCGTGACGAGGAGATCGTTGACCTCTGGATTGTAGTCGGGTAGAGGGAACACCGGTAGGTCGGTTTTGTCCTCTTTGGCTGCTACGGGCGCAGTGGGAGTGCCTATCTCTACGATGCCATTGTTCATTTTTTCGGCGAGCGGCAATACCCATTTGCGGCTTCCGTCGTCGAGGGAGCTATCTCCGGCTATTGCATCGGTGGTGAGGCTTTCCACGGCTTTGCGCAACATGACGTCGAGGGTGGTGACGCGCTCATCGGTCGAGGTCCTCTTCCCCGAGAGCGGTGCTATCACTATCAGCTCGTTGACGGCGCGGGTGAACGCCACGTACGTCACGTTGAGGCTGTCGACAAGCTGTTCGTCGATGATACGGTTCGACTCCTCCTTAAACATGTCGATATCAGGTATTTGCGATGAAAATTCTACCGGTATCATGGGCGGCACCACTTCGGGGCTAATGGGCGCGAAATCGGCGGGGTCGATTTTCATCCAGTGGTAGGAAAGCTGGAAACGGTTGGAGAAGGTCACCATTTTGGTGTTGCAGAACGGGATTATCACGCAAGGAAATTCCAAACCTTTCGACTGGTGGATGGTCATGACGTTGATGGCATCGCTTTCCGATGTGGAGGATAGCGCCGACCGGCATCCGCCGCGGTCCCACCAAGCGAGGAATGAGCGTATGTCAGAACTGCCCTGCGAACAGAAATCGTAGACGAGGTCCTGGAACGCAGTGAGATAGGCGGTATCTTGCCGTAGCACGTCGGCGGTGACGTATCGGCTTATGATTTTGTCGACAATGGCATTGAGTGTCAGGCAAGTAACAGTGGCATTTTCATCGCCGTCGGCATCTGACCCCGAGGTCGCCGAGGAGGCAAAGTCGAGTATTTCCTTGAGGGTGGCGGTGGCCGACGGGGCGGCCGTATCGGATTGCGCGGCGCCCTTGTTTTCATCCTGATTTATGGCATTTATGGCCAACGACAGGGCTTCGGCATTGGTGCATGGATGTGAATTGCCGTCGGCATCTTTGATGGTGGTGTTGAGGAAATACTGGTAGCAGTACATCAGTCGGGCACGCCTGAATGCCGGGTTTTCCACTACGGGTTCTATCTTGGTGCCGTTGGGGAGCTCGCGCACCGACTTCACTTTATGGGGCAGCTGCGTGAGCCGTAGTATTTCGATAATCATTTTTACAGCCGGCGAGGAGTTGATGCCGACGGCGTCGGTCGATTTCACTTCCAGCGGGCCGTGCTCCCAATCGGGCGTCTCGTGGCATTGCATCAAGGCGTTGATTACCGCCTCCCCTTCGCTATGTTTGCGCACCAAAATTGCGATCTGCCCTGGTCGGTAGCCGGCTTTTAGGAGACGGTCTACTTCATTGACCGTGCAACGCAAGGCAAACTGCATATCCCCCGACTCGGCATCGTCGGCGCCATTGTCGGCACCTGATTTGTTGTCGGCGTCGGCGTTAGGTCGGTCGGTGTCGGTATCGGGAGCATCCTTGTCGCCGGAGCTTTCCGGCTCGAAAATCAGCTTCACATATCCGGGGACGTCGCCTTTACGTTTGTCGCTGATTTGCTGAATGACATTGGAATACACTTCGCTGGCCCCAGCAATGTCGGCGAGGGCATGGAATATGGAATTGTTGAACTTCACCACTTCGGCCGACGAGCGCCAGTTGTTGTTTTGCTCGATTGTTTGCCCTTCCACGGCCACGGAGTCCTTGCCGTAAGTGGCAGTGACGTTGTCGGAGATGATATGTCCTAAGAGGTTGGGGTCGGAGTTGCGAAATCGGTAGATACATTGCTTCTCGTCGCCTATGACGAGGTTGTCGTGATTGTTCGACATGCTTTCCATCACCAGCGGGCGTAGGTTGTCCCATTGCATGCGCGATGTGTCCTGCACCTCGTCGATGAGGAAATGCCTCAGGTAGTAGCCAAGACGTTCGTAGACGAAAGGCGTTTCGTCGTCGTTGATGATGTCGCGCAGCAGGGAATTGGTATCGGAGAGCAAAATCACATTGTTGTCCTTGCAGAAGGTGGAGATGTGGCGCAGTAGGCAGCCGAGCAGCCCCAATGGCGTTATAGCGTCAATGATAATGTTATTGCGGCGGCGCAGCTTGGCGGCGTTGACCCCTTCGGCGCATATCGATGCGACGGCTAAGTCAAGGCCTTCGTCGGCCCCTTTCTTAAAATAGGCGGCGAGAAAGCGTTTGGATGGATTGTCGATGGCGTCTTCTACGGTCTTGCTCGGTTCTGACATTTCGCCCGATGCCCATTGTTCGATGCGCGAGCGTATGTGGCGGTTGATTTTGTCGTAGTCGCCGTATTGCTTGAGTTCCGCGGCATGCCTTTTGAGGTTGGCATCGGCGACGGCCGATTGCTCATATATGCCCTGTTGGAACGCGCGTATGTATTCTAATTTGTTTAGATATTCCGATATGGCCTTTGCGTTGATTTGGTAGGTCTCGTCGAGGAGCTGGTTGAAAGTGGCTATAAGGTCGGAGTAGAGCGAGGAGGAGCGAGCGAGGATGTTGACCGACGACCCGGATTCAAACATTCGTATCATGTGGTTGGTGAGCCATTCCGAGAGCCAATTGCGTTCGGCGCGGCGCAGCGGGTCGGCGGGAGTGCCGTAGTTGAGCGAGGTGAACATTTCGTTGATGCCAAGCGAGATGGTCGCGCTGTTGTCCAATTCCAATCTGAAATTGTCGGGCATTTCTACTTCACGGGCGAAGATGCGCAACACGTTTTGGAAGAAAGCGTCGATGGTTGACACATGGAAGAATGCGAAGTCGGCGAGCAGCTCGTCGAGCACGCCGGAGGCAGTGGCGGCGAGGGTGTCGGCATCGGTATTGAAAAGTTTTATGAAGTCGCCGAGATAGGGGCTGACGGTGCCGGGTTTCTGTTGCGGTTCGCGCCCGGCGAGTATGGCGAGCTGGGAGATGATGCGTCGTGTCATCTCCTGGGTGGCTTTGTTGGTAAAAGTGATGGCGAGGATGCTGCGGTGCGCGCCGTCTTTAGGGTTGCGCAACCGCCATTCCCCCGTTTCGGGATTTTTATGGCCTAAGAGGAGGGTGAGGTATTCGCGTGTCAGGGCAAAAGTCTTGCCTGAGCCGGCCGAGGCTTTGTAGATGTGTAGCATAATATTGGTTTTCAGATTAAGCGCGAGGGGTAGCCCAATTCCGATAATAATTGAGCCACTTCGCTGCGGCGGTCGCCCTGTATGAGTATTTCGCCGGCACGGGCCGAGCCGCCTGCGCCGAGGCGTTGCTTGATGCTCCGGGCTATTTCTTTGATGTCGGTATCGCTGTCAAATCCCGCTATTATAGTAGCGGTTTTCCCGGCACGTTTGCGGTCGAGGATTATGTCTAAGCGCGGTTTCTTGGCCGGTTTTGCTGCCGGTTGGGGTGTGGTGGTTTCATCGCCGGCGGGTATGTCGGGGTTGGAGGCGAGCAAGTCGGATAGCTTTGATTTCCAGTCTTCCATGATGTGCGTGTAGGGTAGGTGAGGGTTATTCCATGATGTCGATGTCGTCGATTATCTCGTCGTCGCCGATGTGGTCGTAGTGGTTGATGCTGTCGGTGTCGGCATCGTAGTAGGGTTCGGCGAAGTCGGTGGAGCCGCGTCGGGCGTTGTGCAACTTGTCGACAAGGTCGAGTAGGCATTGCTCGTCGACCGATAGCCGGTGGAAACAGTATCTCACGCTGTCGGGGTTGATACGTATTGCCAATTCATAGCATTTCAAGGCTTTGTCCATGTTGTTTTCGGCTTGCATCTTTTCGTCGATGACGCAATAGAGGGCTGCCACTTCGGTGAGTGCTGTTGCCGATGCCGTGGTGTCGGTCATAACCGATTTTGCCTCGTCCAATGCGCTAAGGGCTGCCTTGTAGTCGCCGGTGGATATCGCGCTGCGTGCCATGGCTATGTTTTTGTTTGGGTCGACACTGCCGCCGCACCCTGTTGTCAGCATTGCCATCACCATTATTGCAAGAGTGTAGAGATATACTTTCATGGGGTGATTATTAAAAAACGGATACACAATACTACAAAGATAGCGAAATTTGTTATATATTTGTAAAAAATCGCAATGACATGGAAAAAAAGAACGAAAATAAAGGAGTAGAAAACTTATCAAAAGAGGATCAAAAAGCAGTCAGCAGCCTGCTTGAAAGCATTGACGACGACACCGCACCGGCCGAAAAGTATAAAAGATGGGAAGCCGACGAGGCTCGTGCCGCGCTCTTTGAGGAGGACGAGAAACGCCCGGTGCTTTCGGTGCTTGGATTGGTAGTAGGCCTGTTGGGCTGGATTGCGCTTTTCGTCATGCCGAGGTCGGTCGGCGAGGACGGCAATAGCAGCTTTGACAAAATAGAAATGCAAATCTACATCATGCTTGCCGTGGCCGTCGGTGCGTTTCTTATGAGCTTTTTTGGGCGCAAGCGTGCCTTTGGCATGTCGGTGATTGGCATGCTGGTTTCGGGTGGGTTGTTCCTCTTCCTTGCCATTGCTCTCATTGTGGTTTTCGTGACTAAATGATGGGCGCCATGGAGAAGAAACTGTTCCTGCTCGACGCCTACGCGTTGATCTACCGGGCTTATTACGCGCTGATACGTTCGCCGCGCATTTCGTCGAAGGGCTTCAACACTTCGGCGATATTCGGCTTTTGCAACACTTTGGAGGAGATACTGCGCAAGGAAGCGCCTACGCATATCGCAGTGTGCTTCGACCCCAAAGGGGGGCATACGTTCCGCCACGAGATGTACCCAGCATACAAAGCACAACGCGAGGCCCAGCCCGAGGATATCACTCTCTCGGTGCCTTATATCAAGGATATAATTGCCGCCTACAATATCCCGGTCATCGAAATGGAGCATTATGAGGCTGACGATGTCATAGGCACGCTCGCTAAAAAGGCTGAACGAGAGGGCTTTACAACCTATATGATGACGCCCGACAAGGACTATGGCCAGCTCGTCACCGACAAGATATTCATGTATCGCCCCTCGCTACGCGGCGAGGACGGCGAGATACGCGGCGTGGCCGAGGTGTGTAGCCGATATGAGATTGACAACACTTTGCAAGTGATTGATTTGCTTGCTCTTGAGGGCGACAGTGCCGACAATATCCCCGGTTGCCCGGGCATAGGCAAGAAGACGGCCCCTATCCTCGTGCGCCAATATGGCTCTGTCGAAAACCTTATCGCCAATGCCGACTCCCTAAAGCCGGGACTGAAGAAAAAGGTCACCGAAAATGCCGAAAGCATTCTCCTCGCCAAACGCCTCGTGACCATCTGCACCGACGTGCCCATCGACATCGATTTCGACTCGCTGATGCGTGTCGAACCCGACACGGCACGGTTGCGTGAGCTATACACCGAACTGGAATTTAAGACGTTTCTCGCACGATTAGCCCCGGCTGCAGCTGCGCCTGCCGTCGTTCCCCCGGCTGCCTCGCAGCCTGATGGCATGATGGGCTCGCTATTCGACCTGCCTCAGGAGCCTGTTGAGGTAGCTACAGTGGAAGTGGAGACGAGTGCCGACGCTTTGCGCCAATGCATTGAAAATGCCTTGAACCATAGTCATATAGGCGTGTCGCTATATGCTATCGGTGAGGCTGCCATGACCGCCCAACTGCAAGGCTTGGCCATCGCAGTGCCCGGTAGCGCAGCCCGCTTCTTCGCCTTGCCTGACCATGATGACGAGGCCTGCCGCAAGGAGTGGATTGCAACTCTCAGCTCCCTGTTTGCCGCCAATGCCGCCACCATAGTGAGCCACGATGTCAAACGCGACTACATCATACTCAAAAACCTCGGCATCGCCTTCGAGGCGCGCTACTACAACACTTCGGTAGCCCACTATCTGTTGCAACCCGAAATGCGCCATCGCCTGTCGGACATCGCAATGAGCTACCTCAACATCATGCCGCGCGGCGCCCTCGACGACAGCTCCCGCCGCAATCCCTATGCCGAACTGCCCATCGCTGAGGCCGCAATGCGTCATGCCGAGGCCGCCGATATGGTGCTGCGCTTGCGCGACGTCTTCGACCCCTTGTTGGAGCAGGGCGGCTTCCGTTCGCTGTTCTGCGATATCGAATTGCCTTTTGCCAAGGTGCTCGCCGAGATGGAATGGACCGGCGTTAGGATTGATGTCGACGTGCTCGCCGAGATGTCATCACGGCTCACCTCCCGCCTCAACGAGATGGAACAACACTGCTACGCTCTCGCCGGACGGGTGTTCAATATCAGCTCGCCGCGCCAAGTGGGCGACATACTTTTCGACCGCCTTAAGATTGACCCGTCGGCAAAACGCACTAAGACCGGCGCTTACTCCACCACCGAGGAAATCCTCGAAAAGTATCGCCACAGCCACGAGATTGTCGACATCATTCTCCAAATACGCGGGCTCAACAAGCTCCTCGCCACATATATCAACGCCCTGCCGTCGCTCATCAACCCCGCCACCGGTAAGATTCACACCACCTACAACCAGACTGTCACTGCCACCGGACGCATCTCCTCTACCAACCCCAATCTGCAAAACATACCTATCCGCACCGACGACGGACGCGAAATACGCCGCGCTTTCATCCCCGATGACGGTTGCCTTTTCATGTCGGCCGATTACTCACAGATTGAACTGCGTCTGATGGCCGATATGTCGGGCGACCCCGATATGGTGGCAGCCTTCAAAGCTGGCGCCGACATCCACCGTGCCACTGCCGCCAAAATCTATAAATTGCCCATCGAGGAGGTCTCCGACCGCCAGCGTCGCAATGCCAAGACGGCCAACTTCGGTATCATTTACGGAATCTCGGCTTTCGGGCTCGCCGAACGGCTCGATATACCTCGCGCCGAGGCCAAAATGCTCATCGACGGCTATTTCGACAGCTATCCGCAGGTCAAAACCTACATTAACAATGCCATTTCGGCGGCCAAAGAACGCGGTTATGTCACCACCGTGATGGGCCGCAAACGTTTCCTCCCCGACATCAACTCGCGCAACGCCACCGTGCGCTCCTACGCCGAACGCAATGCCGTCAACGCTCCATTGCAAGGTAGCGCCGCCGACATCATCAAGAAGGCTATGATCGATATTTACCGCGAGATGACCAGCCGTGGCATGCGCTCCCGCATGATTATGCAGGTGCACGACGAATTGATTTTCAACGTCGTACCCGAGGAGCTGCCCATTCTCCAATCGCTTGTCGCCGACCTAATGGAACATGCCTACTCCGGCAAAGTTGCCCTCGAAGTGGCCTCGGGTGTCGGTGCCAACTGGCTCGAAGCTCATTGACACACCGTCCAGCTTGGTCGCTATATCGCACCACTCCGGTATTTCTACAGTTCGGCCACCACGTCGGCTATATAGCTCCGCATGGTCGGCAAAATCGCCATTCTATGCCATTCCCCCCTCTCTGATGCTCCCTTGCAGATAGTATGTTGCTTATTCGGCAAGGGCGCGGGCAAGGGCGCGGGGGTTAATGCGCTTGTAGCCTGAGGGTTGCCGCCAGCGGGCGTTGGCGGGGACTTCGCTTTTCGCTTTGCCGATGTCGAAGGTGAGGGAGGCGTCGATGGCTGTGGTGCCTACTTTGGTGGCTATGGCGATGCTCTGCATGAAGCGTGAGCCGTCGATGTCGACGGGCGCGGTGTAGGTGCAGCCGTAAGTCGTTCTGCCGGTGTCGAATGTCAATGCCGATAGATTGTTATCGGCTTTGTCGAATATGAACTGGTAGGCTATTTTCCCATTGATTTTTGTACGCGGTGCCATTACCCAGCAGTTGGCATCGGCGATAGCGCCTGCATCGTCAGCCCTGGAGCCGCTTGTGCCGTGGTCGCATCCGGCTTGGCGCATGTCGCTGAGGGTGACCATGTCGAGAAGGTCGGCTGTAATGGTGCCCTGATTGTTGATGAAGGGGCGTCCCAAGAGTGCGTCCTGGATGTCGCCGATGGTGAGTGAGGCCCCGGAAAAGACTGATTTTATCGGTTCGGCGATATAATACTTATGCACTTTGTCGGCGGCATATACGGAGTCGGAGTTGACATACATGTTGGCAACTTCCATGCCGAGCACACGCAGGGTGATGTAGATGTCGCGGTCGCGCCGCATATATATGCGTCCGCTAAGCGACAGCTTCTGCGGCGACCTTACCGACACTTTCACCGGCATATTGAGCTGTGTCCATGGCTGGTTGGCCGAGGCGACGATGCGGGCGCGCTCTGACAACGTCATGTCGGTGGTGTCTAAAGAGTCGGCGTCGGCTACTGTTTTCGACGAACGGCATCCGCTCATAGCCATGGCTATAAAAATGACTATTACAGTGGCAAGCGCTGACAGGGGTAGATGCTGGGTCCTCATTCCTTGAAATAGGTCTTGTATTTCACTTTGCGTTGCAAGAGGTCGTCGTCGGGGTCGAGTTCAAGAGCCGTAGTCCAAAATTCGACGGCGCGGTCGATGAGCTGGTTCCAGAAGTAGATGTCGCCGGCATGTATATAGTAGTCTACCGACAATGTCTCCTCGTCGGCATGGTCCAATGCGCGGTCGATATAGCTTTTGGCTCGTTTGTAGTCTTGTTGCTTGAACAATATCCAGGCGTAGGTGTCCAAGTATATTGCGTTGTCGGGCTCGGCGGTGATGGTCTCGCGGCTGAGGGCTTCGGCTTCGGCAAGTAGCTCGGGGTTTGTTTCCACTTCCGACAAATGGTAGGCGAAGTTGTTTTTAGCCATGATATTGGCGGGATAGAGGTCGATGGCGCGGCGGTAGTAAACATTTGCGCTGTCGTTATTCTCAATGCTATAATATAAGTCGCCGATGCTGGTGAGGCGTTCCGAAAGCGTTTCGATGTCGGAGGAGTCGGTAAGTTGGTAAGCGCGATGCATTTCGGCGATAGCGCCGTCCACATCCTTGGTGTCGTCCTCGGGCAAGTAGAGTGCTGTTGAGAGTACACTGTGCACGGTGGCATCGCCGTCGTGGTAGCGCAGGGCGCGGGTCAGTATTTCTTTAGCATGGGCATAGTCGGCTACCTGCATATATAGTACGGCGGTGCGTATCCAATTGTTGCTGTCGTCGGGCTGGAGGTCGAGCACGGGTATCATCTGTTCGGCGGCACCGGCGTAATCGTTCTGAGCGGATAGGAATTCAGAGTATAGATTGCGGATGGAAGGCTCCTGCGGATTTTTTTCAATGACGCGGTTGAACATTGCGTTGACCTCGGGCAGGTAGGTGGAGTCGTTGATAAGGTCGCGAGTATAGTCAAGTAGTATATCATACTTAGAGTCTATGTCAAGGTCGGTTTCGAGCAGTGCTCGGTCAATTTCGCGGGAATATCCTATGGTGTCGCCGATGTTTTTGTAATATTGAGCGAGCTCGAAGGCTGCTCCGCCGCTTTCGGGAGCCACGGCGCAGGCTTTCTTATAGTATGCGAGAGCTGAGTCGGGGGAGTTTATGATGTTGAAGTATACTCCGGCGAATATGTAGCATTCGGGATTGAGGGGCGAGGCTTTGATGGAGCTGTGGATCTCGTTGAGCGCGCTGGCAGTGTCGTTGAAAAAATGATATATAGCCGTTTTGCGACGTGTTATCTCCATGTCTTTGCCGTTGGCTACCTCGAGCCGGTTGATGCGGTCGAGGGCTCGCCGTGCCATGGCGGTGTCATTGCTGCCGATGAGAGCATCAATATAAGAGATGGCAACATCGCTTCGTGTGGGGTTGAGTGAGTCGGCCGTGTGGAGCACTTCTATGCGCCGTATGCTGTCGCCTATATTGTTGAGCATCTGGCTGTAATAGTAATTGTTGACAACGTCGGAGGGGTCGGCCTCAAATTTCTTGCGGAAGAGGTCGATGCCTTCATTTACCAACGACATGTCGCGATTGGCCATGTAGATATAGTTGAACCCCAACTCCACGTAGTAGTCGGTATTGGTGGAGTCGAGGAGGTTGGCGCGGCGGTATAGCTCGTAAGTGGCGCCCTTGTTGTCGAGTGCCGATTGACGTTGCGCTTCGCAGTAGATATATTCTGCTTTGCGCTGTTGCGCGCTCTGCTCCCAGCGGTCGTCATCGTTATTGCGGGCGAAGATTGAGAACCCGATGCTGATGGCCGCTATGGCTACGGTGAGGGTGCGATTTAGATGCTTCATAGTGTGTTGTTAGTTGACAGCTGGTGTTGTTATATGTGCCGCTATAGGGTGCCGGAGTGCCCGAAGCCGCCGTCGCCGCGGTCGGTGTCGTCGAGGACGTCTACTTGGTCCCATTCCACTCGTTGGTAGGGCGCGATGACCATCTGGCAGATGCGTTCGCCGTCCTTGATGACGTAGGGCTCTTTCGACAGGTTTATGACGATGATGCCTATCTCGCCGCGGTAGTCGGAGTCAACGGTCCCCGGAGAGTTGGCTATGGTGATGCCATGCTTGAGGGCGAGGCCCGAGCGCGGCCGTATCTGGCACTCATAGCCTATGGGCAACTCTATGTAGAGACCTGTCGGCACTAAGACGCGCTCAAGGGGCTGGAGCACGATGGGGTGCTTCACATAGGCGCGTATGTCCATCCCGGCCGAGCCTTCGGTGGCGTAGGCGGGCAATGCGTGGTGCGAACGGTTGATTATTTTGACTTTTATAGTTTCCATTTTATTCTCTTTTTATTGTGTCGTGGGGTTTCCATTGGGTTAATTACGCAAAATTAGCGAAAATATTCTTGAGTTTTAGCCTATTTAAGTAATAAAAACACTATTATAACTGTGTTATAACGCATTTTATTCTATCTTTGTTGTCACAAAGCAACGACTTGTGCGTATTAGAAATAGATTTTCCAAAAATCAATCATTACATTTCTAAAAATTGCTATTAATCAAAACAATCTATTAAGACAATGAAATCGCTTAGAGCTATTTTCACGCTCATATCATTAAATTGTATTCTTGCCATGTCGGCATATACCATCAAAGGAAAAATCATTGATTCCGAAAGCCTGCCCGAGGCCTACGCCACTGTCAGAGTCTTCAACGTTGCCGATTCGGTCCATGCCGCCGCTCTTGGCATCACCGACGACGACGGCTCGTTCTCCCTCCCGGTCAAAAACGCCGGCGACTACAACGTGGTGATCTCGTCGGTGGGCAAAAAGACCATCTCCAAGCAAGTGGCGCTCGCCAAATCGGCACAGGTGGCCGACTTGGGCACCATGACCATCCTGGACAATGCCGCCGAACTCGGCGAAATCGAAGTCGTGGCAAGCAAGCCCGTGGTGACAAAGGAAATCGACCGTATTGGCTACGATGTGCAAGCCGACGAGGACTCCAAAACGGCTACCGTGCAGGATGTGCTCCGCAAAGTGCCTATGGTGACTGTCGATGCCGACGGAACTATCAAAATCAAAGGCTCTTCCAACTTCAAAATCTACAAGGATGGACGCCCCAACAATGCCTTCACCAACAATGCTAAAGATATCTTCTCCGCTATCCCGGCTTCGATGATCAAGAAGATTGAAGTTATCACCGACCCCGGCGCCAAGGAGGATGCTGAAGGTGTCGGCGCCATCCTCAATATTGTCACCAACGACAATACCTCTATGAACGGTATTATGGGCAACGCTTCAATCAATTTCAGCACCCGCAACTCTGCCCCTATGGCCAACATTTGGCTCACTGGCAACATCGGCAAACTCGCCCTGTCGCTCTATGGCGGCGGTACACACATGGATTATGATGCCCACAAGCAAGGCACCTACTCCGACCACACCTACGTCAACTCCGGCAACCACCAGATATCACGCAACGACACCGAGTCGATGGCCAATATGTCATTCTTTGGCATCGACGCTTCCTACGAACTCGACTCCCTCAACCTCTTCACTGCCGATTTCGGCGGCTTCTACTACAACAGCCACAATCGTAGCGAATTGTTCACCTCGATGTCCGACCCCGCAGGCACGCCTATCTACAGCTTCCATAACAAAATATGGTCGCCACGCACTCGCTATCTCGATTTCCACGGCAGCTTTAACTACCAACATTCCACTCGTCGCAAAGGTGAAATCATCACTCTCTCTTATCGGGTGTCGCACAACAAGAACTCTGTTATCTCTGAAAGCGAATACTACGACACCTACAACTTCCCCGCAGCTTACTCCGGTATAAACTCCGACGCCGATTTGTCGTTCCTTGAACACACCGGCCAAGTCGACTGGACCCGTCCTTTCGGTGCGCACCACAAAATGTCGGTCGGCGCAAAAGTGATTTCGCGTGGCAACTCCTCGCTTACCGACAACGAATATGTCGGCTATAAAAATGAACACACCGATTTCGACCACACTACCACTATCGGTGCCGGTTACTTTGACTATGGATACAATCTCGGCAGCCTCAGTGCTCGTGCCGGTTTGCGATACGAGTACTCGCATCTATCTGCCAAATTCAAAGACGGTAGCAACCCCGATTTCGCCTCCTCGCTCAACGACTGGGTGCCAAACGCTTCGGTGATGTACGGCATCAACGACGCTTCTTCGCTCAAATTCTCCTATGCCACCCGCATCAACCGCCCCGGTATCAATTTATTGAACCCCGCCCAGACCATCACTCCTACTTCAATGTCGTCAGGTAACCCCGACCTTGAAAGCGTTCACTACAACACCCTCGCACTCAACTATTCGCTCATAAAACAAAAATTCAATATCGACGCTACGTTGTCGTTCGATTTCGCCAACAACACCATCACTTCCATCACCTCGGTCGACGATAAAGACTTCACCACGTCCACTTTCGCCAACGTCGGACGCGACCGCAAAGTGGAACTGTCGTTGTTCGGCCAGTGGAGCATGACTCCCAAAACTACTGTGATGCTCAACGGCTCGGTGTTCTACAACTACCTCAAAATACCTGATGTGAGCAATGGCCGCTGGGGCGCTGACGTATATCTCCGATTGACCCAGCAGCTCCCCTGGAAACTGCGCGCCGAAGGCTATTTGGCCTACGATTACGGCCGCTTGCAGAGCGTCTACACCTTCAACGCCAATACCATTAAGTCGCTTTTCCACGGTCTCTCGCTGCAACGCTCTTTCCTCAAAGAAGATAAATTGACGGTCAAAGCTCAGTTGCTCAACCCATTCTCTTTCCACGGTATCAAACAACGCACCATGACAAACCGCGGCGACTTTTACGGCCACGACTACACCGACCTCAGCATCTACCGCATGGCCATATTCACCGTAAGCTATCGTTTCGGTTCGGTTAAGACTACCGTTAAGAAGACAACTGCCAACATCGTCAACGACGACCTCCAGGGTGGAAATGCTTCCCCCTCCAACAACCAGCAGATGATGGGACAATAATCACTCTGCGTCACCATCTCTGTTACAACAAATTTTGTGACAATGAACAACTACTATCACCGTAAGCCCGAGTGGCTTAGGATAAAATTGCCGCACGGCGCGAAATCTGCTCGCGTCTGCGGCAATCTTAATAGCCGCGGCCTTCACTCGATATGCGAGTCGGGCCTTTGCCCCAACCGCGGTGAGTGCTGGAGCAACGGCACTGCCACTTTCATGATTGCTGGCGATATTTGCACCCGCAATTGCCGTTTCTGCAACGTGGCCACCGGCCGCCCGAAGCCTTTAAATCCCGATGAAGGCCATGCTATTGCCGAGGCCGTCCGCGACCTCAATCTCCGGCACCTGGTGCTGACTTCGGTCGACCGCGACGACCTCCCCGACTATGGCGCCGGGCACTGGGCCATGGTGATTCGTTGTGTCAAGAACGAGTGCCCGGGGGTGACTATCGAAGCTCTCGTCCCCGATTTCAATTGGCGTCTCGACCTCCTCGACCTCGTCATCAACGAGCAGCCGGAGATCATTTCCCACAACCTTGAGACGGTGCGCCGCCTCTCCCCAATGGTGCGTTGCCATGCCACCTACGACGGCAGCCTCAGTGTCATCGAACATGTCGCTGCTGCCGGAATCGCCGCTAAAAGCGGTATTATGCTCGGGCTCGGCGAGCATCCCGATGAAATCCTTGCCACGATGGACGATTTGAGAGCCGTCGGTTGCTCTATCATGACCATCGGGCAGTATCTTCAACCTTCTGAATCGCACTATCCCGTGCACGAGTATATCCACCCCGACACCTTCGAGCAGTACCGCATTACGGCTCTCGCAAAGGGGTTTAAGCATGTGGAGAGTGCGCCATTGGTGCGCTCATCCTACCATGCCGAGCGACATGTCATTATATAATACATTGCTGCCATGACCCGGTTTATCGATTTGCGCGACGCTCCCTACCGCGAGGTGCTCGACTTGCAACACGACATCTTCAACCGTCGCGTGGCTTTGCGTAAAGCGGGCATGCCCACGGGTGACGACTATCTTATCACCGTCACTCATCGCCCGGTCTACACCATGGGCCGCCATGCCGACCCGCGCAATGTGCTGCTACGCGATTGGATGCACCAACGCGGTGCCGAAGTGGTTGAAATCGACCGCGGCGGCGATGTGACTTTCCACGGCCCGGGGCAGATTGTCGTGTACCCGATTATTGATTTGCTATCCCGCGGCTGGGGCGTAAAGTACTATGTAGCTCTGCTGGAGGAGGGTGTGATATGCACGCTGGACGATTTTGGCATCGTGGCTGGCAGGGTCGACGGTGCTACCGGGGTGTGGATTGGCGCCGGTGGTCCCGACGAACGCAAGATATGCGCCATCGGTTTGCGTTGCTCGCGGTTCATCACCATGCACGGTTTGGCTCTCAACGTGTCGACCGACCTTAGCTGGTTCTCTGCCATTAATCCTTGCGGCTTTACCGACAAAGGCGTGACGTCGCTCTACCGCGAATTACCGCCCGGTGCCGTCGCGCCCTCGCTCGACGAGGTCGCCGCCCGGCTCCGTCACCATCTGTCGGATTTACTAAAGCTATAATCCCCCAATTGCCACGCCAACACCGGGCGTCCTCGGCGGATGCCCGGAGCGACGCCGATTTACACCGCTCCCTCGGTCCCGCCCATCGCCACGCCTCGACGTCTTGGTTCCGTGTAGAGGCTTTAGCCTCGCCCGCCGCTCCACATCCATCCCACGCCGGGCGTCCTTGTGACGCCGATTATTAGTAGCCCCGTACGCCGAGGGCGCGCAGCGACCGAGGTGTGCGGGGCTTCGGTTCGCCCATCCAATGGCGTCCGGAGCGACGCCGATTTACACCAGCATAGGTATCTGGTATCCATCGCTGCTACTCTCAGAGCGGCCTACCGCTTAGTGAGCTGGCGTGATAGTTCGCCTATCCACAGCACCAGCGATGTAGCCCCGAGTATTATCAGCCAGTCGGTAAGGGCAAGCGGAACGACGTTGAAAAATTTGCCGCCGCACTGTATGATGAGTATCTGCCCCACAAAGATTATTGCCGCTATGAGCTCAAATTCACCGCACCCTTTCAGATGCAATGCGCTTCGTCCGGTCATGAATGCCCGGGTGTTAAACATGTTCCAGAACTGCAGGAACACGAAGATGGTGAAGAAGAGGCTCAGCTCGTAGGGCGAGAGGTTCTTATCTGCCCCAAGATGCATGTCGGCCATGTCGGAGAGGACGTTAATGTCGGCATGCTCAAAGATGTAGAGCAGAGCAAGGAGTATTATGAAGAAGAGGCCGCCTACTCCGAGTATCGACCGCCACATCTCGCGGCTTATTATGAACGATTTCCTGTCGCGTGGCGCCGACTTCATCACCGACCGCGACGGGGGTAGCGATGCCAAAGCCATCGCGGCGAAGGTGTCCATGATAAGGTTCACCCATAGCATCTGGGTCACGGTGAGCGGGGAGTCGGTGCCCATGAATGCGCCCGATAGCACTATAAGGCAAGCTACTACGTTGACCGTAAGCTGGAACAGCACGAAGCGTTGTATATTGCGATATAGGGAGCGGCCCCACATCACGGCGCGCCCAATCGACGAAAATGAGTTGTCGATTATGGTGATGTCGGATGCTTCCTTGGCCACCGATGTGCCGTCGCCCATCGAAAGCCCCACGTGGGCGGCCTTGAGCGCCGGGGCGTCGTTGGTGCCGTCGCCGGTCACCGCTACTACTTCGTTGCGGCGTTGAAGGGTCTCGACAAGACGTTTCTTGTCGGTCGGACGGGCACGGGCTATCACCTTGAGGCTGTCGACGCGTTCGTAGAGCTGCTCGTCGCTTAGAGCGGCAAATTCGGGCCCGGTGATTACGCTGTCTCTGTCGTCGGCAGCGTCGACAAGCCCTATCTGGCGGCCTATCTCTCGCGCGGTGGCGGGGGTGTCGCCAGTTACTATCTTTATCCTGATACCGGCATCCAAACACTCCTTGACGGCGGCGGGCACGTCGGTGCGCACCGGGTCGGAGATGGCGGCTATGCCTATAAATTCCAATCCTATGCCTTGTTTCCCCGATGCGAGTTGCGTAAGGTCGGGGAGTGGGGCGTCGTCGGGCAGTATCGCGTACGCAAAACCGAGGGTGCGCATCGCTTGGCGTTGGTACTCAAGTAGTTGGGCGTTGATGCTGTCTGCCGTCTTATTTCCTGCCACTTTGTCGCTCATGCCGAGTACTATCTCGGGGGCGCCTTTGACGTAGAGGGTGCGTCGCTGGGTCACGCCCGATTTCACTATCGTGGCCATGAATTTGCGCTCGGTAGTGAACGGCAATTCTTCTATGCGTGGCGCGCTGTCGCTTAGCCGCTTATAGTCTACGCCCTGGCCATTAAGCCATAGCAGGAGTGCCCCCTCTGTGGGGTTGCCGAGCACTTTGGGCTGCTCGCCGGTGTGGTCGAGGGTGGCGGTGGAGTTTACGGCGATGCCTTCGTCGACAATGTCGCGTGGCGTGTCACCCATGATTTGCATGTCGGCAACCTGCATCCGGTTCTGGGTCAGCGTGCCGGTCTTGTCGGTGCATATCACGGTGGCGGCTCCCATGGTCTCGCAGGCATGCATCTTCCTCACCAGGTTGTTGGTGCGAAGCATCCTCCGCATGGAGTAGGCGAGCGATAGAGTCACTGCCATTGGCAAGCCTTCGGGCACCGATACCACCACAAGCGTGACGGCTATCATCAGCGTCTGCAACAGGTACGTCGCAAATTCCATCGACCAGAATGTATTGAACTCGGGCGATAGGTAGAACATCAGGCACCGGCCGCACACTATCAGTCCGCCTATTATGTAGCTCATCCGCGACACCAATCGCCCCAATCGGTCGAGCTGCTCGTTGAGCGGCGTCTTCACCGAGTTGTCTATCTGGGCTTCGTGGAACACTTTCCCGTTCTCTGTCGCATCTCCCACTTTGTCGACCTTGAAGATGCCATGCCCCTCCATCACTTTCGTGCCGCGCAACACGTAGTCGCTTTTATACGTGGCGTCGGCATCGAAATTCGCAGGGTTGGTGGTCTTGTGGCACGATGGCTCTCCCGTGAGGGTCGACTCGTCCATGGTTAGCGTGACGGCCTCAATAAGTTGACCGTCGGCGGGCACTTCGTCGCCGGTGTTTAATATGACGATATCGCCTACCACGACGTCGCATTTGGGTATCTCTACGGTGTTGCCATTGCGTATCACCCTCACGGGCTCTTCATTGTTCACTTGGTTGAGTATCGCAAATTCGCGGTCGGCTTTCGCCTCAAAAATGAATGCGAGCCCCGTGGCGAGTATGATTGCCATGAATATCCCTATCGGCTCGAAAAACACTGTGGATTCTTGCGACAGACACACGTATTCATATATTGAGATGCCTATTGACAACGCCCCGGCTATGAGTAGTATGATGATCAGCGGGTCGCGAAATTTCTCCAAAAAGCATAGAAACAACGATTTCTTCTTGGTCGGGGTCAACACGTTGTTGCCATATTGTTGACGGCTCTTGACCACCTCGGCATCGGTCAGCCCTTTGGGATACTTTTCTTGATCCATTAGCAAGTCTTGTTATTTATGTGACAACTATTATTATACAATTGTCGTCGGAATTTGGTTCAATCGCCGGCTCATTCGGCTCTTATGGTGTGGCGCGATTTCGGCCTTGCCCCACCCATTTCCGTGGATTAGGTTGCTGAATTCATCTGTCTATGGGACAATTCGGCAGAGCGCCATTTTGGCCGCTCTATAAATCGCGATTTATAGTGTAGTCGAGGATGTCGGCGAAATATCGTGTCACTTCCTTGTTGGCAAATCTGTCGAGTATCGGTGTCGCTTGAGCCTTCAGCCTCTCCATCGTGTCGTAGGCATAATCGATGCCGCCGTTCTCCTTCGCGTAGCTTATTAGGCGGTTGATATCTTCGGTGGTCAGCTCTTCTTTCTGCGATAGTTCCGACATCGTGTCTCGCTGCTCCGACCTGTCGCTCTCAAGCACGTGGAGCAACGGCAAGGTGATCTTCCCTTCGCGCAAGTCGTTGCCCGTCGGCTTCCCTATCTGCTTCTCTTCGTAATAGTCGAAAATGTCGTCCTTGATTTGGAAACACAATCCCAATAGCCGCGCAAACTCGCTTATGCTCGCTATGTCGGCATCCGTAGCCCCTACTGCATATCCACCCATCTCTACGCAGGCCATAAACAGCGATGCGGTCTTGCGCTCTATGGTCTGCATATAGGCTGGCTCGGTAAGGTTGTGAAACCGGGCGCAATATATCTGGTCAAGCTCCCCTATCGACAGCAGCTTGCCCAATCGGGCTATCGCGTTTATGATGCGCAAATCGCCCGTAGCCATCGCACGTTGCAACGATGACGACACGAAGAAATCGCCCACCAACACTGCTATATGATTGTCCCATATGCCATTGATAGTAGGCGTGTTGCGCCGTATCTTTGTCTCGTCGACCACGTCGTCGTGTATCAGCGAAGCATTGTGCAGCAATTCTACAGCAGCGGCCGCCCTGATCACATTCTCGTTGACTTCCCCCAGCAGCTTCGCACTGAGTATCACCATGATCGGACGTATCTGCTTCCCTTTTGTGCGTAGATAATTCTCTACTATACGGTTCATCAACTCGTTGGGCGAGTCAAGCGTGGAAGCGATTAATCGGTTAAGCGCTTCCAATTCGGGGGTGATGAGCTGTTGTATTTCTTTTATCGACGACATAAGTGACCGCAAAGTTACTAATTATTTTTGTAATCACGTGTTAAATTTTTGTCTATTTAGCTATTTTATTCGTTTTGTCACTTTCGCATGCTTGTGTCCCATTCGCTCCGCGGTTTTGCTCTTCATCATTCATTATGGCTTTGTCCCATTCCCACCCCGTTGTGGCCGGTTTTTTTGTGTATTCTCGGTCTTGCTGCCGATTTTACATCCCTCATTATTATGTTATTTTGATTTTTTTGCATTAATTTGTTGCAAAGTGCGGGTGCTGTGCGTATCCTACATGAAAGCAATGAAAGAAGAACTCCTCACATCGGTTTTTATGCGTATCAAGGGCCGCCTTCGAGCGACTGCCCAACGCATGGTTGGCGACGACGATGTCGACGACGCTTTGCAAGATGCATTCGTGCGTTTGTGGAGCCGCCGAAACGATTTCGACAACGCTTCTGCCGTTGAGGGGGTAGCGGTAACCACCGTGCGTAATATTTGCATCGACAATATCCGTCGCGATGCCGTCCGCCGGCACGACGATATCGACGACAATCCCTCTGCCGCTGCTGTCATCGACGACAACGACGATGACATTAACAACCAGAAGGAACTGTATGGCGAGGTAACCGCTCTTATCGACAATTCGCTCTCCCAACGCGACCGCCGCATCCTCTACCTCCGCGACCGCGATGGCTGGGAAATGGACGACATCGCCCTCGAAATGGGCATCTCTGAAGCCAATGTCCGTGTCATCCTATCCCGCGCCCGTAAAACTATCCGTCAAATATATCTTCATAGAAACAACTGATTATGAAAAACAATAACAACATATCCGACCACGACGAGCTGCTCCGCCTCGTCAACCGTTACTTCGAGGGAGATACTTCCCTCGCTGAGGAGCGTAATTTGCGACGTCTTCTCGCCCAATCCTCTTGCACCGATGCTCCCGTCGAGGAGGCTCGCGCTGTAATGGGCGTCTTTGCCTGTGGTAGAGCCGAATGCCGTAATGCAGCCCAAAAATCGCCTTCGGCTTTCTCTCGTTTGCGCCGCTCGCGATGGACTGCCATCTCGGCTGTGGCTTCCGTAGCTGTGCTCATCGTCGCTGTCGTATCGATGTATCGCTTTGAAGAAATACCTAATTCCGACTCTCTCAGCGCCGCAAGCTATTGCCGCCTTTCCGACCGACACGACTCTTTAGCCAGCTTCGATAAGCGACGCTCCATTAGCGCCGGCCATTTCTCTGCTGTACGCTCGACCAACGGCGTCTACTCTCCAGAAAGCCCCGAAGATGTCTCGGCGCTGATTAATAGCGAAATGGGTTGCATGGCCGAGGCCGAACGCTCTATGTATCAGTCTATCGCCGACGATTTTGTATCTCTCCGCGTTATCCCGAAATAATCAGTTGTTCCTCTTTTGCGCCTTCAGGGGCGGTGGCGCCCCGTTGGCCTTAACAATGTCAAATATAGTATAAATTTTTTTCAACAATATTCACATGAAAGGTTTCATCACTCTTTTAATGCTTTGGGCTATCGGCACTTCGGCCGCGTTGGCGCAGGACAGGCTCAACATTGGGGCGCTCTTCGATGGACGTTATCATGATGAGCCTCGTGCAAGCGAAACGCAGATAATGGGCGATAAGCTCGACAGCTATTCACTTTCGCTTTACCGGTCGCTCACTCTTACCGACTTCCCCGAAGCCGCCGCCGATATCGAACCGCTCGTCACTCGCGACGCCGCCAAAGCTGTCGACCGCGAAGTATCCTACCGCGACGGTGGCCTTTACTATGGCTTCTACCAACTTAAGCCCTCGGGCGTCAAACAACGCTACATCTTCTACCTCAACCAAAACCGCAATGGCGGCAACAAGATTATCCTGATTTATCTTGAAGGCCTCGCCTCGCGCGAAAAAATTAAAGCCATGCTGAAGTAGCGCCCCCTCGGCTCTTGCCGCCCGATGCTCTACAATCAGCCTTAACCAATTCAAAATTGTTTATCAAATGAAAAAATCATCCATTATAGCTGCCGCAGGGGCTATGGCTATCTCTTTGCCAGCTCTCGCCAATGATGCCCCGGCCGACACTCTCGCCGTGGTCAACGACGCCCACAGCGTGCTCGTCATCCGCTCTACTTCTTCCAATAACATCACTATCGAAGGGCAAGGCGACGACGATACCTACTATTACTCCTATGATATGGAACGTGGCATCGCAGCCGACGACGTTGCCTCCTCCTCCGAAGAATGGGGCCTCTCTTTGCCTTTCCTTAAGGATGAGGTGCGCCGCAAAAGCGAGGTGACTTGGCTCTCTCACATTCAGATTGGCATATGCATGCCCATCGACGGCCCTAAAGGCCTCGACAATTCTTTGGATGTGGCTGTCGGTAAGATTGTCGGCCTTAACTACTCTCCCTGGGCTAAAGGTCCTACTTTCTCTCTCGGCGTCGGCTTCTTCACCCAGAAGTTTGCCCTTCACGACAATCTCATGTTCGGCCGCAACGGCAAGGCGCTGTCTATCACCGCATTGCCCCAAGGCGCACGCGATAGCCATGTACGCCTCTACAACTTCGGCTTCGACGTGCCATTTACCATCACGCAAAACATCGCCGACGGCTTCAGCTTCTCCACTGGCGTGGTCATGAAGTTCAACACCTACACCACCGCCTCCAATAAGTATTCCATCGACAATCGCGTCTACGAAAAATCGCTCAAGGACCTTCAGCAGCGCATCCTCACCTACGACATCTTCGGCGCTATCGGCTGGGATGTATTCAGCCTTTATTGCCGATACTCACCTCTCGCGCTTTTCAAATCCGCCGATGGCCCGCAGTTCGATGTCATCTCGTTTGGTATTAACATAGGATTCTAATCTTTTCACCATCCAATCATCATGAAATATTCTATCATCGCGGCTTCTCTCGCCCTCTTTTCCATAACCAATGTCTCGGCCGCCAACCAGCTCGACGACCCCGACTATTCAATCCCCTATCAGGTCGACACCGTTTTGTGTGTCAGAAACGCCCATAATGTCGTCATTACCGAAACACCCGATGGCCTATGCCTCGATGTCAAAGGCGAAGGCAACGACTCTACCTACCACTCCACTTGCGCTATCGCCTACGACAACAACGCTGTCATCAAGTCTCACCAAAGCTTCTCCATGCCCCTCTCTCTCAAGGTCAACCGCTGCGACAATGTCTTAGGATTTCTCCAAGGCCTCCACTTCGGCTTCACCGGCGCTATCGACGCTCCCGCTGCCATGAACACTCAGATGGGCAAATCGTTTGAAATTGGTATCGACAACATCGCTTACTTCGCCCGCAAATTCGGTCCCTCAAAACGCAATGCCATCCAAGTGGGCGTCGGCGTCAATTGGCGTAACTACCGCATGACCGGCGACAATCGCTTCGACCTCGTCGATGGCAACACCATTATCACCGGCTATCCTGCCGACACCGACGGCAAGTTCTCACGTATCAAAGCTTTCTCCCTCTCATTCCCCATCGCCTACTCCTATACTTCGCCCGTCAAAGCCCTGGGTAAATCCAACCTCGGCTTCAAATTTTCAGCCTTCTTCAACTGGAACTCCCACGCTTCAATGCTCACTCAATATGTCAACGCCGCCGGCGAAAAAGTAAAGGAAAACTACGACCGAATAGGCCATCGCAAATTCAGCATCGACCTGCAGCTCGGCGTCCAAGTAGCCTGCGGAGTATGCCTCTATGTCAAATACTCCCCCTACGACTTCTTCAAATCATCCACCACATCCCCCAAATTCCAAACCATCTCCACCGGCATCTCATTCGGCTTCTAATCCACCAACAACACCCCACCACCGCCTCGGGCGTCCGCCTCTCCCCACCCACCGTGCGGCTTCCACCCATCTATGCCCCGCCGCCACCACGGCAAGGGCGTCCCCCTCTCCCAACCCAGCCCCAGCGGCCACACAACGCAAGCGTCAATTTCCATCCCGATTAATCTCGATAAATCCTGATAAATCTCGATTAATCCTACCGCCACGGCCGCCACCACCTCCGCCCGCCTAGCCAGACCATCCGCCCCTCTCCACCTGCCGCGGGCGTGCGGCAGCACGCCGATTATTCGTAGCCCCGTACGCCGAGCGCAGCGAGGTGTGCGGGGATCTCGATAACCCCCACAGGTGGCGTCCGTAGCGACGCCGATTTACATCGCCCTGCGGGCTGGCGGCTGATACCCCGTCTTGTGAAACATAAACAACTGTCCGCTAAAAGGGCAATCCCCCCTTAGCGGACAGTATTATCTATTCCGGTCTATTACTCCTATTTGTCTTTGCGCTTTGCAAGTTGCCGGTCGAGAGCCTCCAACGCATTGTCAACAGCTTCCTCAAACGTATCGGCCGTCTTCGTGGCAACGATTTCGGGCTGTTGCGGCTCTATAACCTTGATTATTACCTCTTTATTCATCGCTGTCTCCGGCTTAACTACCTTTAGCGTCACATCGACGGTCGTTATCGACTCGTTGCGCCGGGCAAGCTTCTCTGCCTTCTTGTTGATAAACGCTGTCAATCTGTCGGCGATGTCAAAATGGATCGCTTGAATACGTACTTCCATATTATCCTCCTTTTTTTAGTGCGCGTGGGTGCGCAAGTTGATAATTTTGTTTTAATTCACGGTATGATATATGTGTGTATATCTGGGTCGTTGATAATGTCGTATGCCCCAACAACTGCTGCACGGCATTGATGTCGGCGCCATTGTTCAGCATATCGGTCGCAAAGGTGTGGCGCAACACGTGCGGCGTCCGCTTGGCCGCATGTATCTCGTCGGGGTCAAGAGCATCTTTCACCACCATGTTGACAATCTTTGGATACAACTGCTCCCCATTGCGTCGCGTCAGAAAATATGGCGCTTCCCCTATCCCCGATTTCCGCCGCAAATCACGGTAGTGCTCTATCATCGCGCGTAGCTCATCCCCAAAGGGTATGATACGCTCTTTGTTGCGCTTGCCAAGCACCTTCAGCTCGCACCTCCCGGTGTCAATATTGCTGTCCATAAGCCCTATTAACTCCGCTCGCCGCATCCCCGTAGTGTATAGTATCATCAGCATCAACCTGTTACGGCTCTCTATGAGATCATCCGTATCGTAAGGCTCGTCAAGCAGATGATTTATCTCCTCTTTGCGTATAAACGTCGGCAACGCCGCCGTAGGCCGGGCTATACTGATGTCAAACGCAGGATTGCTATCCGTCGCACCTATCAGCATCAGATAACGGTATAACGACCGCAACGACTGCACCTTGCGCCGCAACGTACGCCGCGTGTCACCCTCCTGCGTCAACTTCGCAAGCCACCCCCTTACATCACTGTTGCTCGCTATCGTCGGATCAAACTCCTCAATCCTTCCACGCCCGCAATACTCGGCAAACTGTCGTATATCACGCGAATATGACGAAACGGTGTGAACCGAATAATTCAGTTCACACCGCAAATATGTAAGATAACGATCTATCAGCATTTTATCGTCACATTCCAATTGCTTCCGCCCATCCTCATCGGCTGTAGCGTGATTGAAACATCACGAATATATACCATTATTTTCATTTTTCCAAATAATTCCCCAAAATAATTTTACCCCCTCGCCCACCACCGCCTCGCCCCGCCGCCCCGCCGTCTTGGTTCTGTGTAGAGGCTTTAGCCTCGCCCACCGCCTCGACCTCGCCACTCGCCTCCGCCATCGCCCCTATTATCTCTCGATAAATCCCGATAATTCTCGATAAATCCCGATAAATCCCGCCTTGTCGCTCCGCTGCCGCCCGGGGCGTCCGCCCAGGACGCCGATTATTCGTAGCCCCGTACGCCGAGGGAGCGCAGCGACCGAGGTGTGCGGGGTCACACATGCCCATCTCCGCTGGCATCCGGAGCGACGCCGATTTACCTCCGCCCCGCATAAAAATAGCATAGCCATGCAGGTTTGCATGGCTATGCTGTATCTCGTTATAGCCTCGTGCCTATTTTACAGCACTACCTTGGCCGTCGTCGTTCCGGCTTTGACGATGTAGACGCCGCTGCCTACCGATATGCTGGCATGTTGTGCGTTGCGGCTTGCTATGCATCGTCCGTCAGGAGTATAGATCATTATTGGCATTTCGGATGCTGCATTGACTACTATAGCTCCAGCTGTCACTGCTATTTCCACATCGGTTGCAGCCGTTAGGGCTGTGGCTCCGTCGGTCTTGTCCTTGATGGTAATATTGTCAACGTAGATGAAGCGCATCCCGCCAAGACTTTCGCCAAGAAGCCCAAGACGCACATTGCGGCTCTTGTAGGCCGTGAGATCTGCTGATATCGGCGCCCAGCTGTCTGCCGCACTATCTATGCTCGCAAGGTCTATCCATTCGCCGTTGTCTTTCTGCAATTGGAGCGTGAACCGGCTATTCCCATCTGGTAGATATACATACGCTTCTACAACCGGCTCTATCGCTCCCGAAATGTCAATCTTAGGTCCTGCCCATCGGCTTGATGCCGCTGCGTAGGCCGTCATGTCGGCCGATCCTCCATCGCCGTTCTGGTCGTTATCTGCTCGTGCTGACCATGACGTGTCACTGCTCTTGCCGCTTACCACCTCTTTGGTCCATGGAGTAGTGGCGGTAGTGGCATTGGCAAATGTCTCGGAGTAGGGTAGTGTGTATGCCGCTCCCACAAGCACCTCGTTTGAGGCCGTTGATGGGCTGGTGGCATTCTCGACATATCCTGAAGCAACTTTCACTGAGTAGAACGATTGGGCTCCTTCTGTTGCTATGTCGATGGTGGCTGTGGTTGAAGTGATTCCGCTCTTGATTACGCTGTTGTCGGCGGTGGCAAGGATGGTGTACACCACTCCTGCCGCATTGACATATCCGCCATGCTCTCCTTCCGACACTGCTGCCCAGCTTACAGTCGCGCTTCCGTCATTATTGTCGATAAGAGTTACTCCCAATGGCGCTACGGGTGTGTCGACGCCTACATATACGGTCTTGTCGGTCACTTCGCCTTTGCCCTCACCATTGCTGAAATATGCGCTGTAGGTATAGTTGCCCGACTCGGTGATCGTGTCATCGCTAAATGCTTTTGTCTCTCCGGCTGCGATGGCTCCGTCGTATATCACCGTTTCACCTTTGGTTAGGGTAAGCGTGAGCTCCCCGTCAAGGACATTGCCGGCGGCGGTTGTCGTCGGTGCTGTGATGGAGATGGATGCTGTCAGCGCTCCTTGATCGCCGGCTGCCACATTGAAGTCGCTGGCTACTCCTGGCACTGCCATGCTTTTCCCTGCCGATAGCGCGATATTGTCTATAGTCATCGTGCCCTGCGATTTGGCACTCACTATGTGAAATCCTATATAGTATTTGCCATCGGTCTCCGGCTTGATGGTCACCTTATTATTGGTAACCGTCGTGCTGGTGTTCTTATATTCAAACGGTGCGTCAATCAATGATTGTGCTCCGGCAGCTTCAGGCGTTGTGGCTATCACCACGTCTACCAAGTTGGTATATCTCGTCGCATTGGTGCCGTAGCCGTCGAATGTCAATTCGTAGCTATTGCCCCCTTTGAGGTTGAATGCCGGCATGAAGAGGTAATCATCTGCGCTTTTTGTAGTCGACTGACGGTATTTAGCTGATTTGACCGATAAATACCATGTGTTGTTGTCGGCATTACCATCTACTATGGTGAAGAGATCCAATGAATTGCTCTCCGTGAAATCCTGGCTGTAGGGAGGTGTGATTGCCGAACCAGTCACTACGCTATTTGATGTCGCTTCGTCTCCGGTCACGTCGCCATTGACTGCCGCCACCGTATAGTAGGTGCTGCGCAAGTTCTCGTCGGCGACTACTTCGCTGAATGTGGTGCCTTCATGTGCTTCGGCTACAACCTCCCCTTCTGGCATACGCGTGATGCGATACCGGTAACCGTCTGTCGCTTGCAATCCGTTGTAATACCCTTCGGTCGGCGCTTCCCATGTCAAGGTGTTGGTGTTTTCGGCATATGTCAGTTTCAGATTGCCCACTGCTTTCAGCTTATCGTAGCCTACATAAGCCTTCCCTACAGCATAGGGCCCGAATGCCGCGTCCTTGGCTGTCGCAATTGTCACTTCAACCTGTTGCGACGACTCGAAATCTACGCTCTCTTTAACATGCCCTCCGGCTTCGGCCTTCCCCGATATCTCCACCTGTTTGGTTCCATCGATATGTATTGCCCAATATATTTCGCCAGTCAAGGGCGTCCCATCGTAACTCGTCGTTGGCATGTCGAATTCCACGGTGAGCCCGTACGGCGCCGTTGCTGTGAATATCAAGTTCTTGGCGGCCGACGGCGCTGCGTCGTCATATTCCGTAGGATTGATGCTGGCGGCTACTATTTCGTCGCCGTTGGGGAATGCACCTATCAATGTGGCTGACCCGTCCCCAAGGTCTACACTATAGAGGTTGGCTTCCTCTGTCTGTGTATTGGCAAGCCAATAAAACGTGCCGTTCGCCGGGTCAATCACTGCCGACTGGTCGTAATATGGCCGTACCCCGGTGTCGCCTATCAAGGTCTGCTCGCCGGTCGACTTGTCAACCTTTATCAGATAACCGCCATCGGCCGAACTCGTCGTCGAGCTCGCAGTGATGCCCCACAGCTGGCCTGATTTGTCAAATGCCATCACTATCAGTGGCGCTTGCATATCTCCTATTGTAGTTTTGCTGTTCCCCTCAAGGTCCCATGTCTTCAGTTTCACAGTCAGTGTCTTATCTGTCTCGTTGTATTCGTAACCCGATGAATACACTATGCCTGTAGTCGGGTCTATGGCACTCGATACTGCCGCATGGCTGTAGGCTGTAGCTACGTCATACCCCATCGAAGTGCTGCTCAATTGCTCCCCGCTTGTCAAGTCGTATACGTAATAGCGGGCTGAGTTGACATAGCCGTATTGTATGTCATAGCTATAAGTATAGAGCTTGTTGTCTTTGACCACGCTGCCGCCGTTGGCATACACTCGGGGTAGTGGTGTTAATATGCGCCGTGAAATTGGAGATGTGACCGTGTATTCATACAATCCCAAATTCTCCACGCTCTTTTCATTGTCATACATCAGTACTCCCTTGATGCGAAGGTTTTCCAACGATGCCGAACGTGACGGCACGGCCGCCGCTCCTGATACCGCCGCCGATAATAACCACAGCGTAGCGGTAATCCTGGTAATTCTTTTCATCGATTTCGTGTTTAAATGAAAAATGTTAATTGTTAAATGTAAAATATTGATTGTTAACCTATTAGATTTCGTCCTTTCTTTTACGGCATTTCTCGCATGCTATATGCCCGATTTTATCGCCGCTATTTACCTTTGCATATTTTTTTGCAAAGATAAATATTTATTCATATTAATTGTATCCCAATTGTATAAAATGTTTGCACTATTTCCACTTCCTCTCGCCCCGACGTCTTGGTCCTGTATAGAGGCTTTAGCCTCGCTCACCACCTAGCCCACCGCCATGCTCGCCCCGCCGTCTTGGTCCTGTGTAGAGGCTTTAGCCTCGCCCACCTCCCGCCGCCTCCGGCTCACCTTATACTTCAACCATCCACCCCTCCACCCAACCCAAAAAATTACTTCCAAAATGTCAATGTCCTCATTCCCTGCAAAGTTACTCCATCCAAAAAACACCTATGCGCCAAAATCATACACATCCCCACCCAAAAAATCCATTATCCTCATATATCGCCCCGCCGTCTTGGTTCTGTGTAGAGGCTTTAGCCTCGCCCCCGCCGCTCCGCCCACCGCCTTGCGGCTCCGCCATCGCCCCATTATCTCTCGATAAATCCCGATAATTCTCGATAAATCCAGATAAATCCCGCCTCGCCGCTCTGATGCCGCCCGGGGCGTCCTCCCAGGACGCCGATTATTCGTAGCCCCGTCCGCCGAGGGAGCGCAGCGACCGAGGTGTGCGGGGTCACACATGCCCTCTCCCCGCTGGCGTCCGCTTCCCGCCGATTTACCTCCGCCCCGCGCATAAAATAGCATCACCATGCAATGTCGCATGGCGATGCTGTATCTCGTTATAGCCGCCGCAAGTATCCCTCGCGACGCATAACTATCTGAAAGTATGAAGGATATGATTATTCCTCTACGCTGCGGAGCTTCTGTACGTATACGGCCTTCATCATCTTCTTACGGTTGGTTACCGAAGGCTTCTCAAATGCCTGACGGCTACGGAGCTCTTTTACGATGCCAGTTTTCTCATATTTACGCTTGAATTTCTTAAGCGCTTTTTCGATGTTCTCTCCTTCTTTTACTTGTACGATAATCATTTTTGTGAACTTGTTTTATTGTTGTTTTTGATTTATTTACAATTTATTATGCATTTTGCGGGGCAAAATTAAGCATAGTTTTCGACACGGCAAAACTTTTTCGCTCCATTTTTCATTTTTGCGCGAATTTTATTTTGCTCCGACGGGTCGATGCGTCGTGGCTGGCTGTTATATTTTCTTACACATTATCTGTTGATATATGCCACCTCCTATCTATCTGTATGCTTAATGTCGTTATGTTATAATAAACTATAGATATTCAAAAATTCACTTTAGAACTCGGCATTGCCCGGTGTGCGTGGGAACGGTATCACGTCGCGTATGTTGGTCATGCCTGTCACAAACAGTACCAAACGCTCGAAACCCAAGCCGAAGCCGGAGTGGGGCACGGTGCCAAATCGGCGTGTATCCAGATACCACCACATATCTTTCATCGGTATGTTGAGCTCCTCGATACGTTGCATCAACTTGTCGTAGCTTTCCTCGCGCTCCGACCCTCCGATGATCTCGCCGATCTTCGGGAACAGCACGTCCATGGCGCGCACCGTCTTACCATCTTCGTTCTGCTTCATATAGAAGGCCTTGATCTCCTTGGGATAGTCGGTCAAGATTACCGGACGTTTGAAATGCTCCTCCACTAAGTATCGTTCATGCTCGCTCTGCAAGTCTGCCCCCCAATACACGGGGAACTCAAACTTCTTGCCCGACTCTTCGAGTATCTTGACACCTTCGGTATAACTGAGTCGCACGAAATCGCTCTTCAATACGCTCTCCAATCTGCCTATCAGCTCCTTGTCATACATCTCGTTGAGGAACTCTATGTCGTCGCGGCAGTTGTCCAACGCGTATTTTATGCAATACTTTATGAAGTCTTCTGCAAGCTCCATGTTGTCGGTGATATCGTTGAAGGCTACCTCGGGCTCTATCATCCAGAACTCGGCAAGGTGGCGGGGCGTGTTGGAATTCTCAGCTCGGAACGTGGGCCCGAACGTGTAGATAGCGCCAAGCGCTGTCGCTCCAAGCTCCCCTTCGAGCTGTCCCGATACGGTCAACGCTGTGGTCTTACCGAAAAAGTCCTGCGTGTAGTCCACTTTGCCCTCTTCTGTGCGCGGAAGATCCTCAAGGTTGAGCGTGGTCACCTGGAACATCGCTCCGGCGCCTTCGCAGTCGCTGGCCGTGATGAGCGGAGTGTGTAGATAGTAGAACCCTCTTTCCTGGAAGAACTTATGGATGGCATAAGCTAACGCCGACCTGACGCGTAGCACTGCGCCAAACGTGTTGGTGCGCGGACGCAGATGGGCTATCTCTCGCAAAAATTCGAGCGTGTGTCCCTTCTTCTGCAACGGATATTTCTCCGGGTCGGCACCTCCGTATATCTCTAAGCTGTCGGCTTGTATCTCGCACGTCTGTCCCTTACCCATCGACTCTACAAGCTTCCCCTCGACATGGATCGACGACCCCGTCGACACGCCCTTGAGCTGCTCCTCGTCAAATTTCGAAAGGTCAAACACTATCTGTATGTTGCGGATTGTCGACCCGTCGTTGAGCGCCACAAACTGCACATGCTTGTTGCCGCGACGCGTGCGGACCCATCCTTTCACACTGACCTCTTTGCCTATCATCTCGGCCGCAAACAGGTCGATTATTTTTGTCCTTTTCATTGCTGATGTTTATGTTGTTTTGCTGATGCCGCCCTCGCGCTGCGCTCCCGCTCTTCATGCCGAGAACCGGCGATTGCGGCATCATGATATGCTTACATTATTCAAACGATCCCATTTTCAGGTAGTTGACCTCTTCCTGCGTCAGGTAGCGCCAACGCCCGCGCGGCAGATTCTTCTTGGTGAGCCCTGCAAAGTATACGCGGTCGAGTTTAGTCACATGGTAGCCCAACGACTCGAAGATGCGGCGCACTATGCGGTTGCGGCCTGAGTGTATCTCGATGCCGGCCTGGTTGCGGTCGGTCTCGGTGGCATAGGAGATGGCATCGGCATGGATTGGCCCGTCGTCAAGCTCTATGCCGTCGGCTATACGCTGCATGTCCTCCTCCGATATGTCCTTGTCGCACCACACGTGGTATATCTTCTTCTTCACGTATTTGGGATGCGTTAGCTTCGACGCAAGGTCACCATCGTTGGTCAGCAATAGCACGCCCGTGGTGTTGCGGTCAAGACGCCCTACGGGGTAGATGCGCTCGTCGCATGCCCCTTTCACCAAGTCGAGCACCGTAAGCCGCCCGTTGGGATCATCGCTCGTGGTCACGCAGTCCTTCGGCTTGTTGAGCAATATGTAGCACTTGTTCTCCAATGTCACTACCTTGTCGTCGTATTCTACGGTGTCGGAATGCGATATCTTCGTCCCAAGCTCGGTCACCACATTGCCATTGACCTTCACAAGTCCCTGGGTGATAAACTCGTCGGCCTCGCGACGCGAACATATCCCGGCGTTGGCCATGAACTTGTTCAATCTTATCTGCTCGTTGGGATCGGGTATCGGCATTTCATACTCGATGCGCTTGGGGCGCGGCGTGAAGCTCTTGCCCTGGCGCGGCATGTTGCCCTGGCGGTTGTTGTATCCGCCTTGGCGGTTGTTGTACCCCCCTTGGCGATTATTGTTGTTATATCCGCCTTGGTTGTTATAGCCTCCTTGGCGGTTATTATATCCTCCTTGGCGGTTATTGTTGTAGCCTCCTTGGCGGTTGTTGTTATACCCGCCCTGGTTGTTATATCCCCCTTGACGGTTGTTATTATACCCCCCTTGACGGTTATTATTGTATCCGCCCTGGCGGTTGTTGTTGTATCCGCCTTGGTTGTTATATCCCCCTTGACGGTTGTTGTAGCCTCCCTGGCGGTTATTGTTGTATCCTCCTTGGCGATTGTTATTGTAGCCCCCCTGGCGGTTGTTGTTATACCCGCCCTGGCGGTTGTAGTTGCGCCCTTGGTTATAGTTGTTGTACTGGCGGGGCTGGTATTCGCCTTCCTGCTGACGCGGCTGGTTGGCAAACTCTTCGCTTGCTGCTTGCGGAGCTCCTCCGTCGGCCTCTGTCGGCACTTTTGCCTGCTCGCCATTGTAGTCGGGTCGCGGTCTATAATTGTTGTATCCGCCTTGGCGGTTGTTGTTATATCCACCCTGGCGGTTATTGTATCCGCCCTGGTTGTAGCCTCCTTGGCGATTGTTGTAGCCACCCTGGCGGTATTGGTATTGCCGCGGTTGTGCCACTTCGCGTTCTCCCCCTTGGTTTTCCTGATAGTTGCCGGGGGTATATTCTACTTTCTCATAGTGCTGGCTATCTCCGGCTGCGCCTTCGATCATCCCCTTGTTCTCGCCGATACGCGGGCGGCGTGGTCTTTTTTCGTTAGTATCCATAATTACTGTTTTACTTTTTGCTTGTTTAATACTTTTTTATGCCTCGCGGCAATCGTTGATTGTTGTTATGGAGCCGTAGTTTCCTATGGTATTTGATGATGCGCGGCTCCGGCCGACACGCTCTCTATCTATCTTTTAGATTGCTATGCTCTTTTTAATTCCTCCTTTTTTATGTTTGTTTTTATGTTGGATTATTATTCGTTTCGCTCTTTCAGCGGCTGTTTGCCATAATTCAAAATGCCATGTGGCTGATTTCAAGTGCCATGTTTATCGCCATGCCCGCCTTTCGCTCCCCGGCGCTATCAATAGCCCACGTAGGTCGACGGCGAGAGACGGTGCAACTCGGCTTTCACCTCGTCGCTCACTTTCAGCGTATCTATAAATGCCGATATGCTCTCTGCTGTCACCGTCGAATTCACTCGCGTAAGCTCCTTCAACGTCTCGTAAGGCTTGGGATATCCCTCGCGGCGCAGTATGGTCTGTATCCCCTCTGCCACCACGTTCCACATCCCCGACAAGTCCTTGTCTATCGCCTCACGGTTGAGTATCAACTTGTTGAGCCCCTTGAGCGTGCTCGCCAATGCTATGAGCATGTGCCCCATAGGCACTCCCACATTGCGCAGCACCGTCGAGTCGGTAAGGTCGCGTTGCAATCGCGACACCGGCAATTTCGACGCCAAGTGCGACAGTATCGCATCGGCTATCCCTAAGTTCCCCTCCGAATTCTCAAAGTCAATGGGGTTTACCTTGTGGGGCATCGCCGACGACCCTACCTCGCCTGCCTTGATGCGCTGCTTGAAATATTCCATCGATATGTACATCCACATGTCGCGGTCAAGGTCGAGGATAATCGTATTGATGCGCCGCATAGCGTCAAACAAGGCCGCCATGTTGTCGTAGTTGGATATCTGCGTGGTAAACTGCTCTCGCTCTATGCCAAGGCTGTCGCGCAAAAATCCTATCGCGAACGTCTGCCAGTTGATGGTGGGGTAGGCGGCAAGATGGGCATTGAAATTGCCCGTAGCACCACCAAATTTACCGCTTATCTTGACATTGTCGAGCGCATCGAGCTGGCAACGCAAACGGTAGCTGAACACCCTTATCTCTTTACCCAAACGCGTCGGCGACGCCGGCTGCCCGTGGGTCTTGGCAAGCATCGGTATCTCTGCCCACTCGTCGGCAAGCTCGTCAAGCTTCGCTATGAGCTCGCTCAGCTGCGGACGATACACATCCCTGATCGCCTCCTTTATCGACATCGGCACCGACGTGTTGTTGATATCCTGCGATGTCAACCCGAAATGGATGAACTCCTTATATGCCTCCAAACCTAACCGGTCAAACTGCTCCTTGAGGAAATATTCTACTGCCTTGACATCGTGGTTGGTCACCGACTCTATCTCCTTGATGCGCTCAGCATCGGCAATACTGAAACCTTCATAGATGCCGCGCAATTGCGCAAACACCTCGGAGTCCACTCCCGACAACGCCGGCAATGGGATCCGGCAAAGTGCTATGAAGTATTCCACCTCTACGCGCACGCGATAGCGTATCAATGCGTATTCTGAAAAATAGTTGTCTAAGGCCTCGGTCTTCGAACGATAGCGGCCGTCAATAGGAGAAATGGCGGTTAATGGGCTGAGTGTCATTGGAATCGTATCTTTGAAACCGTTAATAATTAGTTACTTTCTATTCTTTTTTCTTATTCTCGCACTGTGATTTGGTCTGCTTATTCTTCCGTATTAGCTTTGCATCATTGCCATATTAGCCTCGCATATTGTTGCTCTAATATTAGCCTTGATCCACGACCATATTAGCCTCGCATATTGCTAATATTCATATATTTTTGCTTTATCGAAAAGACATTACCGGTAAAATTCATCACATCCCCGACATCGCTGCCGGTGCTCAAACATTTTTTCACCGCAAAGTTACTAATTATTTTTGTCTCTCCACCAATTTTTCTCACCAATTTTTCCCAAAAAAATCAGGCAAAAATTCGGGACCCGCCCCTCGCTCAACGCCTTGCCCGATGCTCCCGGCCAATTCGCTATTCTGGCAACATCTTAAAACGGCAAATCGCAATCATATCCTCCGTCGGCTTCCATCGCACAATTATGATCTTCGTCGCCGTATATCAGATTTGACTGCTTCTGCAACTTCTTAATATATTCTGCACGCTTTTTGTCGCTCTCAAGCTCCTCACGTCGGCTTATGCTAATATCCAGATAGCTTTTGTCGCTATCTATTCCAAGATATCGCCTTCCCAGCAGATTGGCGGCAATGCCGGTCGTGCTGCTCCCTGAAAATGGATCTAAAATCCACGCCCCGGGGCGTGTCGATGCCTGTATGATGCGCGTCAACAGGCTCAACGGCTTTTGCGTGGGATGCTTACCGCACGATTTTTCCCACGGTGCAATAGCCGGCAATCGCCACACGTCGTGCATCTGTGTCCCGCCATTAATAGCTCTCATAAGCTCGTAATTGAAATAATGGCTGACTTTCTTTTCCTTTCGCGCCCAGATGACAAATTCGGCTGAGTGTGTAAAATATTTACAACACATGTTTGGCGGCGGATTTGTCTTTTCCCATACTACGCAATTCAATATCTTGAAATGCAGCTCATTAAGGCATCGCGCTACCGTGAAGATGTTGTGAAATGTGCCACTTATCCATATTGTGCCGTTATCTTTTAGCTTGTCGCGACAACGTGATATCCATTGCCTATCGAAATCATAATCCGCCTCATAACCTCTCGACTTGTCCCATTCTCCTTTGTCAACGCATACAATTTTTCCGCTTTGCACACTGATCCCTCCATTGGAAAGATGATAGGGCGGATCGGCAAATATCATGTCAAACTTGAAATCAAATGATTCCAATTCTTCAATGCAATTGCCATGTAAAAGCGTAAAGGCTCTATCGGCTGATTTATAATAGGCTTCCGGCATCAGTTGATTATCTTTTTGATTATTCCATTCTCCAAATCGGTGATGCTATACAGGTGCTCAAGCACGTCAAACGTCTCTTTCAGATTGTTCTTCGCCTTATACCACCCTTGCCCATCTGTTATCCACACGAATTTGAAATTGTCAAGGCCTCGTGCCTCAAGGGTTATTGTCTTATAACTGCGTGCAGTTTCGTTAAGCTTCGACCCGCTACTACTGTAAAAATTGGTCTCAATGCCATAGACGGCTTTATCCCCTTTTACCACGAAATCAAATCGCTTTTCGGCATCACCATTGTTGGATATCGCCGACAAATCAATGCCCCATCGTTCTTCGATTTCATGGATGTACATCTCTTTAAAGTAGCTGACGCCTTTCTCATAGCCGGCTTTAATGAGATATCTCTCTACCAAATCCTCCATTAAGTGACCCCCTCGGTTTTTGCGCCCATTGGAGTCGAGCCCTACTTCTACGCCGGTCACATAATCAACTAAATTGTTTATTATGTGACGCCCTATAAGATCAAATAGCCCGGTCTTGCGCATAAACGTGGCATACTCGTCTATGGTGTAATTCGGCTTGTCAAAACGATACGTGTAGCTCCCTTTTTCATCCATCGCCATTATCTCATTCTCTCGCTTGGCAAGTAAGATCGGTATGCACCGCAAGGTCTCAGGATAGGCCGTTGCTACCTTTTTAAAATCTGATTCGATATCTTTCGAACCGATAAGCGAGTTTAATATGTTGAGCGGAATCCTTAGCTCATCAACATTGCTGAATACTTTCTTGAAGTCTACGTAGTATTCATAGTTGGCAATTGATGGACGAAAATTTGCTATCCAACGGTTGAAGTCTCTCATGCTATTTGATATTTGTAATTAGTAGCTCTGAAATGGAGCCGCGTCCGTTACCTTTGGCGCTTATCATCCTTGGCGCAATGATACGCTTGATGGTATATTTGTCATATAGGCTGTCGAAAAAGTTATCAGTCGCGTCGACATTATGTGGATCGGAATTGCTCGCTACAAACGTTGCACCGCATCGGGTTATGCGGTCGCAGAACCGGCGTAACCGCTCCTGCTCCATGTCGTCAAATCCGCCCGTGGTATACGATGTGAACGCCGATGTCTTGGTCAATGGCCTGTATGGCGGATCCAAATAATATATTGCGTCATGGCCGGCATATTCTTCTGTCTGCTCGAAGTCGCCGCTGTGTATCTCTACCTTTTGCAATAGCGCGGAATCGGCTCGCAACGTGTCGGTATCGCATATGCGTGGATTGGCATAACGCCCTATTGGCACGTTGAATTTCCCCTTGGCATTGACGCGGTACAACCCATTAAAGCAAGTACGATTAAGGAATATAAACAGCACGGCGGTCTCCAATCCCGTTTTTGTATCACTATTGAACTGTTCTCGCTTGGCTGAATAGTACATCTTGCGGCTCTTATCGTCAAGCCCGAGATACTCTCGCTCCACTTGCGACAACTCGCCAATTAGGCTCTCCACATCGTCTCTTACTGCCGTGTATGTGCATGTGAGCTCGGCATTGATGTCGTTGATCACTGCCTTTGCTATATTGGGATATTTCTGCAATATGTGGAATAGCACGGCGCCGCCACCCACAAATGGCTCTACATAGACCACTTCTCGACGTTGGTGCAGGTCGGCTGGAAACGATCTGCCTATTTCGTCAAGTAAGCCGCCTTTGCCGCCTGCCCATTTTACAAATGGCTTCGCTTGGTTTATTATAGCTTCATTCCTCATTTCTCATTCATCGCTTCATGCTCAACGCTCCCGGGCGCGGGTTATCGGCCGGTGACGGCTATGCGGCGCGTGCGGGTGTTGCTGACGGTGTCGCCCTCGCGTATCGATGCTTGATAGAGGTAGATGCCTCGTATCACTCGGTGGCCGGCTCTGTCGCATAGGTCCCACGTGACGGGGCTCGTAAGATACATGTCGCTGCGCCCTGTCGTCACCGATTGCCATACCGGTTGCCCCAGCATGTTGTACACACTGATGGTTACTTCCAATTGCGCGTCGGGCCGGTCGTGCGACAGGTAGAAATTGGCCTCGGTGCTCGCCGGATTGGCATCGGAATACACGTCGTAGACCACCGGAGCACGGTCGGCCGACACTGTGAACTCTATCGTCTCGCTCGTCGAATTGTCCGACGTGTCCCATATGCGCAGGCGCAACGTGTGCGCTCCCTCCTGTAGCTCGGGCAGCTGGTAGGCTATGATGCCCGACGGTGTCCCGTCAGCCGACGGCGTGTAATACTCAGCCACATCGGAGTAACTGCGGTTGCCGTCTATGAGCACGTTCATCTGGTGGCCTACTCCCGTGGTGTTCATGTTGATGCCGCGGTTGTCGGCCACCTCGGCTATCAGCATCGGGGTGGTATTCACCTGGTCGCCGCTATGGAACGACGGATGGTTGAGGTATATAGCACGGATTACCGGCGGTATGGTGTCGACCACGCTGTCGTCGCTGCCATATACGTAAAATTCACGGTTTACCCCTGCTGCATAGTCGTTTACCATGTTGCCCGACGCGCTCTTCGCCACCATGCTCAGTGTCGCCTCGCGGAAGTTGTTGGCTATGCTCGACGGCATGGAGATATGCACCTTAAACTGCCCCGACTTCACAGAGTCGTTGCCGGCAAACAGTCGGTCGCCATGTTGCTCAAACGTGACATGCTTGCCCACGGGCTGCCCGTTCTGGCTCCCTCCGTTGGCAAGCGTGGTGATGCTGTATTCGGCATCGTAGAGCGTGGTGGCTACCACTCCGTTGAATCCTTGTATCGTGGCGCCGTCGCTGTCGACCACGCGCCCTTCTACCGTCACATCCTGGCGGGCCTGCATTATGGCTTGCTCCTCGCCTCCGGGTGCTATGCCGTTGATGCGGTCCACTACCACTTTATGCTCGGGCATTGCCGGACGCATCGCCGGGTCGCCCATGAGTATGTAGCGGAGCTTGTTGGAATCGGACATCTGCGCCCCGGTGTTCGACACCTTGGTGCTGTTCTTGGCTCGGCGATATATCTCGCCTATCGTCAGACGGCTGCCATCGGCATCGCGGGTGAACATATGCTGCCCCAAGGCTCGGGTCATGTAGGCGTTCTCCGATATATATACCGGTCGGTTGGCCGATATCTGGGCTATGCAGCCGCCCGACTCGTGGGCCCACATCAGCTCTCCGGCCGATATGTTGTTGCCGTCCCATCGCAGGAAATCGCACGTGGCCGCAATGAATATGGGCCATCGCCGTAGGTACATGTTGTTGATATCGGTGAGCTTAAGCAATCCCTCGTGGGTAAGGGAGGTGGTATTGGCATGTCCGATAAACGCCCACCACGCCACTCCCTCGTCGAGGGTCTTGAACATGAAGTCGCGCGCCTGGGGATAGCCTTGCCCGGTGAGCGGATACGCGTCGGTGTATAGCTTGGTATGCGTGGCATTGTCGCCCCCGTTGTCGAGCATGCGCTGCCACATTTGCTCCATCTGGTCCATGTGCACGCCCATGTCCTGGTCGTCGGCTATGAGCAGCGTGCGGTTGCGCCATGTCCCCGACGCCATCTTGCTGCTGTAGGTTATGATCTTGTCAACTGCCACTTTGGCCGACCCTGCCGACGTGATGGGAAGTCGCCCCACGCCTATGCACAAATAGTCCGATGCCATATTGCTGCCGGAGTCGTCGAGTAGGAAGGCGAAGATGTCGTCGGTGGTGTAGGAGTCGATGTCGGTCTCCCCCTTCTCCGATTGCCATAGCGGCATCAGTGGGTAGGTCATAGCCTTTACCGAGGTGGAGATGCGGCGGTTGTCGTAGCTGCCGCGGCCCATGAACAACGCATATTTGAGTTGCCGGTCGGATGTCGCCGAGCGGTCGTAAAACATTTTCAGCATCTTGCGGAACGAGTTGACATCGCGGCTGCCCGATGCAAATTCGTTGAATACCAGCTCCTGGTCCACGACGAGCACGCTTATGCCGTCGTTCTCGCGGTGGAAATCGGCAAGGCGTTGGGCCTCTGATATCCATGCCGAGGGGCTGAATATCACCATGTCGGGCACTTCCTCGCCGTGAATGTCTTGATTGGCCACGGTGCCTACGTAGGTGGGTTCGGGCAGTGTCGCCGTCGGGTCAAATGCCACGTATGTGCGGGCGTTGGTATAGTCGTTGGCCCAGCGCAATGTGCTGCCAGATAGGGTGGCGTTCATCTGCACTATCGACAACGGCTTGGTGATGTCCCACACCACGGTCGACCCGGTGGCTTTGTCGAGCGATGCCTGGTTGTTGCGCAGGGTGAATCGAAGCTGCGCCCCCGGCATGCGTAGCCAACGCTCGTAGTTGACCGACAGGTAGTCTAAGTTGGCGGCCGACACGGTGCCGTTGCGGTTGAAGGTGACACCTACGGTGAGCTCCTCGCCATCCACGTCGAAGCTCTTCGTAGTGACGATGCCGCGATAGTTGCCATGGTCGTTGGAGGTGGCTCGTATGGCATCGGTGGCGGCATACGGCAATGCTACATCGTTGGCTGTCAGCGTTATCGATGACTCCGACTTCGCCGTGGTCATGAATGAGCACGCCAGCCACACTTGAGCCCCTTCCACCTTGTCCGTCAGCTCGAATTTAAACTTGCGGGTGGGGGTGTAGAGGAAATCCTCGCCACCATATTGCTGACCCGTAGGCGCCATGCTCACAAGGTCTTTCTCATAAAATGCGTAGTCGGTAAATGTCGTCGCAGGGTTGGCGGCCGTGCCGCTCCCTTCGGTCGGTATGGCTCGATCGTCGGCTTCCACGTCGCTCACAAAGTAGTAGCCCTCTTCGATAAAGGCGTTGTGCTTGGGCCTGACGTAGTTGCCTGTGTAGGTCTCTGCCGTGACCACCCCTTCGCCATAGAATATCAACCCGCGGTCGGTGCGCAGGGCCTGCACCATAGGCAAGTCGTCAACATAGGTGTCGGCCGACAAGATGTCCGACAGCTGATGCCCGCCGTAGCCGTAGATATGCACTTTCGACGGGTCGTTAAACCCCATCTTGCGCAATTGGGCGTTGCTCAGCATGTACATGCCGTCATCGGCGACGCTTATCTTTACCCAGCGCCCTGTCGCCAGCTTGGAGTTGGCGGCGTAGGTGCTCGGGTCGAAGGCTCGTGCCTCTTGCGATGATAATGCCATTATTGCCGACAATATCATCACTATCACCGGCCGTAGATTTTTTATAGCGTAGAGTATACTCATGTCAGTTGCTCTGGTATATGTAGCGAGTGTCTGTTATAAGAAACGATAAAATTCTGGCTTTATTGTGTTTAAATCCACTTTGCCTTTTATGCCGTCGACAGTGCCTCGGTGGGAGTATTGCCATATCGACCATTGGATGTCGCTGCCGGGCTCGGTGAAGGTGCACAGCCACAGCGGATAATGGCCGAAATTGCCCTTGAGGTATCGCTCATAGTCGTCCTTGTTGGAGTAGAGCATCACTTCTACGCCCTCCTTCTCCAGGTAGGTGAGCATGGTGCGCAAACGCGTTATTATCATCGTGGCCTCGTGGCCGTCGGGATTGCCAAACCGCTCTATGTCGACCACTGCCGGCAGGTCGAGCTTACGGTTGCGCAGCGAGTGCATGAAGTTGATGGCTTGGAGCTCGCCGTCGGTGTCGAAACGGAAAAAATGGTATGCCCCCACTTTCAGCCCCGCTTTGCGCGCCTTGCGTAGGTTGTCGACAAACATGCTGTCCTTGAAGTCGGTGCCCTCAGTGGCCTTGATTATGACGAACTCTTTGCCCGCTCCTTTGACGCGCTCGAAGTCTATCTCGCCGTTGTGCGCCGAGATGTCGATGCCTCTTATCGGATAGGTGGCGGCATCGGGCTCCATAGGCGGCGTATTGGCTATGTAGCGATGGTAGGCATGTATGAAGCCGCACACCGCTATAATCGATGTCACGACTATCGCTATCAGAAATCCTACTCGCCGGTTCATCTCTCGCTCGCCTTTCTCCTATGGTTATATTGCCTGGTTGTACGTTTTATTATGCCTATTGCTATGCGTTCTATTATGCCTATTGCCATGCGCTCTACTTTCCCCTTTGCTCCGGCCGGCGATGGCGCCGGTCTCCACGCTTTTGGATTACGTAGGTCGCTGTCTTGGCCACGACAAACATTACTGCCATGATGATTACGATAAGTGCCGAGCACGGCACCTCTATATAGCACGACGCAAACAATCCCCCCACGCAACATGCCACCGACACCACTGCCGACGCTATCATAAGCCGGTTGAGAAGATGGTAGCGCGTCTCGGCTATCATCTGGGGCAGGGAGAGCATCGACATCAGCAACATCACGCCTACGAGCTTTATTGTCAATACGATAGCTATCGCGGTAAGCACTGTCATCGCCGTGTTGATTACCCCGGCTCGCAACCCGCTCACTCGGGCGAAGTCGCGGTCGAAGGCGCATACCACTATCTTGTTGTAAAACGCTGCCACAAAGGCTATAAGCACTGCCGTGAAGATGGCAAACATGATGATGTCGGCCTGCGATATCGTCAGTATGTTGCCAAACAGAAACGCATTAAGCTCGGGCACATAGCCCGGCGTCAGGAATACAAACAGTACGCCCAGCGCCATGCCAAACGACCATATCACGGCTATCGCGGAGTCCTCCCTGACGTTGTGGCGCGAGGATATCCACTCTACGCCTACCGACGACCCCACGGCAAACACCCCGGCCATCACTATCGGATTTATCCCGGTGAAATAGCCCAGTCCCAAGCCGCCGAAACAGGCATGGGTGATGCCTCCGGCTATCGCTACAAGCCTCCGGGCAAAGATATAGGTGCCTATCACCGACGAGGCAACGGCTATCAACGTGATGCCTATCAGTGCGTTGCGGAAAAACTCATAGCCAAATAGTTCCATTGCCGTCGTGCCGTCCTACTTGATGACCTTGACTACGCTCGTGCCTTGGCGGCGCAGGTAGATGCCCTTGCCGGGGTTGGCTACTCTGACGCCTTGCAGGTTGTAGTATTCCACCGGGGCGTTGCTGTCGTCGGCCGTGATGCTATCCACTCCTGCCATGTTAAGCTCTACGGCTATGGCGTTTGACGGTCTTGACTTGCTGCCGTCGGCTGCGACTGCCACTACGGTATATACGAAGTCGGTTTTCCCGGCCGGCAAGTTGTCTACGCGCATCGAGGTGGCGCCGTTGGTCGACACGCCGTCGTAGTTGGGGAGTGTCTCGCTGCTATTCCCGTCGGTGGTGATTACGATGTCGTCGATGGCAAGATTGCCCATCCCCTCTTTGTTGTAGACGAGTTTGACTTGGGTCGCATTCTTGGAGGCGTCGATGGTGTAGGTCTTAGTGTTGCCTGTCTTCGTGTCCCAATCGGAGAACGTGGTGAGGAATGTGTCGGTGCCGCCGTCTACGGCATAAAGGGTGGCTGTGTTGTCGGCCTGTGCTTGTCCTTTTGCCCAGAATTGTATTTTGGTGATGGGCGCATTGCATTTTGGTGATTGTATATATTGCCCGGCTTTGTCGAGACGCAATGCCGGCGATGCTTCTCCATAGTTGCCGCTTGATGAGTAGGCTTGGGCGCTGTTGGCGCTCCACCCCTCGGGTAGGGTCAACGACTTGCCGCTGCCGAAGTCGGAGGTATAGGTTGCCGAGGTTGCCTCGCCCACAGTCTTGACGGTGAGCAGATAGTCGGCGGCTCCCTCTACGGCGTTCCACGATGCAAGGAAGTAGTCGTTGCCTATCTGGTCGCTTGTCGGCTGCAAAGCCACCGGGCTATCTATCGCCGTCCCTCCGCCGCACACGTCGAAGCTTATCACGCCGTTGCTCTCCGTAATATTGGTGATAGGGGTGTTGAGCGATTCCCCCGACCATGTCTTCATGTTGGGCGTGGTGGTGTCGGTAAATGAGGTGTAGGCTCCCGTAGTGCCGGGGAATGCATAGTTTTTCATCGCCGCGGTGCTACTGCTGTTGGGGTTGTTGTTGGCCTCTTCGATGTCGACATACTGGTGGCTCTTGGTGTTGTTGACGGTGTTGGAGCTCCAGTAGACCGAATTGTAGTCGATGTGCCATATCAGCATGCCATGCCCGGGAAGGTATTTGTCCCAGCTCGTCTGCTGGCGGTTCTCCAAAAGGAAAAATTCGCTGGTCTTAGAGGTGGGTATTAGGCAGCCTTCGTTGCTCGTGAGTATGTCGTTTAGCTCCACCGAACGGGGCGACTGGTCGAGGACTATGGGGTCGATCCATCCGAAGGCGTTGCGTTCGAAGATGGAGTAGGTGGGTGGCGTGCGGCCGTCGTTGTTGTAGGGGCCGAAGTCCATCACCGACCATGCTCCAGGGGTGTATGTGGCATTGCTCTTGGTGTGGTACAAGTCGGGCAGACCCAGCACATGGGAAAATTCATGCACGAAGGTGCCGATGCCGTCGGGCTTCACGCCGTCCGATTCGTTGGAGCAGGCATAGGTTTCGATTCTCACTCCGTCGAGGGTCAGCGTTGTGTTGGCCGACGAAAGATTCCACGAGTGGGGCCATACGGTGTCTTCGTCGCCGTAGTCGGCCTCGCCCAGGCCTGCGTAATAGATGTAGACGTTGTCGACATATCCGTCGCCGTCGGTGTCGTAGTCGGAGAAGTCGACTTGGCTGTCGAGAAGCCGGCACCCTTCCACCACCATCTGCTCGGGATGGAGGTCGTCGCCGTAGATGTCGTTGCCGCCGTAGTAGGCTTGGTTGCGGGAAAGTGTGACGGGCCCGTATACATCAAAATCGGGGGTGAACTGCCCCATGGAAGCGTCGGTGAACCAATCGAGCACCGAGCCGGTGCCGCCGTAGTCGTTGAAGCCTTTCTTGCTGAGCAAGTTGGTGAAGTAGTCGCCGGCGTCGTAGGCGGTGCTGAACTTCACATCGGTGTATTGCACAAGTATTATCAAAGCTTTGGGCGACCCCGATGTGGGATACGTGGAGTTGGGGAACAAGCCGTAGCCCGATTGTGCCGGAAGCGAGGCTTTGGCCTTGCGTGGTGCCAGGCTGCGCGACCCCTCGGCGGGGGCTATGCGCGACATGCGGCTTGTCGTGGCCATTGCCTCGTCGAGCTCGTCGATGTTGATGGCGGCTACGTAGGCTTTCTGGGCCTCGGTGCGGTTTGCTGCGTCGGAGGCTTGCACTGCTGATGCCGTGATGCGGCCGCTCGCCGCGTCTATCGTGGCGAAATAGTATCCGTCGGCCTTATTGCCTACCACGACTTGCTGGTCGTCGGTGAGGTAATATTTATTGAATTCGTCACCTGCGCGGGTGAGGGTCACTTGCGTGCCGTCGGGCTGAGTAGCTACAAAAGTAGTCCGTTTTGCCGGTATTGCCCATGCTCCTATTGACGTGGCTATTAAGCCTGCAACTGCCAAACAACGTAATTTATTCATAATTAAGAGAGTAATCATTATCGTGGATTAATGTTTCATTATGCATAACGGTATATCAACCGTATATCAACCGTATACACATCTCGCAAAGTTAATAAAATATCCCAAAACCACTGCGCCCTCCTCCACTTTTTAACATCGTTTTTCTATTCTGCCGCTATTTGGTAGCTTTTTGACCATTTTTATGCTGCGGATGGGGATGCGGATGTGGGATTAAATTTCTGAAATTTCGGGGATAAAATTTGGGGGAGAGGAAAAGTATTTTTATCTTTGAAAAATGATATGGATTGCGGCGTTTTTTAGCCGGCATAACCGTATTTTTTGACTACCTTAAATCTAAATATATTTAATTCTTAAATCATGGAAGATATTAAGAAAACGTGCCTGCACGACAAGCATTTGGAGCTTGGGGCACAGATGAGCCCTTTCGGCGGGTTTGACATGCCGATCCAGTATGAGGGCATTGTGGAGGAGCACAATGCCGTGCGCAATGCCTGCGGTATCTTCGACGTTTCCCACATGGGCGAAGTGATGGTCTCAGGCCGCGATGCCGAGAGGTTTGTCAATATGATTTTCACCAACAATATTGAGGGTGCCGAGCCTGGTAAATGCCTGTACGGCATGATGTTGCACCCCGACGGCGGTACTGTCGACGACCTCCTTGTCTATGTGCAGGGTGTCAATGACTACCTCCTGGTAATCAATGCCGCCAATATCGACAAAGATGTGGCATGGATTGTGCAACACGCTGAGGGCTACGATGTAAGTATCGATCACCAGAGCGACAATATCGGCGAAATCGCCATCCAGGGCCCCGATGCCGAGTCAATCCTCGTCAAGGTGACGGGCGCCACCGGTGCGGCCGACCTGTCGTTCTACACCTTTGGCCACTTCAAAATCTATGGCGACAACGACGTAATCATCTCGCGCACAGGCTATACCGGCGAAGACGGTTTTGAGGTGTATGCGCCCCACGATATCACCCGCAAGCTTTGGGACGACCTGCTTGCAGCCGGAGCGAAGCCCTGCGGTCTCGGTTGCCGCGACACGCTCCGCTTTGAAGTAGGGCTGCCGCTCTATGGCGACGAGCTTGCCGACGACATCACCCCCATTGAGGCTTCGCTGGGCATGTTTGTGAAAACCGACAAGCCGCAGTTCATAGGCCGCGACGCCATCGTGGCGCAGAAAGAAGCCGGAGCGCCTCGCAAACTTGTGGGACTCGAGATACTCGACCGTGCCATAGCACGCCATGGTGCCGAAGTGATTGATGCCGACGACAACGTGATAGGAGCCGTCACCACCGGCTACCGAGGCATATCCGTTGTCAAGAGTCTTGCTATGGCACTCATCGACAGCCGTTTCGCCGCTATCGACACTCCCCTGCGTGTGAAAGTGCGCCGCAAAGTGTTCCCCGCAAAAGTGATAGCCAAGAAATTTTATAAAAAGAGTTACAAGAAATGACCGTGGCCCCGCTCGGGGAGCAACACGGCCATCCAGCCAGCCCCGTCACGCAGGGCGCAACAGCGAGGACGGTATGCCAAATTGACGCTTTGACATGCTGCCGATTATAAGCATTTACAATTAACTGATTATCAATAATTTCGTAAAACATATATAGCAATGAAAACTTATTATTCTTCCACCCATGAGTACATCACCGTAGATGGCGAAGGCAACGGCTACGTAGGTATCTCCGATTACGCCCAGAAGGCCCTCGGCAATGTGGTTTATGTCGACATGCCCGAAGTGGGCGACGAATTTGCCGCTGGCGACGATTTCGGCGCCATTGAAAGTGTGAAGGCCGCTTCGGACCTTATCATCCCCGTGGGAGGTGAAGTCATTGAAATCAATGAGGCCCTTGCCGACAATCCCCGCCTCGTCAACGAAGACGCCATGGCCAACTGGATTATCAAGATTCGTATCGCCGACGAAGCCGAATTGGACGACCTTATGGACGAGTCGGCCTACTCGGCATATATCGCCTCCAACCCTCATTGATAGGCAGTTATCGCCTCGCGAAACTTAGCCCGGCCGTGCAACGCTGAAGCCCGGCCATCAGCCCTGCCTCTGGCAATCGATGCTGAGGCTATGGTCGTCAGCACTCTTATTCGTAAAACAAACTAATGTATATTCATGAGACATAGATATTTCCCACATACTGAGGAAGATAAGGCACGGATGCTCGAGAAATGCGGTGTGGAGAGCATCGACGCCCTCTTTGCCGACATACCGAGCGAATTGCGTCTGCACAAGCCCTACGCGTTGGGCGGGCCGATGAGCGAAGTAGAGGTGCGAGCCTTCTTCCGGAGGCTATCAGCAGAGTGCGCCCCCCTGGCATGCTTTGCCGGTAACGGACACTACGACCGCTACACCCCGGCCGCCGTCAACGCGATGCTCGCCCGTAGCGAATTTCTCACCTCCTACACCCCTTATCAGCCCGAAATCTCGCAAGGCATCTTGCAATACATCTTCGAGTACCAGACGATGATGGCACGCCTCACCGGCATGGAGATTTCCAACGCATCACTCTACGATGGCGCTACTGCCACTGCCGAGGCGATGATTTTGGCTTCGGCCAACTCCCGCAAACGCCCCCGGGTGGCCTATTCGGCCACGCTTAACGCCGCTGTGGTAGAGACGATTGCCACCTACGCCCGCTATCATGGCATCGACATAGTGGAAGTGGCCGAACGCGACGGCGTCACCGACACCGATGCCCTCCGCGACATCCTCGCTGCCGGCAATGTGGGCGGCGTAATTCTTCCGCAACCCAATCGTCATGGCGTAATCGAGGACTTCACCGGCATCGCCGACTTGGTGCATGGCGCCGGCGCGTTGTTCATAGTCAACAGCGTGGCCATCGACCTCGCCACTTTGCGTTCGCCGGGCGAATGGGGCGCCGATATCGCCGTGGGCGATGCCCAGTCGCTTGGCATACCGTTGAATTTCGGCGGCCCTTACCTGGGCTTTATGGCGGCCCGAAAGTCGTTGATGCGCAAGCTGCCTGGACGCATCGTGGGCGCCACCGTCGACGCGTCGGGACAGCGCACGTTTGTCCTCACCCTCCAGGCCCGCGAGCAGCACATACGCCGCGAAAAAGCCACCTCCAATATATGCTCCAACCAGGGGCTTATGGCACTGTTTGTCACTATCTACATGTCGCTGATGGGCGATGAAGGGCTCCGCAAGGTCAACAGCATCAGCGCAGCCGGCGCGCATCACCTTGCCGCCGAGCTTGCCGCTACCGGGAAGATGAGTCTTGCTTACCCCCACCTTCCCTTCCTCAACGAATTTGAAATGACCACCACCGTAGCCGCCGATGAGGTGGTCGACGCCCTCGCACGCGCCGGCATACTCGCCGGAGTGGCCACCGGCCCCCACCGCCTGCTCATTGCCGTCACCGAGATGCGTACCGCCGACGAAATCAACCGTTATGTCCAATCAGTTAAAGACTTGTAGCCATGAACAATAGACTATACGACCATCTCATCTTCGAGTTTTCACGCCCCGGACGTTGCGGCTACTCGCTACCCGATAACGGTTGCCCCGACGCTATCTCCTCCATCCCTGCCAACCTGTTGCGCGACAAAGAGATAGGGCTGCCCCAGGCCGACGAACTCACCGTGGTGCGCCACTACACCAATATGTCGACCAACAATTTCGGCGTCGACACCGGCTTCTATCCCCTCGGCTCGTGCACCATGAAGTACAACCCGAAAATCAACGACGAAATGGCTGCCGACCCTGTAATAGGCGCGTTGCACCCCGACACCCCGGCACGCTACTGCCAGGGAGCACTTGCCATGTACCATACCCTCGCCACTGCGCTTGCCGAAATCGGCGGCATGGCAGAGTTCACCCTCAACCCCTATGCCGGGGCCCATGGCGAGCTTACCGGACTGATGCTATGCCGTGCCTACCACGCATCGCGAGGCGACGACAAGCGCACCAAGGTAATCATCCCCGACTCGGCGCATGGCACTAACCCCGCCTCGGCCGCCGTTGCCGGGCTCCAGGTGGTGCCGGTCAAGAGTCTGCCCGACGGCACTGTCGACGTTGACGCCCTTGTGCCGTTGCTCGACGACACCGTGGCGGCGATGATGATGACCAACCCCAACACCCTCGGCATCTTCGAACGCCAGATACCACGCATTGCCCAGTTGGTGCACGATGCCGGCGCCCTCCTCTACTACGACGGCGCCAACCTCAACCCCATGCTCGGTGTGGCACGTCCCGGCGACATGGGTTTCGACGTGATGCACATCAACCTGCACAAGACCTTCTCCACACCCCACGGCGGTGGCGGTCCGGGAGCCGGTCCGGTGGGCGTGCGCGACGGTTTGCAGCATCTGCTCCCCAATCCGCGCGTCGTCAAGAACGACGACGGCACTTACAGTGTGGTGTCATCGCCCGACGCGATGGGGCGTATCAGTTCCACGCTGGGCAATTTCGCTGTGCAGATGCGCGCCTTGAGCTATATATTGTCGCTCGGAAGCGATGGGCTGATGGAGGTGGGCGGACTTGCCACCCTCAATGCCAACTATATAAAGGAGTCGTTGCGCGATGTCTATGAGCTGCCGGTCGACACCGTGTGCAAGCACGAATTTGTGTTCGACGGCCTCAAGGACAAGTCGACCGGTGTCACCACCCTCCATGTGGCCAAGCGCTTGCTCGACTACGGTTTCCATGCCCCCACTATCTACTTCCCGCTCCTCTTCCACGAGTCGCTGATGATAGAACCGACTGAAACAGAGAGCCTTGACACCATCGACAGTTTCATTCGTGTGATGCGCGACATAGCGCAAGAGGCTGCCACCGACCCCGACAAGGTGAAGACGGCGCCGCATACCACCCCCGTGCGGCATCCCGACGACACCGAGGCGGCACTGCATCCGCGTCTCACCTACGACGAACTTTTACACTTAAAGCCATGAAATACATTATAATAGGAGCCGGTCCCGGTGGCTACGAACTTGCCGCCATGCTCGCCCGGCAATCCCACGAAGTGACGCTTATAGAGCGTGACAGCCTCGGTGGCACGTGCCTCAATCGCGGTTGCATCCCCACTAAAGTCATGGCGCATGCCGCGGCATTGGCACGCACCCCCGCCCATGCTTCGGATTATGGTATTGAAATCTCGGCTACGGCTGTCGATTTCAGTAAGTTGTGTGCCCGCCGCGATGAGGTGGTCGCGACGTTGCGTTCAGGCGTGGAGATGCTGTTGTCGGCGGTTGACATTGTGCATGGCGAGGCTCGTTTTGTAGCAGCTAAGACAGTGGAAGTCAATGGCGAAAGGTACACCGCCGACCGTGTAGTCATCGCTACCGGTTCGACGTCGGCGTCGTTGCCGGTTCCGGGAGCCGAGTTCGCTATATCGTCCGACGGGCTGTTGTCGCTCGACACCGTGCCTGCGTCGCTGGCCATCATATGCGGCGGAGTCATAGGCATGGAGTTTGCTTCCATCTTTGCGGCGTTGGGTAGCAAAGTGACTGTGATAGAATACTTTAAGGAAGTGCTTCCGCAATTTGACAAGGATATAGCCAAACGCGTGCGTCAGGCAATGGCATCGGCTGGAGTCACGTTTGTCACCGGGGCGAGTGTCACCGCTATTGAACCTGGCATAGTGCACTATCAATCAGGCAATAAGGAGGGTGCGGTAGAAGCCTCGGTCGTAGCAATGGCCGTGGGCCGGCGTCCCAATTTGCCGGAAGGATTGGACGTGGCGGGAGTGGCAGTGGAACGCGGAGCGATTGTCGTCGACAAGGCCACTATGCGCACGTCGGCGCATGGCGTCTATGCCATAGGTGATGTCAACGGCTTGTGCATGCTTGCCCATGCGGCATCGGCTCAGGCGCGTATCGTGGCCAGCGAAGAGGTAGTGGCCGATGTAGTCCCCTCCGTGGTGTTCACCCATCCCGAGGCCGCCATGGTAGGACTCACCGAGCAGCAGTGTAAAGAAGCCGGCAGGGGAGTGCGCACCGCCAAGGTGCCGTTCCGTGGCAATGGTAAGGCAGTGACTATCGGAGCTACCGACGGTCTTGTCAAACTGATTGCCGATGCCGAGACGCGTGAAATACTTGGTTGCCAGATAGTAGGGCCGCATGCTGCCGACCTCATCGAAGAGATAGCGATAGCGATGGCCAATGGCCTGACCGTGAATGCCATAGCGCGCACCATACATCCCCATCCCACACTCTGCGAAATCCTCGCCGCCGCAGCCGACATGCTGTAGCGGGCATAACATCTATGCTGCAAAGCGACTAATATAGCATCACCCTGTGCCTACCGACATGCTGAAGATACGGCCCGGCACAGGGTGATGCTATGTAGATAGGTTTAGTAGATGATTTTGCGGGATTGGGTGGCGGTTTTGAGAATGTAGAGTGAGCCGTGGCGTGGATGATCCACTTTGATGCCTTGGAGGTTGTAGTATTCTACGTTGGTGTCGTCGTCGACGAGGATTAGTTCGGCTCCGGCTTCATCGTAGACGGTGAGCTGCTTGGCATTGAGGTCGAAAATCAGGGTGACGTTTTCGGCGCTACCCACGGCGAGTGACATATTTTTGCCGCGTGCCACTAATTGGTAGGGCTGATTTATAACTATATAGTCATCTTCGGCAGAACCGCCGTAGTCGACATCAAGCCAAGCGCTATCAGCTATTTTGAATTTGCCCGACAGTTTGGCTACTTTGAGTTGGTAGACCTTGTCACCTTGGTCGGTGAATTTGTATTCGTCGAGGGCGCTCCAAGAGCCGACATCGGAGCCACGCAGGTAGATGTCGCCTATTTTGGGCTCAGGTTCGGAATAGCCTTCCAATCCCAATTTGTAGCCGAAGCTGTTGATAGCTTCGCTGAGTTGCACTTGTACTTGGGCAAGAGGAGTAGCCATGTCGGGGTTGCCGTAGCCATCGGATTGCCAGCGTTGGGCATCGCAACGTGCAGCCTCGGTGATGCGTGCGGCATATTCATTCTGGTAGTCGGTGATGCGGTCGAAGCCTTCCGTAGCCATTGCCACGAAGATGCGTTTCACCTCTTCCTGGAAAGCGGGGCAGTTCCATAGGTTGCGTACCCAGTGCTGTGTGTATTGGCTTTCCCATATCCATTTAGATACGTCGCGTGATGGCTGGAATGACGAACCAAAGTCCCATACCGGGCCGAAGTGCCATTTTTGGTCAGTGCCTTTGTCCTTGTAGAGGTAGCATGACCCGGTATATGACTCGTAGTTGTTCATAATCTGGTTTACCACGAAGAAGCGAGCGGCATCGGTGAGGTCGATTTTATCGAGCCATGCTCCGTCGGCGTTGTTATCGGCATATAAAAGGGCGTCGATGGTGTCAAATTCGTCGATAAGCCATTGGCGGTGGTTGTCGGTGACATAGTCCTCGGGCGATTTGTAGGTGACCCACAATTCGGTATCGGAGCCTTGGCGGGAGGGGACTGTGACCTGAAAGTCATCTTTATTGTTGTCAAATTCCACAAGCCAAGCTCCGGTATAATCTTCGTCGGTGAAGGGGTAGTCGTCGGCAGTCATGCCGGGATTGGCTTCGAGCCACGCTTCCACATCGTCGTCGGGGTTGGTGAGGTTGATACGTTTCTTGTCGAAGCGGATGGTCTCGGTGAGGAAATATAGGCCGATATAGTCGCCGTTGAGAATTACTTCGCAGGGTTGGTCGGCAGGAGTCCATGGCAAGCCTGCCATACGGCTTACTTCAAAGCCGGTGAGGTTGCGCATGAAAGCGCGGCTATCGTCGGCATGCGCCAAGAGGGCGAAGTGCTTGCTGCTGTTCATGCCGAGGAGGGCGGCTTTCTTGTCGAGTTTGATGCGGTAGGGCTTCTTGTTGAAAGCCCACCAAGTGTAGTTGCCGCGACCTTTGATTTGGAGCGGAAGCGGATTGTCAGCCGAACCGAAAGCCTCTACACCCTCCACACCGCGCGGATCGAGGTAGTAGGTGGCGTTCAGGTAGTTATCTTTTGATACAATAGCTTGTCGGTTTTCAGTTTCGATGACCATCACCGGGAGGGTGCCCGATGGCTCTACGGCATGCAAAGCAGGGTGCATGGCTATGGCAGAGAGCAGTGCCAGAAAGATTTTCTTCATGGGATGTAAGTATGGTATTAATATATAATGTACAGGATGACCCGGAGTTGGGGGGATGGTAGATAGGAGGTAAAGAGGGCTTACTTACCGGGTAGCGGAAGTAGTCCTTGCAATTTTATTTTCCAAGGGTGGCGCTTGATGCAGCTAAGCAGTTGTCCGCCCATGATGATGAGTGCCGCCGAGGTGGGGAGCATGAGGCGGCAGAAGTCATTTTGGGCATACAGGAATACCGAAAGCAAGCTGCCACCGCCAATCATCAGTATGAGGAAATTGTGCAGCGAGAAGACATGCCGTTTTATCCACATCACGGCGAAGGCAATGGTGTAGAAAAAGACAATCAAGTAGTTGGCGATGCCTTTGATGGTTTTCTCTACGAAGATGCTGTCGTAGATGCGAGTGGCTATGTAGCTGTACCATAAGTCGGGGTGCTGCTCCTTGAAAGCTGTGGCATAGTCGTCCATCTGCTTGTTGGTCATGATGCCAGTGTTTTCAAATTGGGTAATCTCGGCCCAGAGTTTGGATAGGTCGTCGCGTTGGTTATAGCGTTGCATCATTTTGACAGCCAGCGGGTTGTCGGGGAGCAGTTCGGGGAAAATGGCATCGTATTGCCGTGCCATGTAATACTTGTTGACAGCCGCCACCGTGGAGATGGTGCGCAACCCGGTGAGCCGGTAAATGCCGTTGACGTAGGGTACGTAGGCCGCCGCTAAAGGTATGAGGGTCAGCAGCATAAGCAATACGTTGCGGCGGTAGTGCTTGAAAAACGAGCCGGCGATGGCAAGGCCGACGATTGCTATAGCAAGGATGAGCAAAGACGGACGCAGCATCGCTGATGTCAAAGTGATGAGCGACACGTAGATACCGTAGCTCCAACGGGGACGCTCCATGAACTGCCACACGCAGTAGAGCCACAGCGCTACCAAGCTGAAAGCCAGCGACTCAGTGCCCACCACGACAATCATGTTTACGACAGGGTAGAAGAGGAAGTAGAGGAAAACGGCCGCCCATGCCGCGTAACGGTTTGATACAAAATGAAATATCATCTTGGCAAATACGATGCCGCAGGAGTAGAACACCAAAGCCTGCAGTATAGTGGGGAAGTAAGGCCAGTAATCCTCGCCGAGGAGCATTTTGCCGATGCCGATGACGTAGGGGTAGACCGGAGTGCGGAAAATGTCGAGGTGGCCCTTCGACAGGTAGTCGTCCCAAGCCGACATGTAGGTGAAAGAGTCGCCGTTATACACAGTAGTGCCATTAATCGCGATGATAGCTGCGAGCATGAGCAGGCTCAGCGATATGGCTATATAAAGCGGATTGAATTTCCGTAATTGGGTGAGGATATAGTTCAGCATATCAGGCATTTATGACGAGGTAGACGAGGTAGGCGACATAACCGAGGGCAAAGACGACGCCTTCGGCGCGTGTGATGGTGCGTTTGCCGATGAGCCAACCGCAAGCCAGGAAAAGCAGGGATGCGGCAGTAAGGGTGAGCAGGTCGACATTGCCGATAGTGCCGAAAGCCAACGGCTTGACGGTGGCGCTGGCACCGAGCACGAAGAAAATGTTGAAAATGTTGGAGCCGATGACGTTGCCCACAGCCATTGAAGTGCGGCCTTTACGGGCAGCCACGATTGAAGTGGCGAGTTCGGGCAGCGATGAGCCTGCCGCCGCAATAGTCAAACCAATAATGGCGTCGCTGATGCCCAATAGGGAAGCGATGCCGGAAGCACCGGCTACGAAACGACCGCCGCCGAATACCAGCATGGCCAGACCGCCCACCACCCACAATAGTGATTTCCACAAATTCATAGGGGAAGAGCCGGCGGAAGAGTCGGCGTCGATTTCGGCCGGTGCGGCTTTTTTAGCCGTGGCGAAGGTGTACCAGATGAAGATGCTGAAGAACACCAGGAGGATGATGCCGGCCGAGCGAGGCAGCATGGCGTTGGCGTCGCCGTCGAGCAATACGGTGTTGCCCAAAACCAGAAGGACGAGCGAGGAGATTACCACCATGGGTATTTCGCGGGTCATGACGGTGCGTTGGATGACGATAGGGCTGACAATGGCTGTTATGCCCACGATTGCCAATATGTTGAAAATGTTGGAGCCGACGACGTTGCCAATAGCAAGGCCGGTGCTACCTTTCGCGGCCGAGAGCATTGAGATGACGAGTTCGGGAGCGGAGGTGCCGAATGCCACGACTGTGAGTCCGACGACGAGGTCGGAGATGCCGATGCGCCGCGCTATCGCTGAAGCGCCGTCGGTCAACGCATTGGCGCCCACGAGGATAAGCACCATTCCAACTATAAGGTATACTATGTCTAAAAGCATGAGTGGGGTTACGGGGTTATGGGGTTATGAGGTTATGGGTTAGGGGTTATGGGTTACGGGTTACTGGTTATGTGGTTATTTCTTTTGGGCGGGGGTCCAGCAGATGTCGGAGATGTCGGCGAGGTGGTTGCAATGGCGGCTGAGGATGAAGAGGTAGTCGCTTAATCGGTTGATGTATTGCAAGATAGCCGGGGCGATGCTTGCCGGGGCGGAGTTGCCGTCGTCGTCGGCATGGGCGATGAGGAGGTCGTTGAAGTCGAGGATCCGTCGTTCGGCACGTCGAGCCACTGCGCGTGCCACATGGGCGGCGGCGGCCGATGGCGCGCCTTGTGGGAGCACGAAAGCGCGTAGCGATGGCAACTCGCTGTCATAGAGGTCGATAGTGCGTTCCATCGCCGTCATTGATGCTTCGAGGTCGGGCATCAGGCGTTGCGTTATTTCATAATTGCCGGCGGCGAGGTAGCTGCCGATGTCGAAAAGCCGGGCCTGGATGTCGGAGAGCATGTCGCGGTCGGAGTCGGAGAGCGGTTGGGCGGCTATCAGCAAGCCGATGATCGAGTTGAGTTCGTCGACGGTGCCGTAGGCGTCGATGCGCACGGAGTTTTTGGGCAACCGGGAGCCGTCGACGAGCGAAGTGACGCCCTTGTCGCCGGTGCGGGTGTATATGGGTGATTTCTTCATTGTTATGGTTAATGCGCTGGCCTATAAGGTTATGCTAATGAATATGTTGCCGCCAACTGCTGACGGCGGAGGTTATTGGTCGGTGTCCTTT
>JAQXRH010000077.1 GCA_029218425.1 Bacteroidales bacterium | reverse complement strand
CTTGAGGTCGCGATGCGCTACTCCTGAATGGTGCATATATGACAATGCCTCGGCCAATTGGATGGCGATTTTGCGCCTTATGGCATAGCTCGGGATGGAGCGCATAAATACATCAAGTTGCTGCCCGTCGATCCATTCCATTACGATGCACCAACCGAGCGATGCAATCTTTTCCATGGATACCACACGGATGATGCCGGGGTGGTCGAGCCGCACGCCGAGTTCAAACTCCTTGCGCAACGCTTCGATATAAACGGGATTGTCGGCGTACTCTTTTCGCAGCGCTTTGAGCACGTATCTACGGCTGTTCCACCGGGATGAATATATGACGCAAGTTTGCCGGCACGATATTTCTATGGTGCTATTGCCGGAATCGTCAATGGCTACGTCGATTGTATCTAATGATGAGTTGCTGATTTCCTCTTCCATAGGGCGTGCTGGTGGCTTTTTGCAAAGATACAAAATTTGTGTAAATATCCGTTCAATAATATTACAATGGCATCCTAACTGTCATGATAAGTCGGGATGCCATTGTAATATTGGTTAAAAGGACTATTCCTTTACTTGACGCGTGCAAGGATGAGGGCGGAACGAGGCGCTACGGTCAAATTGCCGCCGCGGGTGTTGCCCATGCCGTCGGCGTTGATTTTACCATCTTCAGCTATGATAGTCCAATCGCCTTTGCCCACTTTTACTGTTTTGGCTTCATCGCTACCATTGAAGACGAGTTTGATTTCTTTCCACTCGTCGCCGTTGGCATTGTTCTTTATAGAGTAGCTTATCAGATTGGGCTCGTAGACTTTGTCAAAGACGATGTTTTTGGCAATTTCTTCGGCAGTGCGCATGCGGAAAGCGGGATGCTCTTTGCGTAGACGTATCAGCTCTTTGTAGTAGTTGAATTGGTCGGCGTAGGTGCGCTTTTGGGTCCAATCTATGGCGTTGATGGAGTCGGGTGATTTGTAGGAGTTGTGTACGCCATGTTTGTCGCGGAACACTTCTTCGCCGGCAAACATGAACGGAGTGCCCTGCGAAGTGAATACTATAGTCTGTGCAAGGCGAGCAGCGCGCAGGCGTTCTTCGACTGAGGCGTCGGGCATTGATTTTGCCAGTTTGTCGGTCAAGGTCAAGTCGTCGTGGCAAGATACATAGTTAATGATCTGAGAAGGAGAAGAAGCGTAGGCAAATTTTGAGTTGTTGCCTTTCGTGTAGTCAACTTGTGGATGGGCGGTAGAAGCCACAATGCCGATTTTCACGGTTTCCTCATTGCCCGGTTTGCCAGTTGCGAAACCGCGGTCGGCGGCATTGGAGTAATGCCCTTTGATGGCGTCGCGGATGTCGTCGGAGAATACCGCAATGCCTTCCATTTTGGCTACATTCTCTTTCAGTGCACGACGCTCGACTGGGAGTGGAGAGTCTCCGGCAGTCCAACCTTCGCCATAAACGAATATTGAAGGGTTGATTTCTTTCAGTGCTTTGGCTACTTCGGTCATGGTTTCGGTATCATGTATGGCCATAAGGTCGAATCGGAAGCCGTCGATATGGTATTCCGATGCCCAATATTTCACTGAATTGATGATGAAATTGCGCATCTGCTGGCGGTCGGATGCAGTTTCGTTGCCGCAACCCGAGGCGTCGCTGTAAGAGCCGTCTTGGCGATGGCGGTAGTAGTAGCCGGGAGCGGTGAGTGAAAAGTTGGAATCGTCGTCGTTGGCGGTGTGGTTGTACACCACGTCCATTACCACTCCGATGCCGGCATTATGGAGGGCCTGTATCATTTCTTTCATTTCTCTGATACGAGAGATGGGGTTGGCCGGGTCGGTCGAATATGAACCTTCAGGCGCGTTGTAGTTGTAGGGGTCGTAACCCCAGTTGTATTGGTTGGATTGGAGATTGGCTTCGTCGACGCTGTTGTAGTCGTAGGAGGGGAGTATGTGAACGTGGGTTATGCCAAGCTCTTTGAGGTGGTCGATGCCGGTTTTGTCGCCCGACGGGGTAGTGGTGCCTTGCTCGGTGAGGGCTAAAAATTTGCCTTTGTGCACTATGCCGCTTGACGGGTGCATTGAGAAGTCGCGATGGTGCATTTCGTAGAGCACCACGTCGTTGATGCTTTCCACCTTGGGGCCTTTGTCGGATTCCCATGCGATAGGGTCGGTGTCGTCAAGGTTTACGATTGCGGCACGGTGGCCGTTTGTCCCGACAGCTTTTGCCCAAATGCCAGGTGTCTCGTCGAGCCATTTGCCACGGTGCGCTATCTGGAATGTGTAGAAATGGCCGATATGGTCGGCCGATGCAATAGCGCGCCACACGCCATTTTCGCCTTTGGTAAGGTCGATGATTTCTAACGGGTCGGAGTTGCGGTCGGTAGGGTAGATGCGCACTCTTACGGCATCGGCTTCAGGCGACCAAAGTGAAAATTTTATGCCTTGCTGGCTGATGGCGAGTTCGAGGTCTTCGCCTGCGTAGGTAGGGAACGAGTCAAATCTGCTGTCTATATTTTGTGCCGCAGAAAGTCCGGCGGCACCTATCGACATCAACCCGAAAGTCAAGCCACGGGTACACATTGTTTTAAATTTGAAATTCATGTTATGTATGATATAGTTTTTTATGTATTGATTTTGGGCGTGATAATTTATGCGGTGACTTAAAATGGGGCATAAATAGGCGTGCTCGATGTGCGGATTGCGATTAGCGAATTGAGCTGATGAGTTGGCCGCTACAAATCCACTATCGGAGCATTACCCTCTTGGTCCACGAGTCACATTTAATAATATAAAAACCTTTTGGCAATTCGACTTTCACGGTCGAGCTTTTCACAGTCACTGCTTTGATGAGTTGCCCTGTGATTGAAAATATTTCGAATTTTACTGTTTCGGCTTCGGGCGCAGAGAGCTCGATATAACCTTTGTCGACCGATACCGAAGGCCCGCGCTCAGGAATCCTGTTCTCAACAGCCGGCCGTGCCGTAGCGAGCAATTGACCGTTGAAGGCAACCGCTGCAAAAAGCAAAATGACTATTGAAATAAATTTACGCATAACGGGGTCTTTATTTCACAAAATTAATATTTATTTTTTTAACTGCAAAAACAAAGTAGCTCCGTGCAGATTAAATTTCGCAATTTTTAATTAAAAGGCGCTAAAAGCCTATCAAAATCCAATCAAACGTGCGGTGAAATTTTGATAATAATACACTTATGCCACAATTTTTTGTTTTTTTACAATTTTTTTATACCTTTGCAATCGCAAATCATGCTCCTTTAGGAAGCATATTTTAAAAGGTATAATGATAGAAGGGAAAAAAGAAGAAGGTGGTCTCAATTTGCTTTTCGAGACAAGCTGGGAGGTCTGTAATAAGATCGGTGGTATATATACCGTTCTTTCGACCAAGGCCAAAACGCTTCAAAAGCTAAATAAAGACAAAGTGGTTTTCGTGGGTCCTGATGTGTGGACCGATAAAAATCCTTCACCTTTTTTTGTAGAAAATCAATCAGTGCTCAAGTCGTGGAGAAAGTCTCTGCAACTTCCATTTGACATAAAAGTGCGTGTAGGCCGCTGGGATATTCCTGGGAAGCCCATCGCCGTATTAGTGGACTTCAATGGGGTGTATCAGCATCTTGACGAAGTGTATGGCGAGATGTGGAACCGTTATGGCGTCGACTCTTTGCATGCCTACGGTGATTATGGCGAAGGTTGCGCCTTTGCGGTGGCATCTGCCATTGTGATGCAGAGCATATATGACCATGAGGGCCGCCCTGCAAACGTGATAGCTCATTTCAATGAGTGGACTACGGGAATGGGGCTCTTGTACTTGAAATGGCAAGTTCCGGCTATAGCTACCGTGTTTACCACCCATGCCACAAGTATAGGCCGCAGTATTTGCGGTAATGGCAAGCCGCTCTACGATTATCTAAAAGGGTATAATGGCGACCAAATGGCAGGCGAACTCAACATGGAGTCGAAGCACTCACTTGAGAAAGCCGCAGCGCATGCCGCCGATTGCTTCACTACTGTTAGCGATATCACCGCCGTGGAGTGCGAACAGCTGTTGGATATAAAACCGGCAGTGGTGACGCCCAACGGATTTGAAAAGAATTTTGTGCCGGCAAAGACCCGATTTGACGGGGCGCGACAGGAAGCAAGAGAGAAGCTGCTGTCGGTGGCCCGAGCTCTTACCGGCAAACAGCTTGACAGCGATACATTTATCGTGGCCACATCGGGGCGTTGCGAATATCGCAACAAAGGCATTGATGTGTTCTTGGACAGCATTAATGCATTGCGTAGCCGCACCCAATCGCGCATATTGGCTCTCGTCATGGTGCCTGCATGGGTGGATAAGGGTCGTTACGATCTTCAAGAGGCAATTGCGCGCAATAGCCAAAGCGGATTGCCCGATGCAGTTATCACCCATACCCTCCACAATTACAATCAAGACCCAATAATCAACCGTATACATCAGTTGGGATTTGGCATAGATGCCAATGACAGTATGACGGTCATCTACGTGCCGTGCTATTTGAACGGCACTGATGGCATATACAATGCATCATATTACGATTTGATTATCGGTGCTGATGCTACGGTGTTCCCCTCGTATTATGAGCCGTGGGGCTACACTCCGCTTGAAAGCGTCGCTTTCGGGGTCCCGACAATCACGACATCGCTGTCGGGCTTCGGGCAATGGATTTTGGCATCGTCGAAGCCGGAATTTGATGTGTCGGGCGTCAATGTCATACCTCGCAACGACTCTAATTATGGAGAGGTGGTCGATGCGATAGCTCAATCGTTGTTCAGCTTGGTAAGTTCGTCATCTGACGAGCGTGCGGCGATATCTAAGGCGGCGATGAATACGGCATCAAAGGCAGCATGGAGCCATTTTATCGAATGGTACAACCAGGCATTTGATATCGCGCTTAGCAAAGCGAAGCAGCGGCAGAAATAAAAAAGAAATATCATACATACCTGTAGTAACAGATACATTTCTAATTTTTTGAAATATTACAACATTAAAAGAAATACACAATGAAACTTCAAGTAAGCAACTCAAATGTCCCCACATGGCGCGACATGACTGTTAAGTCAGACTTACCTTCAAAGTTAAAACCTTTAGAGAAGCTCTCTAAAAACCTCTGGTGGGTGTGGAATAGCGAAGCAAAGAATCTATTTCGTGATCTCAACCCCGACTTGTGGCGTGCCACAGGCGAAAACCCGGTGATGCTTCTCCAGCGTCTTTCGTCAGAACGTCAGAAAGAGATTATCAACGATCCCAAATTCATGGAACGAATCGAAAGCGTATATGCTAAGTTCCAGGAATATATGAAGAAGCCGATGCGTAAAGATGTACCTTCGGTGTCTTACTTCTCAATGGAATATGGTCTCTGCAATTGTTTGAAAATCTACTCTGGAGGTCTTGGCGTACTTGCCGGTGACTATATCAAAGAGGCTTCAGACAGTTGTGTTGACATGACCGCAGTCGGTTTCCTCTATCGTTATGGCTATTTTACCCAGACACTCAGTGTCGATGGCCAGCAGATAGCCAATTACGAGCCGCAGAACTTCAACCAGCTCCCCATCGAGCAGGTATGCGATAAGAACGGGCATCCGGTAATCCTCGAAGTGCCGTATCCCGGACGTATCATCTACTCCCACATATGGAAAGTAGCTGTAGGACGTATGAACCTATATCTGCTTGATACCGACTTCGATATGAACAGCGAATTTGACCGTGTCATTACCCACCAGCTTTATGGCGGTGATTGGGAAAACCGTATCAAGCAGGAATATCTCCTCGGTATCGGCGGTGTGCTCATGCTTAAGAAACTTGGCATAAAGAGCCAGCTTTACCACTGCAACGAAGGCCACGCAGCGCTTCTTAACTTGCAGCGACTTGTAGATTATGTACAGGATGAGCATCTCGACTTCAACGTAGCACTTGAAATGGTGCGCGCATCATCGCTCTATACCGTTCATACTCCTGTGCCTGCCGGTCACGACTACTTCGATGAAGGCCTCTTCGGCAAATATATGGGTGAATATCCTGCTAAATTGGGCATCTCTTGGAATGACCTCATGAATATGGGCCGCGAGAATCCTAATACCAACGAACGTTTCTCAATGAGCGTATTCGCGCTCAATACTTGCCAGGAAGCTAACGGTGTAAGCTGGCTCCATGGTGAAGTGTCGAAGAAAATGTTTGCCGGCATTTGGAAAGGCTACAACTGGCAGGAATCACACGTTGGGTATGTGACCAACGGTGTGCATATGCCTACTTGGGCTGCTTCGGAATGGAAAGAATTCTACGCAAAAAATCTTGGCGAACAAGTATTTGATAACCAGAGCGATCCCAACGCATGGAAGGGCATCTTTGATGTAAGCGACGAGGCTATATGGGAAATGCGTATGAAGTTGAAGACCAAGTTTATCAATTTCGTAAAACGCGATTTCAAGGCTAAATGGCTTGCCAACCAGGGCGATCCTTCGGCAGTGATGAAGATTGTTGACAAGATCAACCCCAATGCACTTATCATCGGTTTCGCTCGTCGTTTCGCCACCTACAAGCGTGCGCACCTTCTCTTCACCGACCTTGATCGTCTTGCCAAGATAGTCAACAACGAGCAGTTCCCCGTACAGTTCGTATTCTCAGGAAAGGCACACCCCGCAGATGGTGCCGGACAGGGACTTATCAAGCGCATCATGGAGATATCGCGTATGCCGCAGTTCCTTGGTAAGATTATCTTCCTTGAGGACTACAATATGATCGTTGCAAAACGACTCGTCAGCGGTGTTGATATCTGGTTGAATACACCTACACGTCCTCTTGAGGCATCGGGTACATCGGGAGAGAAAGCCGAGATGAACGGCGTGCTCAACTTCTCAGTGCTCGATGGATGGTGGTATGAAGGTTACCGTTTCAACGAGAACGCAGGATGGGCACTTACCGACCGTCGCACATTTACCGACCAGTCACAGCAGGATAAACTTGATGCTGCAACTATCTACTCGATGCTTGAGAATGAAATCATTCCTCTCTACTTCGAGAAGAACTCAAAGGGATATTCACCCCGATGGATACAGTACATCAAGGGCTCAATCGGTGATATCGCACCTCACTTCACTATGAAGCGCATGATTGATGACTATATCGCACGATTCTACGACAAGGAGGCCGCTCGTTCTAAGAAACTTGCAGCAAAAGAATATGCCCTTGCTAAAGAAATCGTGGCATGGAAAGAAAAAGTGGCCGCTGCATGGGATGGCATCAAGGTGTTTGATGTTGAGACACAGGAAGCAGCCAACTCGGTTACTGGTCAGGAATACTCTGTAAAAGCTATCGTAGATACCAATGGTATCGGTAAGGACCTTGGTCTTGAAATGGTATGCTACAAAGTAGAAGATGGCGAAGAGAAACTTTGGAAAGTTTCGCCTTTCAAAGTAGTCAAAGAAGAAGGCAACGTGCTTACCTACGAGTGCAAAGGGAAGACCGATGACCCGGGTGTATTCCGCTACGCATATCGCTTGTATCCCGTTAATGCTAACTTGCCTCACCGTCAGGACTTCGCATACGTGCGTTGGATCTAATGGATAAATAGGCCAGTTTAGAATAGAAATAAGTAGGATGTATC
>JAQXRH010000076.1 GCA_029218425.1 Bacteroidales bacterium | reverse complement strand
ACGCTCGCTCAAAATCGCCGTCGCGCTCGTTGCCCTGACTTCGTATGTCGAACGCCTCTGCCACAGCCACTACAGATATTTATCGCCAAAGGCTATCTTGGCATCGTTAACCATGTTCTTTATGCGCTGCTCCTCGGCCTTAGGGCATATCAAAAGCACGTCGCCCGAATCTGCCACTATATAATCCTTCAAGCCGTCGACCACGATGAGCTTCCCGCTGTTCTTCACCGCAAAGATATTGCCGGTGGAATTGTAGGCAAGCACCGCACATTGCTGCGTGACGTTGGCATCGCGGTTCTTAGGCGAATTGTCGTACAACGCGCTCCACGCGCCTAAATCGCTCCAACCGAAATTCACCGTCTGAACATACACGTTCGACGCCTTCTCCATCACCGCAAAGTCAATGGAGATGCCCATGCATCCCGGGAAATTGCGGTCTACCCACTCCTTCTCGGCCGGCGTGTTGAAACTATCGGCACCGCGCTCAAAGAGATTGGCTATGTCGGGAGCATGGCTCAACATGGCTTGCTTGATGCTGCGCGCACTCCATAGGAATATGCCTGAATTCCAGAAAAATTCGCCCGTGTCGATAAACACTTTCGCCAACTCCAGATTGGGCTTCTCGGTGAACGTCTTCACCTTGAGTATGTTGTCCTTCACCGGCTCCCCTATCTGTATATAGCCGTAGCCGGTCTCCGGGCGAGTGGGGTTGATGCCAAGCGTAAGCAACGCATCATTGCTCTCCACAAACTCAAATCCCGCCTTTATCGCCGCCTCAAATTCCGCCTCGCGAGTGATAAGATGGTCGCTCGGCGTCACTATCATCGACGCCTCGGGATCAAGGGCCGATATGTGCCACGCAGCCCACGCTATGCACGGGGCCGTGTTGCGACGCGCCGGCTCCAATAGTATGTGCTGATCCTTGATGTCGGGCAACTGCTCCTTCACCAACGACGCATACTGCGCATTCGTCACTATGATGATATGCTCCGGATCTACCAACGGCAAAACCCTGTCATAACTCATCTGCAACAACGTGCGTCCCGTACCCAGAAAATCGATAAACTGCTTGGGGTGATCCGTGCGGCTATACGGCCAAAATCGGCTACCTATACCGCCACACATTATCACGCAATATCTATGTGGATTAATCATAATGCTTTGATTATTAATATTTTTCCTAAATAGCCACACCCCTATGCTCGCGCGACGCCCACTCCCGAAGCCCACGCTCTTGACCCATCCCCTACTCACAAAGTTAAGATTTAAATTTGAAACAACAAAAAATGCCGATAAAAAGCTTATATTTGCAGTATAAACGCACAAATATCCAATTTGTTTACCCTCACTTATTAATTTCCACCATCATGAAAAAGAAACTTGTAATATCTACCGGCGCAGGCGTCAGCGCCGAAAGCGGCATCACCACATTCCGCGACGCCAACGGCCTTTGGGAACAATACAACGTCATGGACGTGTGCTCTGCCGACGGCTTCCGACGTAACCCCGCCCTTATCCACCAATTCTACAACGACCGCCGCGCCCAGCTCGCCAACGTCGCCCCCAACGACGCCCACCGCGGCATCGCTGCCCTCGAAAACGACTTCGACGTGCAAGTCATTACTCAAAACGTCGACAACCTCCACGAACAAGCCGGCTCCTCCAAAATACTGCACCTCCACGGCGAACTGATGACACTCCGGGCCATCGACGACCCCGACATCATCTTCCGCCTCGACGACCCCAACTTCCGCTCTACTCCCGACACCGTCATCGACGGACACCACGTGCGCCCCAACATCGTCTTCTTCCAAGAAGCCGTTCCTATGATGGAACCAGCCGTAAAACTCGCCTCCGAAGCCGACATCTTCGTCGTCATCGGCACCACGCTGTCAGTATATCCCGCTGCCGCCCTCATTCAATACGTGCGCCGCGACATCCCCATCTTCTATATCGACCCCAACCCCGCCGCCGTGCCCTCCAACGTCACCGTTATCCCCATGAAAGCCACCGAAGGCGTAGCACACCTCACCACCCTCCTCCAGCAATACAAATAACCCCGCCACCACCATCCGCGTCGTCTGACCATCCCGCTCATGCCCATCCGCGTCCCGGCCACCCACGCCATTGCAACCCACTTTTTCTCATCTACGGCATTTTATTTCTTTGGATTTTTTCAAAAACGCCCAAATTATTTCTTTGGATTTTTTCATTTTTTGCCATTTTATTTGTTTGGAAAATTTGTCAGCATATGCCCTATCTACGCAATAGCTCAATTGCCACTTAGAGGGTGTCTCTCTCAGGATTTATAGATATAGGAAAGGGCTTTTTCGGTGTTGAAAAAGCCCTTCCTGTGTGTCAATATGTGGATCCAATTCCGGTCACTTGCCCATCTTGAATTCGAGGGTGCCTCCGGCGAGGATGTCGCGGTGCGATATCTTGCGCTCGGTGAGCCGCTCGCCGTTTAGACGCACTTCCTTCGGGTTGTTATACTCCGCCTTCTTGCGCGGTGCCTTGATTTCCAACGTGTTGCCATTAGGGAAATGCAGCAAGGCATGCTCCACTACGGGCACTCCCAGGTCGTACTCGCCCGACGCCGGGTTGACAGGATAGAAACCAAGCGCCGAGAACACATACCACGCCGACATCTGACCGCAGTCGTCGTTGCCGGCAAGGCCCGACGCATTGTTGGTGTACATCTCCGTCATTATCTTGTAGAGATACTTGGCAGCCTTGTCCGGACGGTCGACATAGTTGTACAGATAAGCCACATGATGCGACGGCTCATTGCCATGGGCGTACTGGCCAATAAGCCCCGACACGTTGCCGTTCATCTCCTCCGGCTGCTCGTCGAGCGTGAAGAACGTGTCGAGCTTGGCCTCAAACGCTTTCTTGCCGCCGGTGAGCTCGATGAGATGCTCCACATCCTGCGGCACATACCAATAGTACTGCCAAGCGTTGCCCTCGGTAAACGGATTGCCGCCGTTGGCACCATGCTTAAGCGGGTCGAAGGGACGTATCCACTCCCCCTTGTCGTCCTTGGGCGCAAAGAATCCACATTCGGCGTCATAAAGGTTGTCGATATTGTAGGCCCGCTTCATGAAATGCTCATAGTCGGCATCCTTGCCAAGCTTTTTGGCAAGCTGCGCCACGCACCAGTCATCAAAGGCCATCTCCAACGTTATCGACACCGACTGTGTCTGCACATTCTCGGGCATGTAGCCCTTCTCCTCCCACACTGCGTAGGGCGAATTGGGATGGGAAACGGTCGCCGACCTGCGCACTGCCTCGTAGGCGCGCTCGGCATCGATGCCGGGCATACCCTTCAGCACAGCATCCACTACCACGGGGATAGCATGGTTGCCTATCATGCAGTAGTTGTCCTGGCCCCACAGATGCCATATGGGCAGATAACCGTACACCTCGCAGTGGCGTATCATAGAGTTGACAAAGTCGGCATTCTCCTTGGGCGCGAAGAGGGTGTAAAGGGGATGCGCGGCTCGGTAAGTATCCCACAACGAGAAGGTGGTGTACTGGTTCTCCCCGGCCGGCACTTTGGCCACCGTATAGTCGGGCGCCATATACTCGCCGTTGACGTCGTTGAACACATTGGGCTGTATAAATGCATGGTAGAGAGCGGTATAGAACACCGTCTTGGTATCCTCGTCGGCCGTCACCTCTATCGCCGATAATTGCTTGTCCCATGCGGCATCGGCTTCCGCCGCCACGCGGTCGAAATCCTTGCCTGCAGTCTCTGCCTCAAGGTTCTCCTTGGCATTCTCGCACGACACGCCCGATATGCCCACCTTTATCTCCAACGGCTTGTCGCTCTTGGCGAAATCAATCATGGCACGCAGCTCGCGGCCGTTGATCACGTCGGCGCCCGGCTCGTGGCGCCCGCCGTCGCTGAAATCTATAGCCGCGATAGGCTCGGAAAACTCGGCATAGAAATACACCTTGCGGAGCTTTGCCCAACCGGTGATGACGCGGTAGCCCTCAACGGCATTGGGAGCCACCCGACGCAGCTGGGCGTTGATAATCTGGCGCCCCCAGCTGCCCTTCACGGCCGAATGGTCGAGGTCGAGGAGCACTCGCCGGGCCGCTCCCGAGGGATAGGTGTAGCGATGCACTCCCACACGCTGCGTGGCCGTAAGCTCGGCCTTGATGTTTTCCTCCTGTAGCTCAACGGCATAATAGCCGGGGCGAGCCTCCTCGCGGTCGTGGGTGAAGCGTCCCCACGCACGCGATGTCGACGTAGGGAAGAGGCTCACATCGATAAGGTCGCAGGCGCCGGTGCCGCTCAGTCGGGTGTGGCTGAAGCCATGCACATCGGCGTCAATGTCGCGATAGCCGGAGCAGTCATACCAGTCGGGGGCCGGCTGGGTGTCGGGGCTGAGCTGCACCATGCCGAAGGGCATAGTGGCGCCCGGATAACTGTTACCGAAAAGGCCCCCCTCTATGGCTCCGGTACCTATCATCGGGTTTACATAGCGGGTGAAATCGCCGGCCGTCACCGCGATGGCGGCCACTGACGCCGCCGCAAGCAATATCGTCTTTTTCATCGGTCGTATAAGTAATCGTGTTGTGGAATAAAGGTGATTAGCGTTTTCTGAGTTCGTAGACGCGCGAATGTAGCCTATAGTTGGTAAGGATAGGTACGCCCACCTCCATCAGATACTCGCCGGTGTATACGCCGCAGCTATAGTCGTCGGCATCAAAGCGGTCAATCTCGAAAAGCTCGTAACGGGCACCCGGGTCGAGGCCTTGGAGCTTTACGTTGTAGCAGTGCTCGCTCCAGCGGGGATAGATGTCGAAGGTGAATATAGCGCCCAGGCTGCCATCCTTGCTCATGAACTGGTTGCAGGCATGGTTGCCGGAATAGGGCGACACAAGGCGGTAGAGGTCGCCGTCGAGTATGGCGGGCTTGAGCTTCTCGTAGTTCTTGACAGCCTGCTTGGAGTAGGCAAGCTCCTTGGCATCCCACTCGTGGATGTTGTAGTCGTAGCCGAGCTTGCCCATCATGGCCACGTTGGTGCGGAACTTGATTTTGACATCGCCGTTCCACGTAGCCACATGCGCGCAAAGCACCTTGGAGGGCATGAAATGGCCCATGCCGTACTGTATGTATAGACGCTCCACGGGGTCGGTGTCGTCGCTGGTCCAGAACTCGGTGAAATATTCCAAGCCTTGGAAGTCGCAACGTCCGCCTCCGCTGGCACACATCATCATCGGCACATCGGGATACTTCGCCTTGATGCGGTCAAGCACTTTGTAGAGACCGCGCACGTGGTCGACATAGAGATGCTGCTGGTCTTTACCCAGATAATGGGAATAGATGTTGGTGATCTCGGCATTGCAGTCCCACTTGAAATAAGCGATATCAGGCCAGTCGGTGAGCAGTTTGTCAACGACGGAGAACACATAGTCCTGCACCTTGGGGTTCGACAGGTCAAGCACAAGCTGATTGCGCTTTGTCACGATGTCGCGGTTTGGAAGCGTGATGGCCCAGTCGGGATGCTTGTCATAAAGCTCGCTCTTGGGATTGACCATTTCCGGCTCTATCCACAGACCGAATTTCACGCCGAGTTTCTTGCCCTCTTCGATTATAGGAGCGAAACCGTTGGGTAGCTTTTTCTCCATAACATCCCAATCGCCGAGCCCCTGATGGTCGTTGTCGCGGGGATATTTGTTGCCGAACCAGCCGTCGTCGAGCAGAAACATATTGACGCCCAACTCTTTGGCATCATGCATCATATTGACAAGCTTTTCCTCGTTGAAGTCGGTGCCGGTCACCTCCCAGTTGTTGAGCAGGGTGAGTCGGTCGCCGTTGCCATCCTTGACTTTGTGGTTGCGTGCCCAGTTATGGAAGTTACGCGAGGCTTGCCCCACACCCTTGTCGGAGTAGGTGAACACGAAATCGGGCGTTACAAACGTCTCCCCCTTCTTAAGACGGTAAGCCGAATAATAAGGGTTGATGCCGGAGATGACACGCAGACGGTTCATCTGGTCAATCTCGAAAGTGAAACGGAAATTGCCTGTCCACGACAGAGTGCCGAGCACCACGTCGCCCGCAGTCTCCGTCGCCGGCTTGTCGAGCGAAAGCATGAAGAATGGCGACACCATGGCATTGGCGCGTGAGCCGAGCTTGGTGTCGATAACCTTCTTGCCGAAGCGCAACGGCTGGCTGCTCATGGCCGCCTCACGTCCCCAGTCACCCGAAAATTCAGTCAGATAATATTCCGGAGCGTAGAAATGGAGCATCGACGAGGCATATTTCTCGAGCGTGACATCCTTCCCGGAGTTATTGGTGATTACGGAGTGACATGTGATGATATCTTCGGGAGCGTAGGCGGTCAGCACCAGCGACACCGCATCGTTATAAACCGGGTCGGCAAGGTTAATGGTCGTGGTCGTTACACCCGGCTTCACCTCTTCAACCTTGTGGTCGACATATTTGAGTATGAGCGACGAATTGTTGTCGGCGTGGTTGATATGCAGCGCCGGCTCGAACTGGTCGGTATATCCGTGGGTGGTGAAAGCCTCAACACCCTGACCCAGCGAAGCGTAACTGTCATCGGCCAAGCGTTTGCCGAAGTAGCTTTGACGCAGAGTGCCATCGTCGCCAACGGTGTAGCGCAACGCCACATTGTCTGTGCTGATGGTAATAGGAGTGGCGGCAAAGGTTGTTGCCGCAAAAGCCGCCATCGTGAGTGTCAATATGGTCTTTTTCATGCAATTAAATATTTTGAGTAAGGACGCGATATATCGCATCAGCGTCCGTATGGCTACAAATTACAACCACATGGCGCAGTCGCGATATATCGCGTCCCCTACACTGTTATTTTGCGGATACTTCGTAGACGCGCGAAGCGAGCTTGCTGCCGGTAAATACCGACAACCCTACTGTCATCAGGTAGTTGCCGCTGTACTCGCCTATGTTGCGGTTATTGCAATCCTGACGGTTGATTTCCTTCACTACATACGTCTTGGCGGGGTCGAGGCCTTGCAGCTTCACGTCATACTGCTTCTCGTTGTAGCGGGGATATACGTCGAAGGCAAACACCACGGCGTTGCTCTTGTCCTTGGTGACATACATGGTCGACGCGTGTTCCCCTTCGTAGGGCGAAACGAGACGATACTGGTCGCCATGGAGTATGGCGGGCTTCAGGCGGTTGTATTCGCGCACTGCCTGCTGGGCGTAGCGTAGGTCGCCGTCGCTGAGCTCGTGGAGGTTGATATCGAAACCGAGCTTGCCCATCATGGCCACGTCGGTCTTGAACTTGATAGACGCGTCGTGGTTCCACGAAGTGACATGGGCACACAACGTCTTGGCAGGGAACACCTGCGAGAAGCCCCACTGTATGAAGAGGCGTTCTACCGGGTCGGTGTTGTCGCTGGGCCAGAACTCAGTGAAGTATTCCAATCCTTTATAGTCGTTGCGTCCGCTACCTCCGGCACACATCATCAACGCCAAGTCGGGATATTTGGCCTTGACACGGTCGAGCACCGAATACAAGCCTTTCACATAGTCGACATAGAGATGCTTCTGGTTTTTCTCGTAGGGGGAATAGATGTTGGTGATGGGCGAGTTGCAGTCCCATTTGAAGAATGCTATTTCGGGATACTTGGTCTTGAGGTCGTCGAGCACTGAGAATACGTAATCCTGCACCTTGGGGTTGCTCAAATCGAGCACGAGCTGGTTGCGGAAATAGTATTCGTCGCGGTTGGGAAGGGTGATGACCCAATCTTTGTGCTTCTCGTAGAGCTCGCTCTTGGGGTTGACCATCTCCGGCTCTATCCACAAGCCAAATTTCACGCCCTGCTTCTTGGCTTCCTCGATTACGGGATAGAAGCCATTGGGGAGCTTGGAAACATTCTCACCCCAGTCGCCCAAACCGGCGGTGTCGCCATTGCGGGGATACTTGTTGGCAAACCAACCGTCGTCCAACAGGAACATGTCCACACCCAGTGTCTTGGCATCCTTGCAGAGCTGTATCAGCTTGGCCTCGTCGAAGTCGAAATAGGTGGCTTCCCAGTTGTTGAGCAATGTCATGCGGTCGCCCATGCCATCTTTGAGACGATACTGGCGCGCCCAGTCGTGGAAGTTGCGGCTTGCCTGCCCTTTGCCATTCTGCGACAAGGTGAAGAAAAATTCGGGGGTGGTGAATGTCTCTCCCTTCGATATGGTATACTCGGAGTTGTAGGGGTTGATGCCGGAGATGACACGCAATTTGCCCTTGTTGTCGACCTCGAAGGTGTAGCGGTAGTTGCCGGTCCATCCAAGCGTGCCGACGAGCACTTCGCCCGTGTTCTCCTGAGCTGGGGCGTTGAGACCCAGCTGGAAGAACTGCGCCAAGAACATATTGTGGCGCGAACCCAAGTTGGTGTCGAGCTGCTTCTTGCCGAACTCAAGTTTCTGCTCGTGGAGATTGGCCTCATTGGCCCAGTCGCCATTATACTGCGTCAAGTAGTAGGCGGGGCGGTTGAACGAGAGCAGCGACGAAGCGTATTTCTCAAGCTCGATAGGCTTGTTCTCGTTGTTGGTGATTTCGGTGTAAGTGGCTATCACGTCGACATCGGCAAACGCCGTGAAATGCAATTTCACCTCATCCTTGTAGACAGGGTCGGCAAGCGTGATAACGGTCGACACCGAGCCATCGGCATTGGTAGAAGTGGCCGAGTCGACATATTTGAGCAATGTCGACTGGTTGCCGTCGGCATGGTTGATGTGGAGCGCCGGCTCGAAATAGTCTTCCATACCATGGGCTATGTAAGCCTCGATGCCCTGCGGCAGATTGGCATACTCGGCTTGGCTGTCAAGCTTCTTGCCGAAGTAACGCTGATAGAGACGTCCGTCGTCGCCAACTGAATATACGAGCCCTACGTTGTTGGTCTCGATAGGTATAATTTTGCTTTCTGCCACGGCCGAAGCTGATAAAGCGGCTGAAGCAAGCAATATTAACGTTTTCTTCATGATTGTGTTATGTTTGTTTTAGATTAATATTTAATATCGGTAGCAAAGGGAGCTACGGGAAGGTTGTCGGCGCTGTAGATATTGCCATTGGGATAGTCGGCCCAGTCGTAGCGCGCAGCCACCGGTTTCTTGATTTTTGCGGCTGTGAGCGTCACGGTCAAGCCATCGGCCGATATCTCAGCCACAGCGGGCTGCCAGTTGCCATCTTTGTCGCCGATAATAAATCCGAGGGCGGCTGCCGACGTGGCATGCACCGGAGCGTCGAAAGTAAGAGTCAGCTTGCTGCCCGACACTGTCGATTTCACGCACTGCGGAGCCTCGCAGGCCACTTCCTGGCCGTAGGTCTTATTGCGGGCCAACAATGACAGCCGGCGTGCCACTTCCTGCTTATTCTTGGGGTGGATGTCGCCGGGGTTGCCAAGGTCGATGGCCACTGCCACGCCGGTGTTGTCGAGATTGAGCACTGAGAGCTGCGAGTTGCGCAGGGCGGCCCACTTGGAGTCAGGCTGGCAGTAATTGGGAGCAAGATAGCCGGCAAGCTGCACGAAGTAGAACGGCATGTCGGGATTGTTGAAAGCGTCGCGCCAGCCTTTGACCATCTGCGGGAAGAGCACGGCATACTGGGCGTCACGACCCACGTTGTTGCAGCCCTGATACCAGATGCATCCCTTGACGGGGAAATTGCGCAGCGGGTTGACCATAGCGTTGTAAAGCACCGTGGGATAGTTGGACGAACCGATCGACAGGGGCGACGGGGGCAGCGTCGAGAAGTCGCACGACACATTATAAGCCCAGTCGCCGGTGAGCGTCTTGCGCTCGCCGTCACACTCGATATACATTTTGGAAGCGTCACCGTAGATGCCGCCTTCGCCACCGGTGTCAGTGATGACAATGGTTATAAACGATTTGCCGGCTTTCACCAGGTCGGCGGGCACGGTGTAAGAACGCTCGCTGTTCCATCCCGAACCGCGGGCTATCTCCTTGCCGTTGAAGTAGGTGATATCCTCGTCGTCAATGCCGGGGAAATGGAGTGACAGCTTTTTGCCGGCCCATGCCGCGGGAATATCGATCTCGCGCTGCATGTAGACGATGCCGTCAAAACCGGGAAGTGCAGTAGACTCCCACATCGCGGGAGTGCGCATCACGCCCCAGCCTTGCTCACCGCCGTGATATTTGTCGACGGCATAGTCGGTCTTGTTGGTCTTGAAGCTCTCACGCCACTGCTCGAAGCGAGCGTCGTTGAGCTGGCGCATCTTCTCGACATCGCCGCCGGCTGCCTTGAGGTCGCTCTTCTCGGCGTCAAAACCGGGAACGCTCTCGAGATATTCCACCGGAGTCCAGGCTTCGGCCGAGGTACCGCCCCATGTGGTGTCGATGACCCCGACAGGCACACCGAGCTTGTCGGCGAGCTCGCGGGCATAGAAATAGGCGCAGGCCGAGAAGTTAGGCACTGTGGACGGGGTGCACTCCATCCATCCGCCGCCGTTGAATTCCACTGTCTCAAGCGGCACAGTCGATACATTCTTATGCACCTGAAGCAGACGCACATTGGGGTTGTGCGACATTGCGATCTCGGTCTGGAAATCTTTCACCTGACCCCAGCCGGCAAGAGGCATCTCCATGTTTGACTGGCCAGAGCAGAGCCATACTTCGCCGGCAAGTATGTTGTCGACCGTCAGCACGTCGCCGTCGTCAAATGTGATGCTCAACGGACCGCCGGCTGCGGGAGTGGCAAGGGTGACACTGAAATTGCCTTGTGCATCGGCAACGGCTTTCACCGCTTTGCCCCACGAGGGGGTCACCGTCACTTTAGCTCCGGGGGTCGCTACGCCCGGTATCTCGATTTGGGTGTTCTGCTGAAGCACCATGTTGTTGCCTATGTAGGCAGGAAGTTTCACAGCGGCGCCGGCACTGGCGGCGGCCATAGCCGATAAGGCTATAATAAGACTCTTTTTCATAAATATTTTGGTATTAAATTTATTATAATTTCACTGTTATCACATCGCGCAGGCGTATGTCGTCGGAGGCGGAGCCTATCTGTATCTCAAATTCGCCCGGCTCTACCACAAGCTCCATATCCTCGTTGTAGAGGGCAAGCTCCTTCATCGGCACATCAATCTGCACGACACGGCTTTCGCCCGGCGCAAGGTTGATTTTCTTGAAGCCTTTGAGCTGCTGTATGGGGGTCGACACGGAGCTTATGCGGTCGTGCACATAGAGCTGCACGGTCTCTTTCCCCTCGCGGTCGCCGGTGTTGGTGACGGTAAGTTTCACGTGGAGCGTGTCGCTGGCCTTGGGTTCTTTGTTGTCTATTTCAAGATTGGAGTATTCAAAGGTGGTATAGCTCAGGCCGCGGCCGAAATTCCAGAGCGGTTCGGGCAACTCAAAGACGTAGTGGAACTGGGGATTGTCGGGCGAACCGCCGCGCTCCACCGTCTCCACTCGGTCGGTGGGATAATGGTTGTAGAAACAGGGGGTATTGCCCGTGCTGCGGGGGAACGACACTGTCAGTTTGCCCGAGGGGTTAACATCGCCGAGTATTACGCCGGCCAGTGCGGCACCCTGCTGCTCGCCAGAGCACCATTGCGCGAGCACAGCGTCGGCATTTTCCTGCGCATATTTCATCACCAGGGGCTTGCCACCTATGAAGGTGACGATGACAGGCTTGCCGGTGGCTATCACAGCTTCGAGGAGCTGATGCTGCTTGCCAGGGAGCTCAAGCGACGACAGGTCGAAGCCTTCGCCCGATGTGGGCTTGTCCATGCGGCGGGCGAGATAATAGGAGCGAGTGCCCACGGCCACCACAGCCACGTCGGCCTCCTCAACGGCCTTCACGGCAGCGGCGATTTTGGAATCGTCCTGGCTCCACCAGTCGCACCCTTCAGAGTAGGAGACTGTGCCACGGTCGCCCACAGCCGCGGTAAGGCCCTCGTAGAGGTCGATGCCCTCTTTGCCGTCGCAGTCAACCCAGGCATAGTCGCCCATGTTGGCGAAATGGCCGTTGGGACCCACGACGCATATTTTGGGATACTTTTCAAGGTCGAGGGGGAGGAAATGGTCTTTGTTCTCAAGCAATATCACAGCCTCGTCGGCCACTTGGCGCGCCAAGGCGACATGCTCCTTGCAGCGCACCGTTTTCTTCACGTTTTCGGGGTCGATTTTGTCCCCCTCGAATAGTCCGAGCTCGAATTTGGCGCGTAGTATGCGGCGGCAGGCATCATCGATGACCTTCTCGTCGAGTTTGCCCTCGCGCACCGATTGGGCAAGCGTGGAGTAGGTCCAACCTACTTCGAGGTCTACGCCCGATTTCACCGCCTTGACGGCAGCCTCCTGAGGCGAAGCCACGGCGTGGTGGAACGAATAAATGCGCTCCACCGACCCCCAGTCGGAGTAGCAGTAGCCCTTATGGCCGAGCTCTCCGCGCAGCACATCGGTAAGGAAGTGCTTCGACCCGGTCACCGGCACGGCATCGTAGGCTGAGTAGCAGGTCATTACGGCACCGGGGCGGGCTTCGGCTATGACGCGGCGGAAGGGATAGAGGTAGACCGACTGAAATTCATGTTCCCCGCCGGGCACCGAGGCGGTGTTGAGACCGCCATAGGGACTACCGTGGGCCACGAAGTGCTTCACCATGGCGAGCACACCCTCGCTCTGGTAGCCGTTGACAAAAGCCTTGCCCATCTCGGCAATCAAGAACGGGTCCTCGCCGAAAGTCTCCTCAACGCGTCCCCAGCGCAGCTCGCGGGCCACGTCGAGCACCGGCGAGAGCACTTGGCGAATGCCGATGGCGCGTGCCTCGCGGCCGCATGCCGCCGTCATCTTCTCGATAAGCTCGGGGTTCCACGTCGACGACTGAGCCAGGGCGAGAGGAAAGAGCGTGCAGCTGTCCTGTATGATGCCCTGTATCCCCTCGGCGCAGTTGATAATAGGGATGCCGAGGCGGTTGTTTTTCTTGACATGCTCGCCCAAAGCCTTGAATATCTTGGC
>JAQXRH010000075.1 GCA_029218425.1 Bacteroidales bacterium | reverse complement strand
CCAACGGCTCGCCCGTATTGTCCGATACCGTGCCGCTTACCGTGTAAGCCATCGCGCTTACCACACTGCATATCGCCATTACTGCAGCACACATCGCTACTCTTAATTCTCTCATCTTCTGTTTTTCCTTTATTTTCGTTCTATTTTCCGTAGATTTTATAGCTACCATTTGCCGTGGACCTTCTTCGGCCCACTAATCGTGCTTTCTGATTGCAAAAGTAAGCAAAAGTTTAATGCAAAATGCGCCAAATTCATACACTCTTGCACATATTTCAACCAACACCCACTTTTCTTCAACAAATCACCCCCACTTAGCCCTATTATTGTTTAACTATCATTAAATACCGCTCCAACCCCTTTTGCCTTTTGAAATTTTTAGTATCTTTGTGTTTCCCAACAATTATTCATCAATTATGAAAAAGATTTTTTCTTACATACTACTCGCCCTGGCAGCTTCCGGCATCCCCGCTTTTGCCGCCGAACCTGCCAACTACTACGCTTCGTGCGAAGGCAAGTCGGGCGCCGCGCTCCTTTCTGCTCTCCGTACAGTGGTAGGCCCCCACACCACAGTAAGCTACGACGGCCTATGGTCGGTTTACCTCGACTCCGACGTCGACGAAAATGGCAAAATATGGGACATGTACTCAACCAAACGATGGAGCACTACCTCTGGAAAATGCGGCAACTACTCCGCCGTGGGCGACTGCTACAACCGCGAGCACTCTTTCCCTAAAAGCTGGTTCAACGAGGCTTCTCCCATGAAATCCGACGCTTTCCACGTCTACCCCACCGACGGAAAAGTCAACGGCCAACGCAGCAACTACCCCTACGGTGAATGTGCCAACGGCACAACACTCCCCTCACGCAATGGAGTACAAGCCCTTGGCAAACTCGGCACTTCCACTTTCCCCGGCTACTCCGGCAAGGTCTTCGAACCAGTCGACGAATATAAAGGCGACTTCGCAAGGACCTACTTCTACATGGCGGCCGCCTACAACGACAAAATAAGCAACTGGGATTCCGATATGCTCGCCGGCAACTCTTATCCCGCCTACACCACCTGGGCCGTAAACCTCCTCCTCAAATGGCACCGACAGGACGAGGTCAGCAAAAAGGAAACCGACCGCAACGATGCCGTCTACGGGCACCAGAAAAACCGCAACCCCTTCATCGACCACCCCGAACTCGCCGAATACATCTGGGGCAACAAGGTGGGTACGCCGTGGTATGCCAACGGTGACCCCGACCCTACCTGGGCGCTCCCCGTCGACAATTCTACCATCGACTTCGGCCTATCTGCCACCAACTATACCATCTCACGCGCTATCGATGTGAAAGGTAGCAACCTCACATCCAACGTGTCCATATCGCTGAGTGGCAGCGACTTCACCCTGCAGCAATCTTCGGTCACCGCAGCGGCCGCCAATGCCGGCACTTTTATCTCGGTGTCTTTCAAACGCGCCACCGCCGGCGTTTCTACCGGCACCCTGACTTTCACCTCGGGCGACCTCTCTTCTACCGTCAACCTCCGCGCCGAAGCTCTCGACGGCATCCCGGCTCTCGACGCCACCAACATCACCGAAACCGGCTTTACTGCCCGATGGAAGAGCCTCGGCGATGCCGAAACTTACCAGCTCTCTGTTCGTCAGAACGGCACTCTACTGCCGGGATACCCCGTATCGGTCAATGCCGAAGCTGAGGAATATGACGTGACCGGCCTTCTTCCCGCTACGCTCTACACCTACACCCTTTCCGACGGCTCCAAGACCTCCAACGAGATCTCAGTGGCCACCGCTACGCCTATCCCCGACGTGCAATACCTCAATGGCCCGTCGTTCAACTTCTTGCTTGACCCCGGCACGGTTTCCGACGCTGTCGAGGTGTGGATCGACGTCGAAAACATTAGCAGCGCCCTGTCAGTCAGCGTGAACGCCCCATTTGCCCTCTCTACCGACATGACCAACTGGTCGCAATCCATCTCTATGGAACCCCAAGAGGACCGTTTCTACCTTCGCGTCAATGCTACCGACATGGGCGAATACGAATCTTCCATCATTATCGCCAATGGCGACTACGTCAACGATGAAGGCTACGCTTCGGCTTCCGTACGCGACACCTCTACGCCATGGTTCATCGAGGACTTCGAAAAGGCCGAAAACCCCGACATCTCCTACGGCGATTACGGCAACAAGGTATTCTACGGCACCCCCTGCGACTGGAACCTTACTGACGCCGGACTATGGTCGAGCGACAAAGCCAACAACGGCACCTACGCCCTCCGTTTGGGCAAAACCGACAAAAGCGCAATAGAATCGGCCACGCCAAAAGATAGCGGCATCGGCACTATCAGCTTCTACGCAAAACCGTGGCGCGACGACGGCGACCTGACTCTACAAGTCGAATACCTCCCTGCCGAAGCTTCCGATTGGACTTCGGCCGCCGAAGTGGTGGTAAATGCCGACTCCTACACGCTCTACACCGTAACCGTCAAAGCCCCCGGCAGCAACTACATCCGCCTGCGTCAAACGGCTGGTAAACGTGGCTTCATCGACGATATCACCGTCACCGACTACGCCGACAACTCTACCAATATCATCGAATTAGATAGCCTTGGGAATTGGGACGCATTCTGCCTCAACAAAGCCCTGGTTATCATCAACCACGGCGGCGAGTCTGCCTCTTTCCATGTCTACGACTTGGACGGCCGCACCGTAGCCGCCACGAAGCTCCACAGCTCGCTCACCGCCTCCAAAGTTGCCGACTCGCAATATTCCATCTCACTCCCCGCCGGCCTCTACATCGTCACCGACGGCTCCAACTCTCGCCGAGTACTCATCAAATAACTCCCATACCACCCACGGCGGTGGGTCTAACCA
>JAQXRH010000074.1 GCA_029218425.1 Bacteroidales bacterium | reverse complement strand
CAACTATTTCTAATGTGTGGAACTCAGCCACAATGGATATCAAATCCGACGCATGGGTACAAAGTGGTACTATCTTAGGCGGATTCAAAGAAAGAGGGAATGTAGTGATGAGCGACTGCCTCTTTACCGGCACATTCTCATCCGACTATGGATATTATAGTGGTTGTTTCGTCGGCTATGATTACGACTCAGGTTCGATTACGGTTAACAACTGTCTTTCGACAGGTACTTTCATAATGTCCGGGACTGGGTTCCATGGCAACCACACCAACTGCTATGTGAAATCGTTCCCCGCCACTTATCCTTCGGGAGTTAATGTGGCTACAAACGAAGGTCTCTCTGATGGCACCATAGCGACAGCGCTGCAAGCCGACAGAGCGGTGGAAACCTGGATACAAGACCCCGACCTTGACATACCGATGCTGAAAGTATTCTCCGGAGATAATTATATCACCTACACCATGCCTGCGTCGGGTATAGGTACTTTCAGTACTAATAATCCGGTGCAAGTTCCCGATGGATTACTCGCATATTATTGTCGTTCGGAAATGAATAATGACACAAACGTACTTGCCATCTATGTTCGAAGAGTGGAAGGCAATGTAATTGACTCGAACACCGGTGGTGTACTGCTCAGCGGAACACCAGGAGTGACCTATCAGTTGCCCTATACTTCGGGGCCAGGCGCGACAACCGAGAGCAACTCACTCGTTCCCGTGGTTGAAAGCACCAATGTCAAGGGTATAGATGGTGAATACTCCAACTTCATTATTAAAGACGAAGATTTCGTCAAGATTGACGGCACTGCTTCACTGCCCGCCTACAGCGCATATCTGCATCTGCCCAGCTCAATCGTTGGCGATGCCGGAAAAATCGAGATTAACTACGACATCGCTACCGGTGTGGCTAATCCCGTGGTAGATTACAAGCCAGACAGCGACGACTATATCTTCAACCTCAATGGTCAGCGGATGTCGGAACCGCGCAAGGGTGTCAACATCATCAACGGACGCAAAGTTATTGTCAGGTAGAATAACATTATCCAATAATAAATAGACTTAGAATTACTGGAAAGAACCTGAATTCAATTTTTTGAGGCTGCGCCGTAACCCTTAATTACGACACAGCCTCTTTTTTGAAATTTATTGGGAGATTTGTGGCATAAACGTGATAACTGCCACAAACCGCCCCTCTTTGAGCTTAGGAGAAGATTGTTCTCTATTTCCTCGGGTCGCGTCCGCCTATAATTTGCTACGGCTTTCGACTGCGTATACAGGCTCGCGATACCCTTTATTCTGCATATTCTGAAGTTTTAGAAACTATTTGAGAGGTGCAATGGAGGATTACCGGATGATTACTTTTGTTACTTTGGAGCCTTTGCGGCAGATGTAGAGACCGGGAGTCGGGCGGTCGACGCGTACGCCCTGAAGGGTGTAGTATTCGGCCGGAGCTTCTGAATCCGACTCAATGCTGTCGATGCCTGAAAGAGGGCTTATGTTGATACGGTAGTCATTGCCGCCGTTGTTGTCCCAGTCATTGCCGGTGTTTGTCACGAAGCTGATGTAGCTTACTGCCTGCTCGGGATTGTTGAACGGACCGATTTTAACTTCGAATTTGCCTTCGGCGTTACGGATGAAGGGTGTACGTGCGGCTTTGCCGTCGCTGTGGTACTGCGAGCCTTCGGGGAGATATGCCTGGATAGGTTTCTCGAATGAGTTCACACCCCAGTGGAGTATGATGCCGTCGCGTCCGTTGGGTGCGGTGATGGTAATCACATCCGCTACAGTGGGATTGGCGGGAGATACAGTATATGAGCCGAGCACCGAGGGCTTGTCGGGATCTACGGGGTCAATCGGCGTGGAACCGCTGCCGTCGCCCACATATACGTGGAGAATCATCGAGCGCGACACATTCCCTTTCGCATCGGTAGCTTCGATATAGTAATCCACAAGCACATCTTTAAGTCCCTTGATTTCAGCCGAATATTCCTGGGCTTTGTAGGCCGGAAGTGGATTGGTGATTGACGCGATGCTCTTGCCGGTCATCTCTATTTTCTGCCAGGGGCCTACCTCATCGCCTCCGGCGTATGTTTCGTTCTGATTGGAAGTCAACGGATTGACACCATCTTTGTCGATGCGGTATTTGAGTTTGACGGAGCTGAGGCCGCTGAGGTCGTAGACGTAGCTCCACACTGTGAAGTCGGACGATGTGGCCATTCCCCACTCCGTCACGCCCGGATTGTAGGGCTCGCGCTGCGGGTGATAGATTGACGGACCGGTAGTGTCATTGCCTGAAGCGATTACCGGGGCCACTTTTTCAACAGCACGGTTGGCTGCTGTGGCAGGCTTTGAATCCCATTCCTCCGTGCCGTCCCAGTACCAGTAGCAGCTTGTCTCGCCGCACATGAGTTCGTCCCATGCGGCGCGTACGTCGGCATTGTCGGGAGCGATGGCGGCGGCTGTCTTCACGTGGTTTGATGCCGCGGTGATGATGCCCCAGCTGTTGTGGTCGGGGCTATATGGCTCGGTGGCTCCGGCGTATGTGCCTTTGTCGCCGTTCCATTTGAGGAATTCGGGGTCGGCGCCGGCGCCCCACCAGCTGCCGCTCTCTACGTGGATTATGTCGTCGTCGGCAGGCGGGAATGTGTCGAGATAGTCCTGTATGGTGGTGCACTCGAACCGGTCGGGATTATCCTTAAGCCAGTCGACAAAGTTCTGGAAGTTTGAGCCGTAGTAACTTGCCGAGCCGCCACCGTGGTTGTCGCCGTCGTGGTGGAGAACTACGAGGATGGGGTGCTCGGGGTCGTCATTGTAAGCCTCGAGCTGGCTGATGCATTTCTCATACTGGAGTGCACCGAATCCGCCGCGGCCGTCCTCGTTGCCGAATACGAGCGATGTCGGCACGGCAATCATCTTGTATTCCTTACCGTCGGCAGGGTCTACATATTTCATCCAGTGCGGACGATGTCCCCAGCCTGCGGAAATCTGTCCCGGGCAGTACAGACCATCGATGTGAGTCCAGTCGGCGGGATTGGGGTTAAGAATATCGGCCTTGTTGGGCTCGACAATGGAAACGCCTTTGACCCAGGGATAACCTGTAGCCGTGCGGTCGAAGTGGGAGTTGTCGACCATAGCCCATTCTATTCCCTCTTTGACAAGAGCCGGTATCATGTGCTGCTCAAATGCGTTTTCCGGAGGGAAAATACCTTTTGAGTATGACATGCCGGGGAAATTCTCGGCGAAACATTCGCGGTGTTTCCGTATCTGCTTGCGGGCATCCTCTTCATCGATGAGCGCCATCAGCGGGTGGTAATATCCGAAGGCTACCATGTCGATGCGGGGATTGCCTTTGTCGGTTTTCTTGCCGATGTAGTCGGTCCAGTTCTTTTTCCAGTTTTGGAAATGGGAGGTCGACTTTTCTATTACATTGAGGTTCTCGACCAGTGAGCCTGAGAATGACACCTGGGCGCCACCGGGCAGATTGGCGGCAATCAGCTTGTCTACTGCCTGTGCGGGCCAGTTGGTGTAAGCCCCCGTACGCGAAGTGAATACCTCGAGGAGGTCATAGCTTAACGACCCTCCCTGATGGGTTTCCATTACATTCTCGCCCGGAGTGTAGATGGGCTGGTGCATGTGCCATTGGAAGGCGATGTAGATTTTGGGCTGCTGAGCCGCAACCGACAGGGAGGCAAGCAGTGCTGCTCCTAAAATCGCTTTTTTCATGGAGTGTTGATAATAATTGAAATGATGATAAATAGTACTTTGTAAGTATGCGTAAAACACGGATTTATGTCCGGATGCAAATATACAAATTTTCTTAGTAACTGTTCGGATTTTATTCAATATTTTTTTATTGCCGCCATATCACCATATCAAGTGGGGCTTCAGCCTCCTCGGTCAGATTATTCATAATCACTCGAATTACAACGGAACCGGTCAAGACTGCGTCTCCACGCCCTGATTTATAAACAGGTCAAAAAAATTTTGCAACGGTGATTTGACTTTTTCACTTTTGGCGGGTATATTTAGTGTAGACCTAAACAAATGACGGCCTACCTCGACCAATTTCTAACATAACTATTGCACCGACCGCATGCCTGACTACAACAACAACTCCATTCTCGACACCATAGCTCGCGACACGCAAGCCGGGTTCCGCATGCTCGTGCATGAATATAAAGAGCCTGTCTATTGGCACATACGCCGCATCACCGTGCTACACCACGATGCCGAGGATGCCCTGCAGGAAACTTTCCTCCGCATTTTCCGCAACATCGGTAACTTCAACCGCGACTTGTCGCTTGACGCATGGATCTTCCGCATCGCCACCAACGAAGCGCTTCGCCTGAAGCAACGCAACAAGAATAGCACCATCCCCATCGACGCCCCCGACAACGGCGCAACCGTCGACCGCCTCATAGCCGACGAATACTGCGACTATTCCGACGCCGAAGCCATTTTGTTTCAACGAGCCATACTCTCCCTGCCGCCAAAGCAGCAACTCGCCTTCAACCTGCGATACTACAACGACATGGACTACGACACCATCGCCGACATCATCAACTCCAATGCCACAACTGTCAAAGCCAACTACCATGCCGCCAAGGAAAAAATTATCCGATATATCAACTCTCATTTCTGACTATATGCAACACTTGGATTTAGACAAAATAGACCGGCGCATGCCCTATCGGGTGCCGGATTCGTTCTTCGATGATTTCGAGGACAGAATTATGGCTCAAACAGCCACGCCGCCAGCCACAGCAAAGAAAAAAAGCCTACGACGTTGGCTCATCCCTACCGGGATTGCCGCCGCTGTTGCCGCCATTATGCTGACGGTAAACATTGCCCCGGCGTCGCTCGACGACTCCGAAAGCTACCTCGACATCGCCCTGGCTTTCGACAACCTCTCCAACGATGAACGCACCTGCCTCATCGACGCTTTCCAAGACGACATTTTTTTCAACCAATAAAACATCCCGATTATGAAAAACGTATTCAAAATCATGCTCGTAGTGTTAGCCCTATGCGCTTTCACTATCCCTGCCAACGCTCAGCAACGCAAAAACGGGAAACGCCCGTCGACCGAACAACTCGCTGAAAAACAGGCCAAACACATAGCACAGGAGCTATGCCTCGACGATGAGACTACTGCCAAATTCATCGCCACCTACACCCAATGCCAAAAGGAAATTATGGCTTCCAACCCCCGAAAAAGGTTCGACAAAAAGCAATCGCGCACCGAAGCCCAAACCGACTCCCTGCTGCGTGCTCGCTTCGACCACAGCCAACGCCTTCTCGACTTACGCAAAAAATACTACGAAGAATACCGCAAATTCCTTACTGCTAAGCAGATAGAACGAGTGTACCAAATCGAGGACCAAACGATGAAACGCCTCACCGAACGCATGCAAAAACGCCACCAGGCCAACAAAAACCGCAACAAGGCCGACAATGGCAGCAAGGACAAAGCCAACGACAAGGCCGACAAAGCCGACTCCGACAAGTAACATTCACGCCACAGCGGTAGCGCACACTCCGCACGTAGGCCACCCACGACCTATCAAAAAACTGTTTCACACCCAGGTGGTTTTTCTTTACCCTTCAACCACCTTTTGGGTCTGACCACACATCCGCGCGCCGACCGCTGCGCATAAAAAAAATGGCAATCCATTTCAAATTCGCCCATATCATAAATGGGACGGCTTGAAATGGATTGCTATTTTTTTATGCCCCACTTGCATTGCCGGGGCTTGGCGCTTCAATCGCTCATAGCCATGGTGGCTGCTCTTGCCCGGCTATGGCGCACTCGGCGTTATGGCTTGAAGGTGAAGGGGACCGACTGCAGGTGCGACGGGTCGGAACTGTCGCCGTAGCGTATGATGTATTCGCCGGCAAGGGGCAACATCTCCTCGTTGGCGGGGTCGAACCACTCAAAAGCATCGGCTCCCAGGTGGAATACCACCTTCTTAGTCTCGCCCGGCCGCAACTCCACTCGTGCGAAATCGCGCAACTGCATTGCCGGACCGTCGACATCGGCCGGACGGCTGATATATACCTGCACGACCTGGGTGCCGGCCACGCTGCCGGTGTTGGTGACCGGAACGGTGAGGATGGCGCCCTCCCCTTTCTTGTTCTTCACCTTTGCTTTGCCCATCTTAAATGTCGTATAGCTCATGCCATGGCCGAAGTGGTAGAGCGGCGTGCCTTGATAATAGCGGTAGGTGCGGTTTTTCATGCTATAGTCCAAGAAATCGGGGAGCTCGGATGTGGAGGTGTAGAACGTCACCGGCAACTTGCCACTGGGGTTGTAGTCGCCATACAACACGTCGGTGATAGCCTCGCCGCCTGCCTGTCCGGGATACCACACCTGCAATGCTGCCACTGCCGGCACTGCCTCATCGGTAATGGCAACGGCCGACCCTGAATAGTTGACATAGACTATCTTCTTGCCGGCATCACGCAGCGCGGCGAGAAGCTTGCGTTGCGACGCGGGAAGCTCGATAATCTCGCGGTCGCCGCCCCTGAAGCCCTCCACTCTTATCGGTGTCTCCTCACCTTCGAGTTGCGGGGACAGTCCGCCTGCGAAGAGCACTACATCCACGTCGGCAAACTGTTCTATTACATCGTCGACATCGAGCGTCCGCTGCCGGCCGAAGTCAATCGACAAGGCATCACCGGCCGTCTCGGTGCATGTATAAGCTATTTTGATATTGTAGGTTTTGCCAGCCTCGACTGCATATTTGCATGCCTCCGAGCTCTTCATATTGACGCCCCAGAAGATGCCTTGGCCATTGATTTCAATCCATAGCCAACCTATCGACTGCGCACTGAAAGCAATTTCGCCCGACTCCTTGGGCACGAATTTTGTCGTGAACTCCACGGCAAATCCGCCAAGAGGCACTCCGGGTGCCCATACGGTGGCTCCCGACGACGAGAATTTCAATGGGTTGGGATAGTAGCACGTCACGTCGGGGTCGCGCCCTTTGTCGTTGGTATTCCAATAGCGGGCGTCGAAACCGGGCTGCCCATTGGAAGCCTGTGTCTGGTTGAAGAAGCTCTCTATCACTTTGTCCGACGTGTGGTCCACGCCGGGTATGTACGTCAGACGGTCGGCAGGCACGCGCTTTTGCAATGCCGAGTAGAGCGTCGACGTGGCCGAGGGGAAACCGTTGTAGTTGCCCCACTGCATTATGGAGTCGGCAGCATTTGGCCCGATAATCCCTATTTTCATATCCTTTGACAAGGGCAATGTCCCGTCGTTTTTCAGTAGCACTATCGACTCGTGGGCCATCTTCAGCGCAAGATCCTTATGCTCTTGGGAGTCAACCACATCACTTGGTATCTTGGTCCACTCCACAAGCGCATCGTCGTCCATTTCGCCCAGCAGGTAGCGCATCTTCATCACCCTGATAGCCGATGTGTCAATCTCTTTTTCATCAATAAGCCCCGACTTCACGGCATCGATAAGCGAACCGTATACGCCGCCGCACTCCAGGTCGGTGCCTGCGCGCACGGCAGTGGCCGAAGCATGGCTTTGGTCGGGCTCCGTACGGTGGCACCCGTCGTTATAGAAATCGCCGATAGCCCCACAGTCCGACACCACGACGCCATCGAAGCCCCATTCGCCACGCAATATATTCTGCAGCAACTGGTTGCTACCGCAACACGGTTGGTCGTCATATCGGTTGTAGGCACACATAACCTGCTTCACGTCGCCGTCCACCACAAGCGCCTTAAAGGCAGGCAGATAGGTCTCCCAAAGGTCGCGCGGCGTGATAGCATTGGCGTTGAATGAGTGGCGGCACCATTCCGGACCGCTATGCACAGCGTAGTGCTTGGCGCACGCCATCAGTTTGAAATGGTTCAAAGCCTTGTCGCCACGGTAGTTGCCCCCTTCAAAGGAGTCGCCTTGCAGCCCGCGCACCACGCTAAGCCCCATTCGGGAAGTAAGATAGGGGTCCTCGCCATAGGTCTCATGGCCTCGGCCCCATCGCGGGTCGCGGTAGATGTTGATATTCGGGGTCCAGAAAGTAAGTCCCTGGTAGATATTGAGCGGCCCGGCTTGCTTAGCTATCGCATTTTTTGCGCGTGCCTCGTCGGAAACGGCAGTAAACACGTCGTAGAGCAACGCATCGTCAAACGAGGCAGCCATGCCTATAGGTTGCGGGAATACCGTAGCCCTACCGGCACGACCTACACCATGGAGCGCCTCATTCCACCAGTTATACTGCTTGATACCCAGCCGGTCGACTGCCGGCGACACATGCTGCATCAACGACACTTTCTCTTGCAACGTCATCTCGGCTACGATGCTCTCAGCTCGTTGCTGCGCCGAAGCCGTGACATCTTTGTAAACTTGCGCCGAAACCGACGACAATGCCGTCATTGCGCCCAAAACAGTCAGAATTCGTAACTTCATCGAAAATTATGTTAGTTTAGTTTATTTATGTTAGGTTGGTTTTTCATGCTTCGGTCAATAATAAGCCCGGCGGCAATTATACCTACGCCAAATTTACAAAATAAATCTTTATATAAAAACGAAAGCCCATAGCATAACACGATATTTTCATTATTTGACCAATTAGCACCAAGAAGCGGGCAGGCGGCCGACAGCGAATAACAGGAATGGCAATGGGCGGGCGGCCGACGGTAGCCGACGGTAGATGACAGCAATCGACGACAGTCAACGGCTATAGACGGCAGCCGACGGTGGCCGACGGCTGATGACGGGCGTGATAATGGTGCGTGGTCTACGCGATTAGCGCCAACGGCGGTAGGCGTAGCCGAGGATGCGGAATGCTTCGCGGTCGAGTTCTTCACGGAATTGGGGCGCGGCGATGGAGATGAGCAACCGGGCGCGGTCCACCATGTTGCGGCCTCGCAAGTTGACGGCGCCATATTCGGTGACTACCCAGTTGGTCTGGAAACGTGTGGTCACCACTCCGGCTCCCGGGGTGAGTATCGGTTTTATCTTGCTTATGCCCTTGGACGTAGTCGACAGCATTGCGATAAACGACTGTCCGCCAAGGCTTCGCGAGGTACCGTAGATGAAGTCGTGCTGTCCGCCCACGCCCGAGTAGATACGCGTGCCTATGGAGTCGGCGCACACCTGTCCGGAAAGGTCGATTTCAAGGCATGAGTTGATAGCCACGGCATTGCGGTTCTGGGCTATGATAAACGGGTCGTTCACCCACGAGATGTCGCGGAACAGGAGCGAGCGGTTGTAGTTCATGAAGTCGTATAAGCGGCGGGTGCCGAGCGCCAACGATGCCACCGACACTCCCGGCTCTATGGTCTTACACGAGTTGTCCACTACCCCGCTCTCTATCAGGTCGACCATGCCGTTGGTGAGCGCTTCGGTGTGGATGCCGAGGTGGCGATGGGAGCGCAGCGAGTGGAGCACGGCATTGGGCACGCCACCCACCCCTATCTGTAGCGTCGACCCATCCTCTATATGTTCGGCTATGTATCTGCCGATTGCCATTTCTGCCTCCGATGGCTCCACGTCGGGGGTCTCGGCAAGCGGGTCGTCGACTTTCACAAGGGCATCTATCTTGGATATGTGTATGACGGTGTCGCCATAGGTGTAGGGCATCTGGGGATTGATTTGCGCGATGATGAGCTTGGCACATTCAACAGCGGCCGGCGTCAAATCCGATGAAGCTCCAAACGACACATTGCCATACTTGTCGGGCAACGAGCAGTTGATAAGCGCCACGTCGAGCTTTATTGTCCCATCGCGGAATAGTATGGGCACCTGACCGAAAAAGCGGGGCGTTGTGGTGGCATAACCCTCGTTGACCCACCCTCTGACGGCGTTTGACACGAAGAACGAGTCGATATGGAATGCATCCTTAAGGTCGGGATTGCACAATGGCGATACCCTTCGCGCCAAGGCAAAGGCATTGTATAGTATCACGTCGCGCAATTCGTTGCCTCTCTTGGCCAATGCAGCTATCAACGCTTCGGGTATAGAGCAACTCCCCTGCACGAATACATGGTCGCCGCTTTTGATGAGTTTTACCGCCTCATCAGCTGTCATATACTTATATTGTGTTGCCATGATATTGATTTTTCGGTTAGTGGTATGATAATAATTACTACGTAGGTAACAGCTAATCAGATATTCTCTGTAAAGATATGCATATTTTTGCAAGCAACAGCCCGATTTGGAATTTTTGACAATTTTTAGTCAACTTCGGAACAACTTTATTTGTTATGAATATATACACATAATCAGTAATGGACCCGACCGGGTGGGGATGACAATCCCGTGGGGCGCAGTTGGAAGTGACGCGCAGCCCGGTAAGGCAAATGGGGCAAGCATGTCACTCTCCGATAGGCTTGCCCTATTTAGTGGGCTGTAGGCCGCATAATGCCGGCCGCTAACTGGGCATGAATAATTACAGCCGCCACGGCATGAATAATTGCGGCACTGGCCACGTCTTTTTCACCGCTTAAAGGCCGTGTAGATGGTGCACACTCCCATTGTCAACCTTCTGAACGCGGTATCCGAAAGCCCCGCTTGCTCCATCAACGCGGTCATCGCCTTGCCTTGCGCCACGGCGGCTATCGATTCGGGCAAGTAGCTGTAGGCTCGCACATCTTTCGACACCATACGCCCTACTACCGGGATGACGCATCGGGTGTAGAACTTGTAAAAAGGCTTGACAATGGGCGAAGTGGGTGTGGATAGCTCTATCACCACCAATCGTCCGTTGCTGCGCAGCACTCGCGCCATCTCGCGATACCCGTCGAGCAGGTGCTCGAAGTTGCGAACGCCGTAAGCCACGGTGATGCAGTCGAAAGAGTCGTCGGCAAAGGGGAGATGAAGGCAGTCGGCACGGCGAAGCGCTATCTGCCGGTCCAACCCCGCCTTTGCCACTTTCTTGCGCCCAATCTCAAGCATGCCGTCGGAGAGGTCGATGCCGGTGATATGGGCGAGTGGCTGTCGGCGAGCCATCGCTATGGCCACGTCGGCAGTGCCGGTAGCCACGTCGAGGATATCGACGGGAGCTGCCGCCTCCACCTCCGTCAAGGCTTTGCGGAGCCAACGGCGGTGAAGGCCGAAACTCATCGCGGTGTTCATGAAGTCGTAGGCAGGAGCGATGGAGTCAAACATCGCTTCCACCTGGCTGGTCTTGTCGCGGCTGTCGCCGGAGTAGGGGTTTATGCGTTCGGCAGCGTCGCCCATCAGCCTTTTATTTTGTTAAGGCAGTCAACGACGTTGCGCTCGATGCGCTCTGTAAGGTGCTCTTCGGGGGTGCGCACGAACGATTTGCCCGTGATGTGCTCGTAAAGCTCTACATAGCGGTCGGTCACCGATGCGATGAACTCGTCGGTCATCTCAGGCACCTGCTGCCCCTCCTTGCCCATGAAGCCATTGTCGATAAGCCACTGGCGCACAAACTCTTTCGAGAGCTGTCGCTGCGACTCGCCCTTCTCGAAGCGTTCCTGATAGCCGTCGGCGTAGAAGTAGCGCGAAGAGTCGGGGGTGTGGATTTCGTCGATGAGTATCACTTTGCCGTCGCGCTTGCCAAACTCATATTTGGTGTCGACGAGGATAAGGCCTTTGGCGGCTGCCATTTCCGTACCTTTGGCAAATAGGGCGCGGGTGTAGCGTTCCATCACCTCGTAGTCCTCCTTCGATACGATGCCTTGCGCGATGATCTCTTCGCGCGATATGTTCTCGTCGTGACCTTCGTCGGCCTTGGTGGTAGGCGTGATGATTGGCTCGGGGAAACGTTCGTTTTCGCGCATGCCATCGGGCAACTTCACGCCGCAAAGCTCGCGGCACCCGGCCTGGTATTCACGCCATGCCGAACCGGTGAGGTAGCCACGGATAATCATTTCGACACGGAAGCCTTCGCACTTATATCCTACGGTGACCATCGGGTCGGGCGACGACAATTTCCAGTTGGGCACGATGTTGGCCGTCGCATCCAGGAATGTTTCAGCTATCTGGTTGAGCACCTGACCTTTATAGGGGATACCCTTAGGCAGGATGACGTCGAAAGCCGAGATGCGGTCGGTGGCTATCATCACCATGATATCATCGTCGATGGTGTAGACGTCGCGAACTTTACCATGATACACTGCGGTTTGTCCCGGGAAATGGAAATCGGTGGTCAGAAGTGTCTTATCCATAATAAGTCAAAGTATAATATGTTAAGTATTAATAAATTACACTATATATACACAAGATGCCGCCACAGCCCCAAGCGGGCAGTGGTCACTCCGACGCCGGCGCGCCGGCATCGGGCGAGGCAACCGGCCTCTGTTGCGAAGCATCGTCCTTATGGGCGTTGTCGTAACGCTCGTAGGCCTCCACAATACGTTGCACTAAGTGGTGGCGCACAATGTCCTTTTTGCCAAATTCCACCTTGCCAATCCCCTCCACGCCGTCAAGGATGCGCAGAGCCTGCACCAAGCCCGACTGGGTGGAGCGAGGCAAATCGATTTGCGAGGTATCGCCAGTTATGATCATCTTGGCATTCATGCCCAGACGCGTGAGAAACATTTTGATTTGGTGGGTGGTGGTGTTTTGCGCTTCGTCGAGCACTATGACGGCATCGTTGAGCGTGCGGCCGCGCATGAACGCCAATGGCGCTATCTGTATGACATTAGTCTCCATGTACTCCTTGAGCTTTATCGCGGGCACCATGTCCTCAAGCGCATCGTAGAGCGGCTGCAAGTAAGGGTCGATTTTGTCTTTCATGTCGCCGGGCAGGAACCCCAATTTCTCACCGGCTTCCACAGCGGGACGCGAGAGGATTATCTTGCGTACCTCGCGGTTTTTCAACGCCCTCACCGCCAGCGCTATTGCCACATAAGTCTTACCCGTACCGGCAGGACCGAGTGCAAAGGTGAGGTCATTTTTCATGAATGTTTCTACGAGCCTCTGCTGGTTGGGCGTACGGCCGCTGATAGGCTTGCCGTTGATACCATAGATGATGACGTCGTCCATCTTGAGGTCCTTGGGCGCCTCTCCCTTGACGATGTCGAGGATGACATCTTCAGTCAGCTTGTTGAATTTCACGCAATAAGCCTCGAGCTCCTTGATTTTTTTCTCAAAGTCGGACGTCTCCTTATCATCGCCTATGACCTTTATCACCTGACCGCGAGCTGCAAGCCTCAGCTTAGGGAACAGGTTCTTAATCAACTGCATATTGCAATTGTTTACGCCATAGAAACTTACGGGGTCGACACTGTCGATGATAATAATGCGTTCAATCATACCGAAATAATTATGTGCAAAATTAACAAAAAGGGAGCAAATACGAGCAATCTCATGGCAATTTTTCGGTAATAGGCCAATAAAAATGAAATGCCTACCACTATGCCGCTACAGGCCCCAATTTTGCACTTCGATTTTGAATATGTAATAAAAAAAGAGACGTCGGTTGTTGTCGACATCTCTCCTTGGCGCTTCAGGATGGGCTTGAACCAACGACCCCCTGATTAACAGTCAGGTGCTCTAACCAACTGAGCTACTGAAGCATAAATCCGATTAGCGAACTCCGGGACCATGAAACCGGCCGTCGCCGTCGCTTTTTTACTCCGCAAAAGTAATAGATTTATTTTTTATATGCAACACCTTTCGCCACTTTTTACCGGTTTCAACTTATTTTCCGCCACATTTTCCGCCACAAAAAGCAATGCAAAAGATGCCGTAGTATCTCACAAGCCATCACATATCAAGCGGTAACAAAGACATCGCTTACCGAGCGGCAACGCCGCGGCTCCATATCTCGGAAAGGCATCTTGTGGGGGCTGATGGGCTACTTAGCCGTAGGGGGGGAATACAAGTCGGAGTGTCAAAAATCTGAGATTATTGACACTCCGACTATGGTATTTACAGCGATTACTGGAGGTTATGCTTCGGGCTCTTTGGCTGCCGATTTCTTCGCAGGCGCCTTCTTGGCCGTAGATTTAGCGGCCGTGGTCTTGGCGGCGGCTGCTTTGGGTTTAGCGGCCGGCTTCTTAGCCTTTGGAGCTGCAGCGGCCGGCTTTTCTACCGATGCTTTGCCTTCACGTATGGCGTGCTCCTCGTTGTAGTGCTCGATGTTCAAACGCATTGAGCTTACCTCCTTGTTGAGGGTTTCAATCTCGTGGGCCTGGTTGCGAATAGTGGTAAGCAGTGCGTTAAGCTCCTCATTTTCAATTGAAAGCGGGTATTGCTCCTCAACGCGCACTATGAAGTCGGCAAGCACGTTCATATAGTTGGTAAAGGCCTGATAGGGAGAGTCGTAGGGCGAGTAAAGCGAATGTATCTCGCCATCGGCCTGGTGCTTGGTCGACATGTAGAAGAAGTGGTCGGATGCCTGGAGGTAGTACCAGTCCTGCTTCAAACGACGGTCGTCGCAAAGGCGCACGCGTTCGGCCACTGAATAAAGTTTGTTGAATGCCTCTTTCTGCAATTGGTTGCCGAGCCAAGCCGAAGTGTCGCGCGCCTCGTCGGCCCACGACATGGGGAATGGCACGCCCAATTCGGCCACGGCTTTGATCTTCGATACGGCCTCGGTGGGGGTGATAAATTCGACACCGCGTTCAGCCGCAAAGCGAGGCAAAGCCTCCAAGAATTGGAAAATGCCCGAATCGCGGTTTTGCAGCTGGCCGAAAGTTTCCATAGTCATGAAGAGGTTGAAAATCTGTTCCTCAGCGGGAGTGTCGGCAATCCAGTTGATATACTTGTCGGCGGTGAGGGGATACTCGCTCCAGTTGGTGTTGGAGAAACGGAATGTGATATCGTCGCTAAGCTTGTCGTTCTTGAGCAACATTTTCAGTTTGGGTGCCGAAGCCGACGCATACACATAGTTTGGCGATTTCCAGCCGAGGATATGTTTTGCGCCCTCGGTGATGACTCCTTTATAACCCATGGCGAGGATTTGAGGCGCGATATCGTCGCAATAGATCAGCTCGGTGTTGCGAAGCACTTTGGGTTTGACACCAAAAAGCTCGTGGACTTTTTCGCCGTGCACCTTGACCTGTTCGGCAAACTCTTCGGGGTCGGCGAGCGACGACAACGAGTGGGCGTAGGTTTCGGCAAGGATTTCCACGCAACCGGTGGCCACCAATTTCTTGAGTATGTCCAAGAGCTCGGGTACATAAATTTCGATCTGCTCCAAAGCGACGCCCGAGATGGAGATGGCGCATTTGAATTTGCGTCCGCTATCCTCAATCATGCGCAGCAATGATTCCGCTGCCGGGATATACGACGTGTGGGCAATGCGTGTTATGATGTCGTCGTTGGCGAAATCATCGTAGTAGTAATGGTCGTTGCCGATGTCGAAGAAACGATAACGTTTCAGACGCTGCGGCTGATGTATCTGGAAATAGAAGCAAATGGCTTTCATATTTGTAATATTATAATGGTTGGTTGTTAATAATCGGGGCACAATGCGTAGCCCCTATGTTAAATGGTGTCAGCCGCGGCCGAGCACTCTGTTGTAGATGTTGATGACTTTTTGCCCGGCCTTGTCCCAGGTGATCTGGGCTACTTCGGCGAGGCCATCTTCGCGCAGTTGGTTGTACATAGCCGGATAGTTGCATATTGAATATACGGCATCGGCCATTGCGTCGACATCCCAGTAGTCGGTTTTGATGACGTTGGTCAATATTTCGGCGCAACCCGACTGCTTTGATATAATCGACGGCACTCCCATCTGCATTGCTTCGAGAGGCGAGATGCCAAAGGGCTCGGAAACCGATGGCATGATATACACGTCGGAGGCTTTGAGCATCTGGTACACCTGCTTGCCTTTCTGGAAGCCGGGAAAATGGAAGCGGTCGGCGATGCCACGCCGTGCGGCAAGGTCGATCATCTTGTCCATCATGTCGCCCGATCCTGCCATTACGAACCTCACGTTGTGGTCGAGGCTAAGCACCCTTGCGGCAGTCTCCACGAAATATTCGGGACCTTTCTGCATCGTGATACGGCCCAAGAAGGTAACTACTTTCTCTTTGGGGCGCGTGACTTCCACATTGAGAAGCTCCTCGCTCAGCGGCACCACGGCATTGTGCACGGTGGTAACCTTTGCCGGGTCGATTCCGTATTTGTCGATAACGGTGCGGCGGGTCAGCTCGGAAACCGTGATGATATGGTCGGCATGTATCATGCCGTCGCGCTCGATGCCGAATACCGTGGGGTTGACATTGCCTCGCGAGCGGTCGTAGTCGGTGGCATGCACATGGATTACCAATGGCTTGCCAGTCACCTGCTTGGCATGTATACCTGCGGGATACGTAAGCCAGTCGTGGGAGTGTATGATGTCGAAATCCTCGGCACGGGCCACTACGCCGGCCATTATCGAGTAGTTGTTGATTTCTTCAAGGAGATTGTCGGGGTAGCGGCCGGAGAACTCTATGCATCCGAGGTCGTTGGTGCGCATATAGTTGAAGTCGGCATAGATCTTGTCGCGAAGTTTGAAATACTCGTCGGGGTCCATCACTTTGCCAATGCGGCTCTCCACGTAGTCGCGGCTTACGTCGCGCCACGCTACCGGCACCTGCGATGCGCCTATGATGCGAGCAAAACTTTTATCCTCGTCGCCAAACGGCTTTGGAATTACGAATGTGATATCCATATCGCCACATTCCCACATTCCCTTTGTAAGGCCGTAGCTTGCTGTACCCAAGCCTCCTAAGATATGAGGGGGAAATTCCCACCCAAACATTAATGCTTTCATGATTTAATTATGCTAAGTGGGTTATTTTCAAGAGTTTAACTTTTTAAGGGTGCGCTGCGTACGCAACACTTCGGCCACGTTGGTGGCGTGGGAGATGGCGCCACGCCCGTCGTAGGGCGGATTGCCGTCATAGAGCTGCGACAGCGACCCGATACAGCCATTGGTCATCTCATCTTCAAATCCGATGAGCATGCGGTCGATATACGATACCCCGCTCATGCCGAAGACGCGCAGATAAGCGTCGGCATAAAATCCGATGAGCCACGGGCGCGCAGGTCCATTGTGCATCGTTATCTCGCGTTCGTAGGGATTGCCCACGTAGGTGGGACGATAACCGTAGCTACGGGGCGAGAGCGTACGCAAGCCTTTGGGCGTCAACAATTCGCGGGTCACCACGTCCAACACGCCTTTGCGCTGGCGGCGGTCCAATGGCGAGTTGTCCAAGCCTATCGCTATCGCCATGTTGGGACGCACCGACGGGTCGGCGAAGGTGCCGTTGACGTAGTCGTAGAGATAACCCGACTCGTTGAGGAACATGTCGATGAAAGGCTGCTTGAGCTTGGCGGCCGTTTCGCTCCAACGTGCCACGCTATCGGCTGCTTCGGCCTTGCCTTCAAGAAGCTGAGCGCCAAACATCAACGCATTGTACCACAAGGCATTAAACTCTACAAGATAACCTGAGCGCGGTATTACCGGACCGCGGTCGGTGGCCGAGTTCATCCACGACACAGCTTTGCGGCGGCCGTCGGTCACTACGAGGCCGTTTTCGTCGAGCCGCAAGTTGGGGTACTTGTTATCAAGAATGAGTTCGATGAGACGTTTCACCAAATCGGCATAACGTTCCGACGCCTCTCCCATCGATATGTTCTTGGCATATTGCTGCACTGCCCAGATGGCCCACAGCGGTATGTCGGGCATGTCGATGCCATGTATCTTGGTTGACGGCTTCCCCGTCTCGATAAAGCGCAACAGCTCGGCGCTCATCGTATCCATTATGTCCTCGAAGTCCTTGCGGTGGTCGATAGCGAGCGTGTTGCCCGGCAACGACATCAGCGTGTTGCGCGCAATGATAGTGCCCCACGGATATCCCGAAAGCATATAGTGGTTATCCCCCTCTTTGAAATAGAACTGCTTAGCAGCGTTTTTCAGACAGTTGAAGAACGATGTGCGGCGCGTGCGCGATGCAAGCTCTTTCTCGTAGAGAGCTGCCAGCTGGCGGGGATTGCTCTCGGTGATACCCGCCGATAGGATTATCGACTCTCCCTTCTTGATGTTGATGCGGAAATAACCTGGCACGTAGAGGTCTTCGCAATAGGGCACTCCACGTTCGAGGTCCTTCACATACTCAATGCCGTTGTACCAATGCGGGTCGTCGATCCACTCGGGCTTGCGCGAAAGCTGCATGAACAGATGCGGGTAACCATTGTAGAGCGAGCAGCTCACGCCATTGGCCACCGGCGTCATCGTGCCGTTGATATTGCCATTGGCCACGCATAGCTCGTTGGCCTCACGGAAAGCCAGGAAGGGACGGAACTCGAGCGTTGTAGGCGAATGTGCCTCGACGAGGGTGTAACGGATAAGTATTCGATTTTCTTCGGAAATGAATACTTTTTCTTTTGTAAGAATCACACCACCAACGCGGTAGGTAGTGCGTGGCACCGTTTCACAGTCATACTCGCGGATATACTTATGCCCGTTAGGGCTGTAGATGCCTCCGCGGTAACGGTGCAACCCGAGATTGAAAGGCGCTCCGTGCTGTATCACAGTCTCGTCAAGCGACGACAATAGGACATGCGGGCTATACTCCTCACGCCCCGGCATCGGGATGACAAGCAATCCATGCTGCTTGCGAGTGTTGCATCCTACCACAGTCGAGCAATGGTATGCCCCGGCTCGATTGGTACGCAACATCTCTTTGCGAAGCGACTGCTCCAGGTTAATCATCAGGTTTTTGTCAAATTTGAGATAACTCATAAGGATATTGTGGTTGTAAATGTTAGTTGGATTTTTCCTTCTTTGGACTTAGAGAACAACGTGATTTCATGGTAAATTTAATTCAACGAAAATAGACAAAAAAAGATTACAAAGCAAAGTTTTTTGGAATTATTTTATAAAATAATCAAATTTCGCCAAAATCAACCACATATGCGCAAACAGCTCATCAACCGAGACGCGCCAAAGCCGCTATGATTGACAATTCAACCGGCTTTTGCAGCTGACCCTCGGAGAGGCGTCTTGTGGGTCAATGTAAAAAAGCGGTTGTTAAAT
>JAQXRH010000073.1 GCA_029218425.1 Bacteroidales bacterium | reverse complement strand
GGCTTCTCCCGGCCGATACCACGTGGATACCCATCACCGACCGCGCTATCACCCTTGCCAATCTCTCCCCCGACAAATATGAGCTTCAGGTAAAAGTGACCAACGGCTCCGGATACTCGGTGCGCTCGCTCAAAATCCACGTCCTCACGCCCTGGTTCCGCACTTGGTGGGCCATATCCCTCTATGTGTTGGCTATCACAGGGTTGGTGTTCCTCCTTTGGGTGAGATACCGCCGACGTCAAAACCGCCGCCTCGCAGCTCGCGAGCAGCTATTCATAGTCAACAAGGAGAAAGAGCTCTATGAAAACAAGGTGCAATTCTTCACCGAAATTGCCCACGAAATACGCACCCCGCTTTCGCTCATCGACGCCCCGTTGGAAGCAATGGAGGCTTTGGACATCCAGGATAAACGCGTCGACCGATATGTCAAAGTGATGCGCAAAAACACTTCTCGTCTGCTAAACCTCACCGGGCAGCTCCTCGACTTCCAGAAAATTGGCGCCAACCAGTTCAATTTCAAGCATGAACGTGTCGACGTCACCCAGGTTGTCAACGACACTATCGAGCGTTTCGAATCGGCTATGCAGGTCAAAGGCCGCGAGCTCGCCACTGCTATCCCGCAGAAAGAAATCTATGCCATCACCGACAGCGAAGCTTTAATAAAAATTCTTTCCAACCTGCTCAACAACGCTTACAAATACGGTAAGCACCGCACCAGCGTAGAGCTTTCGAGCGATGCCGAGTCGTTTACCGTGTCGGTGACAAGCGACGGCGACAAGATTACCGGCGAAAATGCCGAACGCATCTTCGAGCCCTTCTTCCAGATTACCGCCATGCAGGACAACAACGGCGTGGGCATCGGTTTGCCTATGTGCCGCACCCTCGCCCATCTGCTCAACGGCAAAATCGAGCTCGTCAAAGATGGCGAGCCTACCAACACCTTCCGCCTCACTCTGCCCCTCAAGTGTGCCGACGTCGACGTGGAATCCGTGCCTATGACCGATGCCACAATGACCGAATATGTCATGGAAGACGCGGAGCTTAATTCCTCAGAAACCGAACATAGCTACTCCCTGCTCCTGGTGGAGGACAACGACGATATGCGCGAATTCCTTGCCGACCAGCTCTCCCAGAACTTTGTCATCGATTCTTGCAGCAACGGGCAGGAAGCGCTCGACAAGCTGCAGGAACACAACTATGACCTTATCGTCACCGACATCATGATGCCCGTCATGGACGGCTACGAGCTTTGCCGACAGGTCAAGAACGATATCAACCGTTCCCACATCCCCGTGGTATTCCTTACAGCTAAAAACGACCTCGACTCCAAGCTCCTCGCTCTCAAATGCGGCGGCGAAGCTTATATAGAGAAACCATTCTCTATCAAGTACTTCCGCCAGCAAATCCTCTCGTTGCTCGAAAACCGTAAGCACGAACGCAAGGCCTTCCTCAAGCAACCGTTCTTCTCCATCGACAACATGAAGATGACAAAGGCCGACGAGGAATTCATGAACAAGGTAATCAAGATTATCACCGACAACATCTCCGACGAGAATTTCTCCGTCGAGTCCATGGCCGATGTGTTCTGCATGAGCCGTTCGTCGCTGTTGCGTAAGATTAAGACGTTGTTCAACCTTTCACCTATCGAGCTTATACGCCTCATCCGCTTGAAAAAGGCTGCCGAGCTCATCCAGGAGGGCAAATACCGCATTGGCGATGTATGCTATATGGTGGGCATAAACTCGTCGAGCTACTTCAGCAAGCTGTTCTTCCGCCAGTTTGGCGTCACCCCAAAAGGCTTCGAAAAGCAGTGCCAGCAATACGTGCGCAACGGCGAGCCTACTCGCCCGCCGCAACCCGAAGCCGGCGACGATATGCCCGACGACGCGTGATGCCGATGATTATCCACCCGATGCCTCTCTTTCCACTAATACTATTTAACCTAACGATATTGACCAAACCGACTATAACCAACCGACATGAAACTACGAAACATACTTATACCGGCATTGCTGCTCGCTTCTACTACTGCGAGTGCAGGCCCATTGTATAAGAACTCGAAGGCGCCTATCGACGCCCGCGTTGAGGACCTGCTATCGCGTATGACCCTCGAGGAGAAGGTGTTGCAGATGCAAAACAATGCCGTGGGTGAAATCAACGAAATCGCCAACGCGTTCAAGGACAAAAGTTACGGCACCACCCACGAGATGGGGCATAACGCCAAAGAGGCTGCCATGATTTTCAAAGCGCTCGGCGAGCATGTCAAGAAAAACAACCGCCTCGGCATCCCTATCATCAACTGCTGCGAAGGCATCCAGGGGGTGTTGCAAAACGGTTGCACACTCTTCCCCCATGCCATTGCGCAGTCTACCACGTGGAACCCCGCGCTCATCCAGCAGATGACTTCGGCATGCGGCCGCGAGGCGCGCGCCATAGGCATCCGCCAAGTGCTCTCGCCGGTGCTCGACGTGGCCCGCGAGCTACGTTGGGGACGCATCGAGGAGACCTTTGGCGAGGACCCGTATATGATTGCCGAAATGGCCAAGGCTTTTGTCAACGGCTACCAGGGTGAAGGCGTGCTTGCTATGCCGAAGCATTTCGTGGCCCACGGCTCCCCCTCCGGCGGCTTGAATTGCGCTTCGGTGGCGGGCGGCCCCCGCGAGTTCCGCTCCATATATCTTTACCCATTCCGCAGGGTAATAGCCGAATGTGCCCCGGGCGCCATTATGTCGTGCTATTCGGCCTACGACGGTGAGCCGCTGACTGGCTCGCGTTACTTCATGACCGACTTGCTGCGCGGCGAGCTCGGCTTCTCCGGCTATGTATATTCCGACTGGGGTTCGGTGGAGCGCATCATGACTTTCCACCATGCCGTGGCCACTGCCGAGGAGGCTGCTATGCAGGCCGCCTGCGCCGGTATCGACATAAATGTCGACTGGACTTACCAGACGCTCCCCGATGCCGTGCGTCAGGGTAAAATCTCCGAGGAGGTGATTGACACCGCCGTGCGGCGCATTCTCCGCAAAAAATTTGAGCTCGGCCTTTTCGAGGGGGATAAAATCGACCCCGACGATGTCGACAAGGTGGTGCGCTGCAAAGAGCATGTCGCCATCGCCAAGCAAGTGGCCGACGAGAGCATCGTCATGGTAGAAAACAAGAACGGCATCCTCCCATTGGACACCGACAAATATCGTAAAATAGCCATCGTGGGCCCCAACGGCCACTATGCGCTCATGGGCGACTATTCATGGGTGAACAGCGACGGCGAGGAGGGCATCGACCTCTACGAGGGACTGTCGGCAGACGTGGGCGAGAAGGCTCAGGTCACCTATACCGAAGGGTGCGACTGGTGGAGCCTCGACGATAAGCATATCGCCGACGCTGTCAGTACCGTTGAGGCTGCCGATGTGGCCATTGTAGCTGTCGGTACGCGCTCTACTTTCCTCGGCCGCGGTGGTAATAAGAATACCGCCGGTGAGGCTTACGACCTGTCGTCGCTCGAGCTGCCCGGTCGTCAACTCGACCTTATCAAGGCCGTCAAAGCTACCGGCAAACCGATGATTGTGGCTTTCATAGCAGGCAAACCGCTCGTGATGAGCTACGCTCAGGAGCATGCCGATGCCGTGTTGGTGCAGTTCTGCGGCGGTGAGCAGCAGGGCGCCGCTTTGGCCGATGTCATCCTCGGTAATGTCAACCCTTCGGGCAAACTGACAGTGTCGTTCCCGCGTAGCACCGGCAATACCCCCTGCTTCTATAATCATTACCCCACCGACCGCGACGTCTGGGACAAGCCGGGCACGCCCGACGACCCCAAGATGCGTTACATTTTCGACACTCCTCAACCGCTATGGGACTTCGGCCACGGCTTGAGCTACACCACCTTTGAATACTCCAATCTTGAAATCGACAACAAAGAACCTAAGGGCACCGACTCCGTGACCGTGAAAGTGACTGTTGCCAACACCGGCGACCGCGAGGGGAAAGAGACCGTGCAGCTCTATGTGCACGACCGCATAAGCTCCGTGTCGACCCCCATACA
>JAQXRH010000072.1 GCA_029218425.1 Bacteroidales bacterium | reverse complement strand
CCCAAATAATAAAACTCGCCAAATCATCGGTTGATGACTTGGCGAGTTCTTAATTTTAGCCTGCGGAGGGGGCAACCTGAAAAGTCAACACTTTTTCAGTGCCCTCCATATTCCTCAAGGCTTTTTTTAGTGTTTTCTATGTGTTTTTCTGCTATTGTTTTCATATCAAAAGGAACATGTAAATTAACGTAACCAGAGCCTAATCCGCTGTTAAAAGGAACAATCTCCTCTAATGTTGAGGGCACATATAAATCATTGATTAAGGAATGTTCCAAGGTATCAACTTCTCCAAATCTCTTCATTCCTTCAGGCAGGATGAGTTTCTTCAGAGATGGACATACACTAAAAGCCAAATTTTCGATACTCTCTACTCCTTCACAAATAGTTATTTGACTTAATGACCTGCATCCATGAAAACAAAATTCCGGAATTGTTTTTATTGAGCCAGGAACTAAAGTAGAATGCAAATGCCTACACTCGAGGAAAGCAGACTCTCCAAGTTTTGTTACTGTGTCTGGAATAATGACTTCACGCAATCCGCTATAACTAAAAGCGCGGCTCCATATTTCTTTAACTCCAGTTGGCATAAAGATTGAATAAAGGTTATCACAACCTTCAAACGCTTCACTCCCAATAATCTCTATAGTGGAAGGCATAACAACTTCCCTTAGGGTTTTACAATTGTGGAACAATTTGCGGCTTAATACCTTTATACCACGGGGTAACTCAATTAGTTTTAAATTTGTACAACCTTCAAATACGGCATTTCCAATTTCCTCTATACTGTATGGAAGTCGTATAGTTTCTAAACCTGTACAATCCTTAAATGCCTCTTCTCCGATTGACTTTACACCTTCCGGAATTATAATTTCCTTTAAAGAGGAGCATCCTCGGAACGTTCCCTGCTCTATTGCTTGAATGTTCGCATTGATATTTATATATTTTAGAGATTCGTCATTTTCAAAAGCGAATGCATCAATCATTGTTACATTTTCTGGAATGTCAACTTTCTGAAGGCGTTTACAATCTTTAAAACTACCCAAACCTATCTTTTTAGTTTCAGCGGGAATGTCAAATTCATAAATGCCTGAACCACGAAACAGACCATCAGGTATAATTTCCATTTTGGCGTTTATGATAACATTGTTGAGATTTTGGCAATACGAAAAAGCATATCCGCCTATTTCATTTATTTCAGAATGAACTATAATATTGGTTAGATTATCACTCCCACTAAAAGCACTATGTTCAATCTTTTTTACAGAAGAGTCAATTACAATTGTTTTTAAATCAGAAAACGCGTGTATTAATCTAGAACACTCCTTATCATATAAAATATCATCCTTAACAACATACGAAGGGCTATCTGTTGTTATTCGCAGCATACTAGGAAATGGATTCCCTTGGATATGTTTCACAGACGCAGGAATATGCAAGGTTTCTAATTCTGCGCAACCGCCAAAAGCATAATCTCCGATAATCTCTAAACTATTAGGAATTATGAGACTCGAAAAATGAGGGTTTTCCCATGGCCCATAAGGGTCATATAGGCTAAAGCAACTATCCGCTAACACTTTACAACCTTTAGGTATTTTATATCCCTTGACATCTAAAGCATCATTGTATTTTAACATGATATAACCATCATAAGAAAAGCCTCCATTATCATCTGAACAATCATAAAGGGAAGACCATGTCGTATCATATTTTATACTCTCTGTATCTCTCTGTTTAGGCTGTACTCGATAGATGTCATTATGACCAGGCTTACTTAATGTTAGTAACATCGCTTTTTCGAGATCAATAATTTCACAGACACTAACATGACTTTTTTCATCTACAGGTAAATATTTCTTACTCCAAGCATCATTGAAAATGAATTTGACAGAATATCCTGCTTTTGTTTGAACAACTAAAGCTGTTTTAACCAGTTTTATCTCTTCGTCAGTGAATGGTCGTTTATTTGTTACTTTCCAACCTCTATAATAATCAGCACACTCATCTTCCAACTTAATAACGCCAAGTTTGACCAACGTGAAAAAACATCTATAAGTTGCTTTTATGTCAGCCATTGCATTATGAGCACCTTCAAACTTTTCCCCGTAAAGTTTAAAAAATAATTCCTGTAAAGTAGGCCATTTAACCTCTTTGTTCGAATTCAAAATGTTACAGTAATTTGCCGACATTTTCATCGTGCAATATGCTGGCAAACTCTTTAAAATATTAGATCGCCCACATCTGAGAATCTCGGCTTCAACAATGTGTTGGTCAAAGGATATATTGTGTCCTGCAATCGCTGTTGCATTTTGAAGTACACCAAGAAACTTATCAATGACATCAACAAGCTTTTCACCTTTAGATTTTGCAATCTCTGTTGTAATTCCATGTATTGAAGCAGATATTGAGGGTATTTCGAAACCATTTGGAATGATAATATGGTTCTCACTAGATATAACATTCCCATCACAATCCGAAACAATCCATGCAAGTTGGACTAACCTAGGCCAATTATCAAGTTTAGAACTTGGTGCATTGTAATCCCGAGGAAGACCCGTGGTTTCTGTATCAAAAAAAATTATTGTCATTTTTCCTAAAAGTATATAATTAGAATCATATAGTTGATGAAGTCACTGATTCCACTTTGAAGTGGAATCAAATCTGAATGTCATAGAAAAGGAGCTGTCTCAAAACCTTCGTTGCATCATACTTTGTTGTTGAAATTAATACTTATTAAAGCTTTCGAATTCCTCATATTCTATAGCTTCTGGCAATTGAGAAATAGCCTCTTCGTCAACAAAAGAAACATTTGTAAAAATCTCCTTTAATTTGGTTTTCAACCAGCCCACATTCCAAATGGTTGCTTTTTCTCCTGCAGCATATTTGCACAAATCTTCAGAAAACTCTTTTTTCCTGTCTTCCTTGATGGTCAATCGCTGAAGCCATAATTCTAAGTATCCAACATTTGGCAATTGTTGGAACTTATTTAATATCTTGTTTATTATCTTATTCTTCTCATTTATGTCAGTCTCATATGACAGGATCTTTCCAACAATTCCGACATATTGTTTATAAACCTTGGGGTTATTATATGCTATGTTTGTAGCTATACTTATTAAAACTTCTGAAGATTCTGCCTCTTTGAACAGACCAAGGTCTTTCCATTCACATATTCGTTTAAAGAAAATATCCATTGCCTTTTGCAAAGAACCTGAATTTGGATGTTTTTGAGCTAATTGATTAATTCTCAAAAGATGTTTTTGCAACGAATAATGATTGTCTGGTTCTTCCAAACGTCTGTAATCTCGTGTTATGTAATACAACTTATCTGCTTTAATAGTATCACATACTAAGTCTTGAGTCAAAATAGTCTTTTTTGCATTTAACTTGAAATTTAATCTGGCAAGTTCCTCTGTAAGAATCTTTGCTATTTTTATAACATCTTCTTGAGTGCTCCCGAATATCCTGTAATCATCACGGTAGCGAAGTATCCTATACTTTTTAATAGTAAACTCGTTTTTTAATCTTTCTGATAGTTCTAGGTCAACATATCCAAGTATAATCTCAGCGATGAAGTCCATTAATATACTTCCTTGGGGAATGCCATTTGTTTGATTAAAAGACATTGCTCTCAATTTATCATCGATAGCATCACCCAATTCATATCGCTTTTCATCAGCTTCTGATAATATCGCCTTTTTGTTTTGTGTCCTCTCTTTCGCTTTGTCTATTCCGCACATGGCCCATGTGATAGAATGTGTATAGATAGAACTATAGCAATCGGTTATATCTGTAATCATCAGATAATTATAATCCATGGCAAGCCTTATTGATTGCTGCTCAATATTATCCCACCAATCAAGAATAGTATCAGTCGTTTCTGTTTTTTTGGAGTTATTTACCCGTGGTAAACTATAACATGCAATTTGCGGGTTCGCATCAAATTCCTTAAAGCGATTAACAATTAACTCCCAATTCTCGCTCTCTGTTATTTCATTAACCAAATAGGCGTAAATAACAGGATTGATTAATTGCAAGGGACGCCATGAAAAACGACCATCTTTATTCTGAAAGAATGTGTAGTTCACATCTGATTCCCAATGTGGCTTTTTATCATAGATGGTAGTGAATTTACTGGAGTTATTGTTAATCTCTGTGCTAATTGCATCAAGCAACTTCTGAAAGTCAAAGTACTGTGGTAGGCTAATATTACAAAATGACTCCTTTTTCATAAAGAATCGCCTAGCGTCTTCTGCCGACAAGTCAATTATTAGCTGTTGTGGGGATCCATTCATGACTACGAACTATTTACTATTCAACGGTTGAATTGTCAAATTTTGACTATAAAGATAGTAATAAAATTAGGAACACAACCCAAAACACCTAAAATCCTTCGATTTTGTTGCAGTTTAACAGTTGAGAGCGACTTGCAGACACAATTTGCTGCAAATCACTCCAACCATACTGCTTTGATTGCTTCAAGATTGTCCTTTCTTCTTTGTTTGTGAGCCCAAACCAAGCTTCTTTGTTCCATCCCAATTGGTGAGCTGGTCTGCGCAGCCATTGGAGCCACCAAGTGAGGTGTAGGTTTCTGCATTGCATGACAAATAATCAACGAATTATCACCCATTTCAAAGCGCCGGCGGCGGCCACTTTCGGAGATATTCCCTCCATCAGCAGGACCAGCTCGTCTCAGCTCATCGAGCGAAAACCGAAGCCCGCGCGCAGGGAAATGTGCGGATGGAATCGCCACCATTCCAGCCGCTTGTAGTACATGGCATAGCCACCGCGTTCCCAATGAAGCAGCTTCATGATGCGGTGGCATCAGTGTTAGCCACGCATAAAAAATCCGTGTAACTCAATGAGCTACACGGATTTCGCATATTGTATAACGCTAATTTACAAGTCTTACTTCACTTCTTCGAAGTCTACGTCGTCGACATGGCCGTCGTCGCCGCCGTTGTTGGCTCCGGGGTTGGCTCCTGCTCCAGGGTTAAAGCCGGCGCCGGGGTTGGCTCCGCCCTGGGCCTGTGCCTGGGCATTGAGGATATCCTGCTGGGCTGCCTGGAACTGTGCCTCGATATTCTTGATGGCGGCATCAATTCCTTCGATATTCTGAGCTTTGTGGGCCTCTTTCAGCTGTGCCACTGCGCCTTCGATAGCTGCTTTCTTGTCGGCGGGCAATTTGTCGCCGAGGTCGGCAAGCTGTTTCTCGGTCTGGAAGATGATAGCGTCGGCTTGGTTGAGCTTGTCGATGCGTTCCTTCTCTTTGGCGTCGCTGGCGGCGTTGGCCGCTGCCTCATCTTTCATACGTTTGATTTCAGCATCGGTCAAGCCCGATGATGCCTCGATACGTATGCTCTGCTCTTTGCCGGTAGCTTTATCCTTGGCCGACACGTTGAGGATACCGTTCTTGTCGATTTCAAAGGTCACTTCAATCTGAGGTATGCCACGGGGCGCAGGCATGATGCCGTCGAGGTGGAACTTACCCAGCGTCTTGTCATCCTTTGCCATAGGACGTTCGCCCTGGAGCACATGGATTTCTACCGACGGCTGGTTGTCGGCTGCCGTGGAGAATACCTCGCTCTTGCGAGTAGGTATGGTGGTGTTGGCCTCAATAAGTTTGGTCATCACGCCGCCGAGTGTCTCGATACCCACCGACAAGGGGACTACATCGAGCAGCAATACGTCTTTGACATCGCCCGAGATGACGGCGCCCTGGATGGCTGCTCCCACTGCCACTACTTCATCGGGGTTGACGCCCTTTGAAGGCACTTTGCCAAAGAATTTCTCCACGAGGGCCTGGATGGCGGGGATACGGGTCGAACCGCCCACGAGTATCACTTCGTCGATATCGCTCGCTTGCATGCCTGCGTCCTTGAGGGCCTGCTGGCACGGTATAAGCGTACGCTCTATAAGGTTGTCGGCAAGTTGCTCGAATTTCGCACGTGTCAAGGTCTTTACCAAGTGCTGTGGTATACCATTGACGGGCATGATGTAGGGCAGGTTGATTTCGGTCGATGTGGTCGACGACAACTCTATCTTGGCCTTCTCGGCAGCTTCTTTGAGTCGCTGCAATGCCATAGGATCCTGGCGCAAGTCCACTTTATACTCGCTTTGGAACTCGTCGGCGAGCCAGTCGATTATCACATGGTCGAAGTCGTCACCGCCAAGGTGGGTATCACCGTTGGTCGATTTCACCTCAAACACGCCATCGCCCAATTCCAAGATGGAGATATCGAATGTACCGCCACCGAGGTCGAACACTGCGATTTTCTGGTCCTTGTCGCTCTTGTCAAGTCCGTAGGCCAACGCTGCCGCTGTAGGCTCATTGACGATACGCTGCACGTTAAGACCTGCTATCTCGCCGGCCTCTTTGGTTGCCTTGCGCTGTGCATCGTTGAAGTAAGCCGGAACGGTGATTACGGCGTCGGTGACCGTCTGTCCCAAATAGTCCTCGGCTGTCTTCTTCATCTTCTGAAGTATCATGGCCGAAATCTCCTGCGGAGTGTACTGTCGGCCGTCGATGTCTACTCGAGGCGTATTGTTGTCGGAGCGCACCACCTTGTAGGGCACGCGCTCTATTTCGCCGGCCACCTGGTCGTAGGTCTCGCCCATGAAACGTTTGATTGAATATACCGTACGCTTGGGGTTGGTGATTGCCTGACGCTTAGCCGGATCGCCCACCTTACGTTCGCCTCCGTCTACGAATGCCACTACCGACGGGGTAGTGTTGCGGCCTTCGCTGTTAGGAATTACTACAGGGTCGTTGCCCTCCAATACTGATACACATGAGTTAGTTGTACCTAAGTCGATACCAATTATCTTTCCCATAATTATTATGTTTTTTATTGTTTTTATTCGATTTATGTTGTTGTTCTCTGTCGCACCGCCCTAACTGATATGCTCGGCCACCCGGGCCTTGCCCACCTTTTCAGGCGCTTGCACTTACTTATTCAACAAATCCTGTGCCAAAATGTTTCCACCGCTCCTCAACCGCCGCCAACCGCCGCTCCTCACGGCATTTATGCCATACCAAACCCCATTTTCTGCCAAAATGACGCATCGCCCACGCAATTTTGTCAGTTTCTCGCCCACCTCGGCCCGCAGCGCCACCCGCCCCCCATTACCCACCCAAAGGTGCCAGCCTTTCATATTTCATATTTTATATTTCATAATTTTACCACTTTTTTGCATTTTCTAATCATTGTGTCGAATTATTTGCTAAATTTGCACTTTGTTAGCCGAAGAGTGTGGCTTCTGCCTCGCTTTTTACGGCTCTATACCTATGTATAACTCTTAAATTTCATATAGTCATGAACATTTCTCACATCGAACATGTCGGCATCGCCGTCACCTCGCTCGACGAGGCAATTCCTTTCTACGAAAACATCCTCGGCGTCAAATGCTTCGCCATCGAAGAAGTAGCCGACCAAAAGGTACGCACCGCTTTCTTTAAAGTGGGCCAAACCAAGCTTGAGCTCCTCGAAGGCACCGCCGACGACAGCGCAATCTGCAAATTCATAGCCAACAACGGCGGCCGTGGTGGCATCCAGCACATCGCGTTCGCTATCGAAGACGGCGTAGCCAACGCCCTCGCCGAAGCCGAAGGCAAAGGTTGCCGCCTCATCGACAAAGCCCCCCGCAAAGGAGCCGAAGGCCTCAACATCGCTTTCCTTCACCCCAAATCGACTTGCGGCACTCTTATCGAGCTCTGCGAAGACCCCAACAAATAATACCTCGACATTTCATTTCCTCTAATTTTTATATTTATGAGTAACCAACTCGAAAAAGTAAAAGAGCTTATCGACATGCGCGCCGAAGCACGTATCGGCGGCGGCGAAAAAGCAATCCAGAAACAACACGAACGCGGCAAATACACCGCCCGCGAACGTATCGCACAACTCCTCGACGAAGGCTCTTTTGAAGAGCTCGACATGTTCGTGCGCCACCGTTGCACCAACTTCGGCCAAGAAAAGAAATCCTACCTCGGCGACGGCGTCGTTACCGGTTATGGCACCATCGACGGCCGTCTCGTCTACGTCTTCGCTCAGGACTTCACCGTTTTCGGTGGCTCACTGTCGGAAACAATGGCATTGAAAATATGCAAAATCATGGATATGGCCATGAAGATGGGCGCTCCCGTCATCGGCCTCAACGACTCGGGCGGCGCTCGTATCCAAGAAGGCATCAACGCCCTCGCCGGATATGCCGAAATTTTCCAGCGTAACATCCTCGCTTCAGGCGTCATCCCTCAGATATCTTGTATCCTAGGTCCTTGCGCCGGCGGTGCTGTCTACTCCCCCGCCCTCACCGACTTCACCATCATGGCCAAAGGCATATCTTACATGTTCCTCACCGGCCCCAAAGTGGTTAAGACAGTGACCGGCGAAGACGTGACACAGGAAGCTCTCGGCGGCGCCGAAGTGCACTCTGCCAAGAGCGGCGTGGCACACTTCGCTACCGAAGATGGCGAAGAAGCCCTCAAAATCACTCGTCAGCTTCTCAGCTTCATGCCGCAGAACAACCTCGAAGAAGCTCCCCTTGTGGAATGCACCGACCCCATCGACCGCCTCGAGGACTCCCTCAACGACATCATCCCCGATTCTGCCAACCGTCCCTACGACATGTACCAGGTGATCGGCGCTATCATCGACAACGGCGAATTCCTCGAAGTGCAACGCGACTACGCTAAGAACCTCATCATCGGCTTCGCCCGCTTCAACGGCCAGGCCGTCGGCATCGTAGCCAACCAGCCCAAATACCTCGCCGGCGTGCTCGACTCCAACGCTTCGCGCAAAGGCGCACGCTTCGTTCGCTTCTGCGACGCCTTCAACATTCCGTTGGTGACTCTCGTCGACGTGCCCGGATTCCTCCCCGGCACCGGCCAGGAATACAACGGCGTCATACTCCACGGCGCAAAACTGCTATACGCCTACGGCGAAGCCACCGTGCCCAAAGTGACAGTCACATTGCGCAAGAGCTACGGCGGATCTCATATCGTGATGAGCTGTAAGCAACTCCGCGGCGACATGAACTATGCTTGGCCTACCGCCGAAATCGCCGTAATGGGTGGCGCCGGCGCCGTCGAAGTGCTCTACGCCAAGGAAGCCAAGGCTGCCGAAGACCCCAAAGCCGTACTCGCCGAAAAAGAAGCCGAATACAACAAGCTCTTCTGCAACCCCTACAACGCTGCTAAATACGGCTACATCGACGACGTCATCGAGCCGCGCAACACTCGCTTCCGCGTAATCCGCGCGCTCCAGCAGCTCGCCACTAAGAAAGTGACCAACCCCGCCAAGAAACATGGCAACATTCCTCTGTAATTATTCTCATCACTGACCGAAAAAAGCGTCTTATTTTTATGAAAAAATCATTATTATTGCTTCTTGTCGGTGTGATGGGTTGCTTCTCAGCCGCCGCTCAAAGCCGTGGAGGGTTGCGCATCAACGAAGTGATGGTCAGCAACACCAACTCCATTGTCGACGACTACGGCGAAAGAGGTGCTTGGATCGAACTCTTCAACTCCACTTTCGGACCCCTCGAAATATCGAGCGTGTATCTGACCACCGAAAAAGTGGAAGAAGGCGCCACCCCCGACAAGTCCAAAATGTATGCAGTGCCTTTAGGCGACGTCAACACACGCATGCCCAAGCGCCAGCATGTCATCTTCTGGGCCGACGGAATGCCCACACGCGGCACTTTCCACACCAACTTCACCCTCCAAGAGGGCGTTGACAACTACATCGCCATCTACGATGCCGACTGCAAGACCCTGATTGACGAGATCGTCATTCCCGCCGACTCCATAAAGCCCGGGCAGTCATTCGCCCGCATCAAGGATGGCGAGGGTGGTATCAATAACCTCAAAGACTGGGAAGTACGCAACGGCTTAGGTAATAAATACATTACCCCGTCAAGCAACAACGTAATCGAGGACACCAACGATAAAGTCGATACATTCCACGATAAAGACCCTCATGGTTTCGCCCTGACTCTCATGGCTATGGGTATCGTATTCTCCGCATTGCTCATCCTTTGCCTATGCTTCATGCTCATCAGCAAAATCGGCGCTCGAATCAACCGCATCAACAAGATGAAATCACAAGGCTTGGCTCCCAAGGAAGTGGCTCGAGAAGACCGTCCCGACCACGACTCCGGCGAAGTAATCGCCGCTATAGCCATGGCTCTCCATGAGCACCTTGATGCCCACGACACCGAGAAGACTATCCTCACCATCAACAAAGTGAAGAAAGCCTACTCTCCCTGGAGCTCCAAAATTTATTCAATGCGTCAAACGCCCAAACGCTAATCACCTCACATTCAAGCAACAATGAAAAATTACAATTATAAAATCAACGGAAATACCTACAAAGTAGGCATCGGCGACATCGACAACGGCATAGCTCAGGTTGAAGTCAACGGCATCCCTTACAAAGTGGAATTGGAGCAAAAAGGCGCTCCCGTCACCGTAGTTAAAGCCGCTCGTCCCTCGGCTGCTCCTCGCACCACCACCGGCGAGAAAATCATCAACAAACCGACAGTATCGGCCGGCACTTCTGCCGTCACCGCTCCCCTGCCCGGCGTTGTTGTGCAAATCTCTGTCAAAGTGGGCGACACCGTCAAAGCTTCCGACACCGTAGCAATCCTCGAAGCAATGAAGATGGAAAATGCCATCCACGCCGGTCGCGACGGCAAAGTGGCCACCATCAACGTCAACCCCGGCGACTCTGTACTCGAAGGCTCTGCTATCATTACCCTCGAATAAGTCAATCAGCATCACTTTTGAATAAACCACATATCAAATGGATACATTTAGTGATTTCCTAACCGGCAACTTGGAGCAATTCTGGCATCTGACAGGCTTCTACAACGCCACTTGGCAGCATTTCGTCATGCTCGCTGTCGGTCTGTTCTTCATTTATCTCGCGATAAAGAAGAATTTCGAACCTATGCTGCTCGTCCCAATCGGTTTCGGTATCCTTATCGGAAACGTACCCTTCAATACCACTGCCGGCCTTGAAATAGGCATCTACGAACAAGGCTCTGTGCTCAATATCCTTTACAATGGTGTAAGCGCCGGATGGTCTCCCCCGCTCATCTTCCTCGGCATCGGTGCAATGACCGACTTCTCGTCGCTCATCGCCAATCCCAAGTTGATGCTCATCGGTGCGGCCGCCCAATTCGGTATCTTTGGCGCATACATGGTAGCTTGCGCCCTCGGCTTCTTGCCCGACCAGGCAGGTGCTATCGCCATCATCGGCGGTGCCGACGGTCCTACCGCTATCTTCCTGTCGTCGAAACTCGCACCCAACCTCATGGGAGCTATCGCCGTGTCGGCCTACTCCTACATGGCACTCGTGCCTGTGATACAGCCGCCTATCATGAAGCTCCTCACCACACGCAAAGAGCGCCTGATAAAGATGAAACCGGCCCGCGCCGTCTCTCAAAACGAGAAAATCATCTTCCCCATCGTCGGCATGCTTCTCACCTGCTTCGTCGTTCCCTCGGGCCTGCCATTGCTCGGCATGCTCTTCTTCGGCAACCTGTTGCGTGAGTGCGGCGTGACCACCCGTCTTGCCAAGACCGCGTCAAACGCCCTTACCGACATCGTCACCATCCTCCTCGGCATGACTGTAGGCGCCTCCACTCAGGCCACCACATTCCTCACCAAGGAGACCATATTCATCTTCTGCCTCGGTTTCATGGCATTTATTATCGCTTCGGCATCAGGTGTTTGCTTCGTCAAACTCTTCAACCTCGTATTGCCCAAGTCAAAGAAGATCAACCCGCTCATCGGCAACGCCGGCGTATCAGCCGTGCCCATGTCGGCGCGTATCTCCAACAACCTTGGCTTGCAGTACGACCCCAGCAACTACCTGCTGATGCATGCCATGGGCCCCAACGTCTCAGGTGTCATCGGTTCGGCCGTCGCTGCTGGTGTGCTCCTCGGCTTCCTCGCCTAAACGCCACCGTTGCCGCCCTACAGCCGGCAATCATATACCCACACAGCGGTATGCCAAAACTCCCGGTTTTGGCATACCGCCTTTTTTACCCCGCCGCGGGAATATGCAAGGGAAGATGCGGTAATAATTTGTGAAGATATTTTCTGGAGAAGTGGTTTGCAATTGCGGTGGGATTTTTGTAATTTTGCGGTCGAAGAGCCATAGGGGGCCGACAAGACTAATCTAACGGCAAAAATCCAACAGCCATGGGGCAGTCTGAAAGGCTTAACCAACGGCAAAAATCCAACAGCCATGGGACAGTCCGAAAGGCTTATCCAACGGTAGAAATCTAACAGCCATGGAGGGTCGACAAGGCATTCCAGGGGTAAAACATAAACAGCAATGAATCAGCATAGCTTGGTATCAATCGCCGACTTGAACAAAGAGAAGATGCTCCATCTTCTGGAGCAGGCCCGCTATTTTGAAGAGCATCCCAATCACAAAATCCTTGACGGGAAAGTTGTGGGGACGCTTTTTTTTGAACCATCTACCCGCACGCGACTTAGTTTTGAGACGGCAGTAAATCGGCTCGGCGGCCGCATCATAGGCTTTGCCGACGCCAACACCACCTCGTCGTCGAAGGGCGAGACGTTGAAGGACACGATAAAGATGGTGTCAAACTATGTGGATTTGATTATCATGCGCCACTATCTTGAGGGCGCAGCACGCTATGCCGCCGAGGTTACCGACATCCCGGTAATCAATGCCGGCGACGGCGCCAATCAGCACCCGTCGCAGACGATGCTCGACTTGTATTCCATCTACAAGACCCAGGGCACATTGCAAGGATTGACGATAACCTTAGTAGGCGACCTCAAATATGGCCGCACGGTGCACTCGTTGATTATGGCAATGAAATATTTCGACCCGACGTTCCGCTTCGTGGCATGCGACGAGCTTCAGATGCCCAAAGAGTATCTCAAATATTGCGACGAGCAGGGCATCAAATATAGCATCCACACCGACTTCTCGCCCGAGGTAATCAACACCTCCGACATCATATACATGACGCGAGTGCAGCGCGAGCGATTTACCGACCTTGCCGAATATGAGCGCGTGAAGGACCTTTACACGCTGCGCAATGCGATGTTGGACAACTCGCGCGACAATCTGCGAATCCTTCACCCGCTGCCACGCGTCAACGAGATAGCCGCCGACGTCGACGACAACCCCAAGGCCTACTATTTCAACCAGGCACGCAACGGCCTGTTTATGCGCCAGGCACTTATATGCGATGCGTTGCAGATAAAGCCCGGCGAATAAGAGCCATACGCAACTACATGACACATAGGACATAACGGTAAAGAAAAAGATAGAACAATATGACTACCAATAAGACATCGCTCGCAGTAGCGGCATTGTGCAACGGCACGGTGATAGACCATATACCTGCCGACCAGCTGTTTAAATGCGTCAAGATATTGGGCGTGGAAAATCTGTCCAACCAGCTTACCATAGGCAACAATCTGATGAGCCACAAACTTGGAGCGAAAGGCATCATCAAGATAGCCGACGTCACCTTCCCCGAGAAGGTGCTCAACCGAGTGGCGCTTGTTGCTCCTACAGCCGTAGTCAATATCATACGCGACTACCAGGTGGTGGAGAAGCGTCCCGTCGTATTGCCCAACACGGTGATAGGGATAGTGAGGTGCTCCAATCCCAAGTGCATCACCAACAACGAGCCGATGGCAACGCGCTTTGAGGTGGTCGACACACAGACACGCACCATACGTTGCCACTATTGCAACCATGCCACTACCGGCGACAAGGCCGATATTATTTGAAAATAAGCAGCATAGCGCGGCCCGGAGCTTACGACCATCATGCTACCCAGGCAATCAACTACTAAATGTGAAATCACAATAAGAAAGAATGGCAAAAAAACAGAATTGGAAACCGGGGACAATGATATATCCGTTGCCTGCAGTGATAGTGACAAGCGGCAGCGACGTAGAGCATAGCAATATGTTGACCGTATCGTGGACCGGGACTATATGCACCAATCCGGCGATGTGTTATATATCGGTGAGGCCTGAACGCCACAGCTATCCAATGATAAAGGAGACGATGCAGTTTACCATCAACCTCACCACCGAAGCCATGGCACGAGCCACCGACTTCGTGGGGGTCAAATCGGGCAAAGATATCGACAAGTGGAAAGAGACAGGGCTTACGCCGGCGCCCGGAGTGGCAGTGTGCTGTCCCTACATCGAGGAGTCGCCGCTAAGCATCGAATGCAGGGTGAAGAGCATCATGCCGCTTGGCAGCCATGACATGTTTATTGCCGAAGTGGTCAACGTGATAGCCGACGAGAGCCTTATCGACGAGGAGACCGGAGCCTTCGACCTGGGTAGCGCCGGACTTATCAACTACAGCCATGGCAACTACTACCGCCAAGGCGAGCATATAGGCCGCTTCGGGTGGACAGTAAAGAAGAAATAGTCCATCTTCGGCCAACAAAGGCGATATGCGACTATATATCAACCGATTATGCTACGATTTTTTCAAAGCCGAAGTATAAATATCCAAAAATCACAGAATAAAGCATTCCGAGCTCAAAGAATAACAGATTAGGGATTTAAATAATACGGCATTAAAGGTCGGACAATAAAACATTAAAAATCAAAGAATAAAAATTTTTCAAATCAAATATATATGGAAAGAGACAATGCTATTTTCGACATCATTGCGCGCGAGCATGACCGTCAAAAGAAAGGAATCGAACTCATTGCATCGGAGAACTTCGTCAGCGACCAGGTAATGGAGGCGATGGGGTCGTGCCTCACCAACAAGTACGCTGAAGGCTATCCCGGACACCGTTACTATGGCGGATGCCAGGTAGTCGACGAGGCCGAACTGCTGGCCATCGACCGTATCAAGGAGATATTTGGTGCCGAATATGCCAACGTACAGCCCCACTCTGGAGCGCAAGCCAACATGGCAGTGTTCATGTCGGTGCTCCGACCGGGCGACAAGTTCTTAGGATTGAACCTTGCGCATGGCGGACACCTGTCGCACGGGAGCCCAGTCAACTTCTCCGGCTTGATGTTCCAAGCATTGGAATATAATGTAAAAGAGGACACGGGACTTATCGACTACGACCAGATGGAGGAAGTGGCACGCCGCGAGCGTCCGCGCCTCATCATAGGCGGAGCGAGCGCCTATTCCCGCGAATGGGACTACGCCCGTATGCGCAGACTTGCCGATGAGATAGGCGCCATCTTGATGATAGACATGGCACACCCGGCAGGCCTCATAGCAGCGGGATTGCTCGACAACCCGGTAAAATACGCCCACATCGTGACATCGACTACCCACAAGACACTTCGCGGGCCGCGCGGCGGTATCATCCTTCTTGGCAAGGACTTCGACAATCCCTGGGGGAAGACCACACCCAAGGGCGTGGTACGCAAGATGTCGTCGCTTATCGACTCGGCAGTGTTCCCCGGAGTGCAAGGCGGTCCGTTGGAGCATGTCGTAGCAGCAAAGGCAGTGGCATTTGGCGAGGCACTACAACCCTCCTACAAAGAGTATCAGGCACAGGTTAAGAAGAATGCCGCAGTGATGGCACAGGCGCTTGCCGACAAAGGCTACAAAATCATATCGGGCGGCACCGACAACCACTGCATGCTTGTTGACTTGCGCACCAAGTTCCCCGAGCTGACAGGCAAGGTGGCTGAGAAAGTGCTTGTAGATGCCGACATCACCGCCAACAAGAATATGGTGCCGTTTGACAGCCGCTCACCGTTCCAGACCTCGGGTATACGTCTTGGCACTGCAGCCATCACCACCCGCGGCGCTAAAGAAGAGCTGATGGGCGAAATCGTCGAGATGATCGACACCGTATTGTCCAACCCCGAGAGCGAGAAGGTGATAGCCGCAGTGCGCGAGAAAGTCAACGCCACTATGAAGGACTATCCGATGTTCGCCTACTAAGGATAGGTGTAAACACTACCGACGCAGTATTAACTGATAAGCCATAACCGGTTATAGCTCTAACTGATAGAATTAACTGATAAGCTATAACCGGTTATAGCACTAACTGATAGCACTAATAGTAAATAAAACGAAAGAGGCACAGAAGAGGATGATGCTTGCATTATATTATCTATATTTCTTTCTGATAGCGATACCGTTGCTGCTGACACTGACCGTGGTATCATGTATCATCATAATAATCGGTACGGCAGTAGGCAATGGCTCGTGGTGGGGCTATTATCCAGCGATGGTGTGGGCAAGAGTGTTCTGCCTGCTGTCGTTGGTGAGAGTGACAGTAAGAGGGAGAGAGCATATAGACAAGCGCACCTCGTATGTGTTCGTTGCCAACCATCAAGGCGCCTACGACATCTTCTCGGTGTATGGATACTTAGGGCATAATTTCAAGTGGATGATGAAGAAGAGTCTGCGCAAGATATTGCTCGTGGGGTATACATGTGCCAAGTGCGGACACATCTTTGTGGATCGCAGCTCGCCGACGGCGATACGACGTACGATATCGACCGCCGAGGAGCGGTTGCGCGACGGCATGTCGTTGGTGGTGTTTCCCGAGGGGGCACGCACGTTCACCGGCAAGATGGGGCCATTCAAGAAGGGTGCTTATCAGTTGGCATTGGAGTTCAACCTGCCGTTGGTGCCAGTGACAATCGACGGATCGTTTGCCGTGCTGCCGAGGACACGGTTGCTGCCACGTCCGGGGCATATAGAGCTGACAATCCACCCCCAGATAGCGGCGCCCACCGACGAGGCGGCGCGCGGCGAAGTGATAGAGCTGACACGCAAGGCAATAGAGTCGGCATTGCCCGACAGCCGCGAGCCGGTGGCATGACGCAGGGTCCGGAGGCATCGGGCCGGTAGCATGACGCAGGACCGGAGGCCGCGGTGCGTACCGACATAGCATAAGGGGAAAGGCGGCGAGTAGTCGCCACTCCGATTACCACACACAAAATGGCATACATTCTGACACGAATGTTGCCATTTTGTCATTTTTACTGACAAAAATGAGTTTGGCACGGAATATGCTATATTAATAGTCGGCGACCGCAAATAAAAGCCGCCACCCTCCCAACATAATAACAAAACAATTAAAAAACATACAACAATGAAGATTAAACCCTTAGCCGACCGCGTTCTCATCAATCCATGCGCGGCAGAAGAAGTGACCGTATCAGGCATCATCATTCCCGATTCAGCAAAAGAGAAACCACTCAAAGGCACAGTACTTGCCACTGGCAACGGAACGAAAGACGAAGAGATGGTAGTGAAGGAAGGCGACACAGTGCTATATGGCAAATATGCCGGCACCGAGATAGAGGTAGAAGGCAACAAATACCTCATCATGCGCCAGAGCGACATCCTCGCAGTGTGTGAATAATCAGCATAGTGTGTGAATAGACCCGCTCAAAACAATCACGCAAAGAGATAATAAAGCCCGGGGCACGGAGGCACAAAAGGGCCGAGGCATCCCGGCGAAATAACCAAGAACCAATAAAAAGATAAACACCATGGCAAAAGAGATAAAATTTGACATCAAGGCTCGCGAAGAGCTCAAGAAAGGCGTTGACGCACTTGCCGACGCAGTAAAAGTGACCCTTGGACCGAAAGGTCGCAATGTGATCATCGAGAAGAAATTCGGTGCTCCGCACATCACTAAGGACGGCGTAAGCGTGGCACGCGAAGTAGAGCTTGAGGATGCGTTCCAGAACATGGGAGCACAACTCGTGAAAGAAGTAGCGTCGAAGACCGGCGACGATGCCGGCGACGGCACGACTACAGCCACCGTGCTTGCCCAGGCAATCATCACCGTAGGGTTGAAGAACGTGGCCGCTGGAGCCAACCCCATGGATATCAAACGTGGTATCGACAAAGCCGTAGAGGCAGTAGTAGCCTCAATCAAGTCGCAGAGCAAAGAGGTTGACGACGACTTCAAGAAAATCGAAGACGTGGCCCGCATCTCAGCCAACAATGACGAGAAGATAGGCCATCTCATAGCCGAAGCGATGAAGAAAGTGAAGAAAGAAGGCGTCATCACCGTCGACGAGGCCAAAGGCACCGAGACTACGGTCGACGTGGTAGAGGGCATGCAATTTGACCGCGGCTACATATCGCCCTATTTCATCACCAACACCGAGAAGATGGAATGCGAGATGGAACGTCCGTACATCTTGCTATTCGACAAGAAGATATCCAACTTCAAGGACCTGCTCCCCGTGCTTGAGCCGGTAGCACAGAGCGGACGTCCGTTGCTCATCATCGCCGAGGATGTTGACTCCGAGGCCTTGGCAACATTGGTAGTGAACCGTCTGCGTGGCTCGTTGAAAGTATGTGCCGTGAAAGCGCCCGGATTTGGCGACCGTCGCAAAGAGATGCTCGAAGATATCGCCATCCTCACCGGGGGCGTAGTCATCTCCGAAGAGAAAGGCATGAAACTTGATGCCGCCACCCTCGACATGCTTGGTACGGCCGACAAAGTCACCGTCAACAAAGAGAACACCACCCTTGTAGACGGAGCCGGGTCCAAAGAAGCTATAGCATCGCGCGTAGCACAGATCAAGGCCCAGATCGAGCAGACCAAGAGCGACTACGACAAGGAGAAATTGCAGGAACGTCTTGCCAAATTGGCAGGCGGCGTGGCAGTGCTCCACATCGGCGCACCTTCAGAGGTAGAGATGAAAGAGAAGAAGGATCGCGTGGACGACGCTTTGAGCGCAACACGAGCAGCGATAGCCGAAGGTATCGTAGCCGGCGGCGGTGTAGCATATATCCGCGCAATTTCATCGCTTGAAGGGCTCAAGGGCGACAACGAAGACGAGACCACCGGCATACATATCGTGAAACGTGCCATCGAAGAGCCGTTGCGTCAGATAGTAGCTAATGCAGGAGCCGAAGGAGCCGTCATCGTGCAAAAAGTGAAAGAAGGAGAAGGCGACTTTGGCTACAATGCACGCACGGGCGAATTTGAGAACCTTATGGCAGCCGGTGTGATTGACCCTGCAAAGGTAACCCGAGTAGCGCTTGAGAATGCAGCATCGATAGCCGGAATGTTCTTGACCACTGAGTGTGTCATCGCCGACAAGAAAGAAGAAAATCCTGCAGCGCCGGCAATGCCCAATCCCGGCATGGGCGGCATGGGCGGCATGATGTAATAGCTGTCATAATAATAATTGATAATTCCCCGAAGTCCCGACTCCCCTACAGAGCCGGGACTTCGCTATTGATGCGCAGAGGCGCCGACAAAGCGCAACCATCCGAAACAGGGCCTACTTTGTAACCATCCGAAACAGACCGGCTTTTATGGTATAAAAAAATCTTGCGGCGGTTAATCGCGAGATTATTTTTTTAGTTGTGTGGGGGAAGGGGCGTGTGAGTGGGTGTGCATTTTGATGCAAGAAAATGCGAGGAAAACACGTGACGAATGGGAGGGGGTTGGTGATATGATATTTATTTTGTATATTTGCATTTAGCTAAACAACAGTATTGACCGATATGAGTTCATTTATCATAGAAGGAGGTAAGAAGCTTTCCGGGAGCATAGAGCCGCAAGGAGCAAAGAATGAAGCGTTGCAAGTGATAAGCGCATGTCTGCTTACCAACGAGGAGGTTACGATAGAGAACATCCCCGATATCATCGACGTACGCAACCTGATAGGATTGCTTGAGGCAATGGGAGTGGTAGTGACGCGCAATTCGAAGCATTGCTACACTTTTTGTGCGGCGACAATCGACACGGAGTATGTCAATTCGTTGGACTTCATACGCCGGGCGGCAAAGTTGCGCGGGTCGGTGCTGTTGATAGGACCGTTGTTGGCGCGATTTGGCCGCGCATATTTCCCAAAGCCAGGAGGTGACCAGATAGGACGCCGCAAGGTCGACACCCACATACTTGGGTTGATGGCGCTTGGCGCGACGGCCGAGTTTGACCACGACATGTCGTCGTTCAGGCTTGAGGCGCCGTCGGGCGGGCTTAAAGGGACGTATATGCTGCTTGACGAAGCATCGGTGACCGGCACCGCCAACATCATCATGGCCGCGGCGCTTTCCAAAGGAGAGACCATCATCTACAATGCCGCTTGCGAACCGTATCTACAGCAGTTGTGCCGCATGCTCACGTCGATGGGAGTGGAGATACGCGGAGTAGGGTCGAACTTGGTCACCGTGGTAGGATGCGACGAATTGCGAGGCACGCGCCACCGCATACTTCCCGACATGATAGAAGTGGGGTCGTTCATAGGGCTGACGGCGATGACGCAATCGTCGCTTACGATACGCAACGTGTCGATCGACAATCTTGGTATCATACCCCACAGCTTCCGCCGATTAGGCATCGACGTGCAGCAGCAGGGCGATGATTTATACATACCCGAGCAGGACACCTACGAGATAGAGTCAGGGCTTGACGGGTCGATACCAACGATAGCCGATGCGCCGTGGCCGGGACTGACGCCCGACTTGCTAAGCGTGATATTGGTAGCGGCAACGCAGTGCCGCGGCAGCCTGTTGATACACCAGAAGATGTTTGAGAGCCGTCTGTTTTTCGTAGACCGGCTTATCGACATGGGAGCGCAAATAATATTATGCGACCCCCACCGGGCCGTGGTGATAGGGTTAGACCATCGGTATCAGTTGCGTGCCCACAGCATGTCGTCGCCCGACATACGCGCCGGCATAGCGTTGCTGATAGCGGCGATGTCGGCCAAAGGGACATCGGTGATAGGCAATATAGAGCAGATACAGCGCGGCTATGAGGATATCGACATGCGCCTTAATGCGCTCGGGGCATCAATAGCGATACAATAGTGGGACGCCACTACCCTGCCGGTGCCAGCGCCACTACCCTGCCACCGTCAACGCGACGATAACGGCCGGGTGCCGAGGTCGATAGCGGGGATGGAGGCTTGTTGCAGTTCGCGGTAGTAGCGACGACGGCGGCGACGGTTTATATCGGTGGAGAGCACGATGGTGTCGGTATTGGCATTGTGAAAGAGGTCCACCGGGTCGCCATACCATTTGGAAGAGACGAGGCAATAGTCGGTGTGGAGCGGCGTAGACGCCGCAATGCTATCGGTGTGGAGCGACGTGGCTACGAGGATACTACGGCTACCGAAGTCGACGACACCGCCGGAGCAGGCAGCAACCGAGTCGAGCGGACGGATGTCGATGCATGAGATGCCACGAGTGGCGGTGTAGTCGCGATAGTCATCGGCCCAACGGAGCGAGTCGAAGCGATATTCGTGAGCAGGGGCGAGAGTAAGCATACGCAAGGTGTCGCCCTGATGCGAAGCGATAGCGACAGCGTCGCGCGAACGCACGATGTAGGCCTCGCCCTCGTCGTAGATAGGAGAGCGAGCGGCGTAGGCAGCGACAGTAAACAGCAACGTAGCCACAGAAAGAACGGCGTACCAGCGATGACGCAGGTAGATATAGGCAGTGGCGAAGGCGAGGGTGAGGAACATGGGAATGAGCATCCACCCTTCGGGATAAATATTGTCGAGAGTGGCACCTGGCAGATGCGCCACAAATGCAGCGACGCCGTCGAAAAGAGTATAGGCCGTGTTGAGCAACCAGAGGAGCCAATGCGGTTGGGAGCCAAATAGCAGGAGTACGACCAAAAGGATGCCGGCGGCAATCATGACCGGCATCACAATCATAGCCACTATATTGGCGATGAAGAAGTAGACCGGCACGCTATGGAAATGCCAAGCGACAAGAGGGAAAGTGCCCATGGTGGCGGCAAGCGTAGCGGCGCCCGTTTCGCACAATTTGGAAGGGATGAAGCGTAGAGGCGACTTCGGCGACAATGCCGGCGAAATCAGTATGATAGAGAGAGTGGCGACAAACGAGAGCTGGAACCCCGCCTGCATCAACGACAGAGGCGAGAATAGCAATATCACGATAGCGGCGAGACACAGCGCATTGAGCGACGAGCGCGGCCGGTCGAAAATCAGCGCCAGCATGACGGCCGAAGCCATGATAACAGCCCTGCAAACCGATGGGGACATGCCGGTGAATAATGCAAAGAGCCACAAAGAGATGATAGTGAGCCACCAACGCATACGGCGATGGCCGGCAATGGCAAGAGGGGCGAAGATAATAGAAATCACCATGGCAATGACAGCAACGTGAGCACCGCTGAGAGCGAGGATATGAGCCACACCGGCAGCAGCATAGTCGCTACGCAGTTGGGACGGCACGGCCGAAGCGTCGCCCGAGAGGATAGCGGCGAGGAATACCGCAGCTTTCTCGTCGAGGTCGGAGGCTATGATAAGGTCGGCAAGGCGTGTGCGCCACCGTTTGAAAGCGTAGAAAGGGTTGCCGCTACGCCCTACCACCGACAAGTTGCCTTTGGGGACGAAGCATAGCAGCGAGATGCCATTATTGAAGTAGTAGTCGGCCATGTCGTCCTGGAGCGGGATGTCTACATCGCGACAAGGGAGTGAAAAAGAGCCGGAGAAGCTCACCGAGTCGCCCGGCAGAGGAATGGCATCGAAAGCCGGATAGGTGAGCATCACGCGGAAAGGGGAGCCAGAGTCGGGGCATACGTCGACAGATAAGCGTTGCTGTTCGGGCAATTGCACCGCATCGACCACGCAACCGTGCATGAAGGTATCGTGGTCGGGCGGGGTGTCGAACTGGCGAGGGAGCGATACCGAGGTGGCCACCGCACCGATGGAGAAAGCAAGCGCGATTTCGACAAACAGGCGGAAGTGGAGCAACGCCGCTGCAACGGCCAATAGCAATGCGCCACCCACGACACACCAAATATCGACGGACACAAAGCGCAAAAGCAGAACCCCTGCCACCATGCCTAAGAGGACAGGTAGCAGGGGAACGTAGGACAAAGGCGGTTGCGAAAGACGCATACGGCGGGATGGCTACAGAGTGAGCATCACGACAGCGAAACTCGACACGCCGATAACGATCCACAAAAGAACGGCAAGCACAAGCGGACGAACCCCCACCTTCTTGACCGTGGCCAACGACAAGCTCGCGCCGATGAAGAACAGCGTCACAACGAGCAATTTCTTGGCTACATAAACTATGGCTTCGCTTACCCCCTGCGGCAGGCCCAAGTAGGTGTTGACAATCATAGCGACGACAAACAGGAGGATGAACCAGGGGATGGAAATCTTAGCGGAGTTTTTGTCGCGGAACAGGAACATGGTGACGAGGGCCAGCGGGATAATCCAGAGCGCACGGGTGCACTTGATGACGGTAGCAATCTCGCAAGCCGAAGCGCTGAAAGCATCGCCGGCGCCCACCACCGACGAAGTGTCGTGGATGGCGATAGCCGCCCATGTGCCAAACTGCTGGTCGGTCATGTCGAAAGCCTTGCCCATTGGAGGAAAGATGAATAGCGCGATGGCATTGAGGATGAAAATGACGCCGAGCGACACCGCCATTTCCTCATCGTTGGCGCGCAAAACCGGGCCGACGGCAGCTATGGCGCTACCGCCGCAAATGGCAGTACCGGCCGATATGAGGTAGCTCGTTTTGCGGTTGAGGTGAAGCCAGTAGCCAATCAGCACGCCAAATACCATTACCGAGAAGACCGATACGATGGTAAACATCATGCCCGACCCGCCCGATTTCAGAGCTTCAGTGACGCTCATGCCGAAACCGAGGCCTACTACCGAGGCTTGCAGGAGGTATTTAGAGCCTTTCTTGTTGAATTTGGGGAAAGGCATAGGGAAAATAAAAGCGAAGAGCAGACCGATGAACAGGGCAATAGGCGCCGTAATGGCGGGCAAGCCGAAACGGTCGAACGGGAAGATGATAAGAAAGACAATGGCAATATACACCCATTTGGCGAGAGCCGATTTCAAAGAGGGGCGTGACGCATTAACAACATTATTGTTCATTGTAAAAATAAGAGATGATTATTCGTTCCAAATATTCCAAGCGGCAAAAGCCTGAAGTAGAAGCATTTCAAGCCCGTTTTTGGTTTCGGCGCCCTGTTGAGCGGCTTTGCGCATGAATAGAGTGACGTCGGGGTTGTAGAGCAGGTCGTAGCAAAGGTGCTCCTTTGTGAGATATTGATAGGGGATGTCGGGGCACTCGTCGACATGGGGGTACATGCCGAGCGGAGTGGTGTTGACTATAATGAGGTTTTGGGCTATAATGTCGGGAGTAAGGTCGTTGTAGGTGATGACACCCGGACGGCTTGCGCGTGACACGAGAGTAGTGTTAACACCGAGGTTTTGAAGGCCACGCACCACGGCTTTGGAAGCGCCGCCCGTACCGAGGACGAGAGCGCTCGTGCGTCGGTCATTGAGAAGCGGGGCTATAGAGTCGGAGAAGCCTATGATGTCGGAGTTGTAGCCTTTGAAGCGGATGTCGCCCTTGTCGCGGATGATTTTGATGACGTTGACGGCGCCTATTTTGGCTGCGTCGTCGTCGATTTCGTTGAGATAAGGGATTACTTGCTCCTTGTAAGGGATAGTGACGTTGAGGCCTGAAAGAGTGGGATACTCACTGATGACTTCCATAAAGTCGCCTATATCAGGGAGTTCAAAATTAAGATATTGTGCATTGATGCCTTCAGCCTCAAATTTTTGGTTAAAATAATTACGGGAGAAAGAGTGGGTCAAGGGGAAACCGATAAGCCCATAGATTTTTTCTTCGCTTAACATAATGACTGCACTTCGTTGGTTAAATATGCAAAATTAAACATTTTTTGAAGAAACAGTGGAAAATGGAGCAAAAAAAGCGCAAAAAAAAGATAGACTGGCCAGCGACCTACCGGGCGGCCATAAGGGGGGACTATCGGCTACGAGGGCTAACCTACTGGGCGGCTATCGGCGAGATGAGGATGGCGAGAATGGTTGGCCTTCGAGGATGGATGAGAGAGAATTGGAGAAAGAGTTGGTGGAGAGAGAGGGAGAGAGGGATTGAGGGATTAGTCTTCGATGTAGTAGGTGAGGTAGGTGACTATGCGTACGTTTTTGATAAAGGGAGTGTACTGGTCGCGGTTTTCGATGGAGAATTGGCCTTGTGAAGCACTTTGGATTTTGCCGAGTTTGCTTTCGGAGTCGTCGGCAAATTTCTGAGCAGCTTCACGAGCATTTTTGGTGGCTTCGGCAATCATTATCGGTTTGATGTTGTTCAAGCCGGTAAATTCGTAGGAAATGGGGTATTGGTAATTGTCGCTCGACAGAGCAATGCCCTCTTTGAGGAGTTCGCCCTGGCGACGGATGAGTTCGTTGACTTGGTCGACTTGCGAAGAAGTGACGACAATGACTTGCGAAATGTTGTAACGGTACTGGAATTTGCTGTCGGAGTAATTGTTGGAAGCGCGGTCGTAAACTTCAGGGGCATTGATGCTGATTTCGGACTCGACGATACCGGCACTGTTGAGGAAAGCGACAATCTTGTTGTTGGTAAGGCTTGTGCGTTCGTAAAGATCAGGTAGGTCGTTGCCTTGTATCTGGTAGACCAACGGCCAAGTGACCTTGTCGGCTTCCACTTCGCGTTCGGAAAGGCCACGCACCGACACCGTACGATCGCTCTTAGACATCATACCAAAACCCGACCGAATGCCGAGCCCAACGGCGAGCAATCCAAGAGATACGAGCAACGCCGGGATAAAATTTTTAGGAAGTTTCATGATGTTGAGATTATTAATTAAGATTATAATATTATAGACAATTTTCGGGAGGAAAAGTTTAATATCGAGAATAGGAAAAATGCAACATTTGATGCAAATGGTGTATTATTGTAAAATATTGGTCAATTTGAGATTGATTTTACGAGCTATGATGCTTAATTTTGTATATAGATGAGGGGGGATGTCATTGCCCACTGTGTGACATGACAATTTGCGCACCGTCCATCCCAAAAAGTATTGACAATTAATTAAACAAACAAATACCATCATGAGACACTTAACCATGGCCATGGTGCTTGCGGGAATAGCCGCGACAGCATCGGCGACAACGCCGGCCACATTTGCCAGAGTAGGGAATGCAACAGAGTCGGAACAAGAATTTTTCCCCGGCACCCACCGAGCACGTCCGGTGTTGGGGGCATATACCAACGATACAGAGATGGGGCTATTTGCCGGCGGCCAGGATATAGGCTCGTCGACCGACAAGTTCACCCCATTCGATACCCGCTGGGGCGACATGGGCGACGGTACGTTTGCCAATCCGGTGCTTGCCGCCGACTATTCCGACCCCGATGTGATACGCGTAGGCGACAAGTACTACATGACCTGTTCGGAGTTCCACTATATGGGCATACCGATATTGGTGTCGGACGACATGGTGAACTGGGAGATACTTACGCAGGTCTACACATCAATCGACGGCTATGACAGCATGAACCGATATGGCGAAGGGTCGTGGGCGCCGGCGTTGCGATACCACGACGGGCGGTTCTATCTCTATTTCTGTACGCCCAACGACGGTTTGTTCATGACCACGGCAGCCGATGCGGGCGGGCCGTGGGAGCCGCTATATAAGGTAAAGGAAGTGGGCGGCTGGGAAGACCCCTGCCCTATATGGGACAATGAGGGGAATGCGTGGTTGGGACGCAGCCAGCTTGGCGGCGGTCCGATAATCATCCACCGCATGAGCGCCGACGGCAAGACATTGCTTGACGACGGCAAAGAAGTGTACAACGGGCCCACCGCCGAGGGCACGAAACTGTTTATCAAAGACGGGTATTTTTATCTGAGCATACCGGAAGGGGGCGTGGGCACAGGCTGGCAGACGGTAGGCCGAGCCAAGGACATCTACGGGCCGTATGACACCCGCCGCGTCCTTGAACAGGGAGCGACGCGAGTAAATGGTCCGCACCAGGGCGCGCTTGTCGACACGCCAGATGGGGAATGGTGGTTCTACCATTTCCAAAGCACCGGAGCGTTGGGGCGAGTGACGCATCTGCAACCCGTAAGCTGGGTCGACGGATTTCCGGTGATAGGAGAAGACTACGACGGCAATGGCATAGGCGAGCCGATGAAGATAGTAGCCAAGCCGGCAATAGCATCGGGCACCGAGCCGCACACAGTGGCCACGTCAGACAATTTCGACAACGGGCTGGGCAAGCAGTGGCAATTCAACCACAACCCCGACATGTCGCGCATAGCAGTGTCCGACGGGCATCTCGCCATCACCCTTTCGACGGCAACAATGCTGCGCAATGCCCCCAATATGCTGACTCAGAAGATAATGGGATATAGCGGCACGGTGACAGTGAAGGTCGACGTATCCAATCTTGCCCACGACGGGCGTGCCGGATTGCTCTGCATAGGCAACAAGACGGTAGGGTTCGGCATACGCAACACCTACGGCACCATGCTGATATGCACCGACACCAATAACACCATCAAGGCGATAGCCCGCGGCGAGAACACCGTGTGGTTGCGATTTACCTACGACATGACCACATCGACGGTTCAGCCGTGGTATAGCCTTGACGGGGAGGAGTATAAGAAAGCCGGAGATGCGTTTGAGATGAGCGATGGCGATTGGAAAGGGGCCCGATTTGGCTTGTACGCATTTACCAAGTCGTCTACCGAAGAAAGCACCGTGGCAATTTTCGACGACTTCGAGTATATCACCGACCATATTTCCCACAAATAAAACTTACGCGCCATGAAAAAATTGTCAGTACTAACAATATGCGTAGCCAGCGCCATAGCGGCGAGCGGCGAAGGGTGGAACGAGATGGCGATATTAGCCCGTCCCGACGGCAACGGGGGCATGACCTACGACTACGACAACCTCATACAGCGCACGGCATTTACCAATGCGCTATTCTTCGATTACAACAACGACGGCAACCTTGACCTACTCATCATGGGGTCGGGAGCCGACTGGCGTACGCCTCGCGATACGAAATTCTTATTACTCTATAAGAACTTAGGGGAGGAAGCCGGCTATGCTATGCAGCGAGTGCCCGACCAAGTGACAGGATTCGTACAGGCCGCCGACGAAGCATGGCTCAATCCCATAAGCGTGGGCGATGTAAACGGCGACGGACACACCGACATAGTGACGATGACCTACCGCGGCAACAGGTGCATAGACTTATACCTCAACAACGGGGGCGATGGCAGCTTCAGCCACCATGTCGTCGACGACTCGGCCATGACCAATGGGGCAGTGACCTTGGGCGACGTCGACAACGACGGCAACCTTGACATATTGGCCAACGGATGGAGCGCCGACTCCGCCGTAAAAGGGATGGCCATATACCGCGGCAGCGGCGACGGCACGTTCACCAAGACGTCGGTAGAGCCGCTATGGGGCACCTTCGAGGGGCACTCAACGCTTGCCGACATCAACGGCGACGGCAACCTCGACATCATCATGACAGGCCATGGCGACAATTGGTCGCGCCACGCCAAGATATTCCTCAACACGCCCGATGCGGAGGGTGCGATGCAGTTTGAGCAGGTCGACGAGGAGAAGACCGGGCTTGCCGCAGTCAACTTAGGCGACATCCTCGTGGCCGACTTCAATGGCGATGGCCTACCCGACATAGTGGAGTGCGGCAACGACGGCAGCGCTACGGGAGTGCGGCTATTCTACCAGAACGGCGACGGCACATTCAGCATCGACAGCAGCTACCCTATCGTGTCGGTCAACACCGACGGCGGCATCAACATGGGCGACTGGGATGGCGACGGCAACATGGATATAGTAGTAGGAGGATATGTAGGAAGCAATGCTCCCGAAGGATGCTACTCGACACCGTTGCGCATATACCGCAACACATCGGAGAGCAACAACCGTCCGGAAGCCCCGGCTACGGTCACCGCACGCCAAGTTGACGACTACATAGAGATTAGCTGGAGCGACGGCAGCGACGATGTGACTCCTGCTAAAGCGTTGCGATACAACATATTCGTGCGCAACGAAACAACCGGCGAGACATATTGCATGATACCTGCCGACACCGAGAGCGGCACCCTCAAGGTGGGCACCGACCTTGCCACATCGATAAGCGCGGCGCGAAAGACGTGGCGCATACGGCCATTGGGCAACGGCATGCACACCATAGGCGTTCAGACACTTGACCAGTCGTTTGCCCCGAGCCGGTTCACCACCACGTCGGCGGAGATAAACGGTGTCAGCAATGTCAGTAATGACAGCGACGAAGTGCAGATAGTGGTTGACGGGCTCACTGTTACCGTGGCCACCACTACCGAAGGCGATGATAGCGACATCCTCATCTACCAGCCCGACGGACGATGCGTAGCTGCGACGTGCGGCAACGTGCCGGTGAAGCTACCTTCGCCGGGCATATACATCGTAGCGATAGCCGATGCCACGGCTACGGCATTTGCTCCGAGAAAGATAGCAGTGCATGGTTAAGGGCTTAGGTCGTAAAAATCAAATATTCCAAAATGTCAATGTCCTCTTTTCCGCAAAGTTACATCGACGCCATGACGATAGTGCGCCAAATTCATACGCCTAAAACGTTAATTTCCGTTACTTTTAACAGTTCAACTGTCTTTTGCAACTGACCCGTTATTCCCATTATTGCGCCCCTCTCGCTGCCACCAACCACCATCTCTATCTTTTAACAATCAACCGTCTTTTGCAGCTGACCCGTTATTCCCATTATTGCGCCCCTCTCGCAGCCACCAACCACCATCTCTATCTTTTAACAATCAACCGTCTTTTGCAACTGACCCGTTATTCCCATTATTGCGCCCCTCTCGCAGCCACCAACCACCATCTCTAACTTTTAACAATCAACTGTCTTTTGCAGCTGACCCGAAAGACAAGCGATGGAGCGGGGCGCAACGCAGGCGGTGGAGCGGTGCGAAAGGCAGGCGGCAATAGAGTGATAGTGTATAACGAGTGAAGGGCGCACCGTTATGGCGCACCCTATTGGTATCTGTTTGCTGTAAGTAGCTAAGCTGTTGCCTGAAGGTTTGGCAATGTTGCCTTAATAGTGGGCGGTGTTGCCTGATTATTTGGTGGGAGCGGCGGGAGCCTCGTCAGCTACGGGAACAGTGTTGAAGTCGGTGACAGTTTGCTGTTGATTCTGCTTGCCAATGTTATCGTATTTGCCACCTGAGATTTCGGGTGTTACCATAGATGAAACGATGGAGAGGAAAAGGATAACGATGGCGAGCGACCATGTGGCTTTCTCGATGAAGCTGTTAGTGCGACGCACACCCATAATCTGGTTAGAGCCGGCGAAGTTGGAAGCCAAACCGCCACCTTTAGATTTTTGGATAAGCACTACGCCGATAAGGAGTACCGACACAATCACTGTGAGAACGATTAATAATGTTTGCATTTTTAATATATATGATTTATTTGTTTTACTTTCAATGGGTTATAGCTGGCATGGCATATTGCCTACTGCGTTATTGTCGCTGTTGGCTAAACCTTGTTAGGGGCTGAATTATGCCTACGGTTGTTGATTACTTTGCGCAAGAAGCGCATTTGGTCTGCAAAGTAAACACTTTTTTCCGGATAATTCAAACTTAATTGGCTTAATATTTCAAAAGCGCGTTCATATTGGTGCTGGCGAATGAAAATTTTAGCAAGGCTTTCGCTCAGGAGCGACGAGTCGGCAGGCTGAGCGACGGCATCGTCGCTATGACGGTTTTCGACGGTAGCGGCGGGGATACGCTCGGGCTTGTCTTGCGGAGCACTGCCCTCTTGTTGTTTTTGTCGGAGGATAAAGCGGTTGAGGAGGTCGTCGTGGCTATCGCCGGAGTTATTGTCAAGCGAAGGAAGGTTTTGCTGCTCTTCCTGGGCCAAAAGCTGGGCATAGTCGGGGGTTGGGTTGAAGATGAGACGGTTGAGCACTTCGTCATCTTCGCCGCCGTTGCCGTAGGTGGAAAGGAAGGTGTCGATGGCGTTGACGGTGGAAGGGGTAGCCGCTTTTTCTTCGGGATAGAAGGGGGTATCGTCTTCGTTGAGGAGAGTGGAAAGCACTACGGGGGAAGATGCGCTACGAGCGAGATGCCGCAAGAATTTGCGCCGTAAGTCGGCGGGAATATCGGTGGCATTGTCGCGCAAAGCCATAGCCGCCGGGAGGGCGAAATAGGGGTAGCGCTCTATGATTGCATCTACGGTGTCGGCCGACAAAGTGGCAGATGCGGGCGAGTCGGCCGAGATGAGCCGGTTGATTGAAGCTATAATATTTGCGTCAGCCATAGTGTCAGTCAATTACCAGTTGCCGAGGGTGGCGTTAAAAATGAGGTCGACGAGTTCTTTGGATATCTGTTCGCAAAGTTCGTCCTGCACATCGGTGAGCATTTCGGTGGCGTCGAAGTCGCGATAGGCCGAGAAAGACTGGTCGATGTCGTTTTTCTCGTTTTTGGAGTCGGAGTATTTTACGCGCACGGTGATGGTAAGTCGCGTTTTGGAAGCGTAAGCGTCCTCGGTAACAGCCTGAGGAGAGAGGGCATAGTTGGTGATTTCGCCCTCCATGGTAATATCGGCGGCGCCGTCGGTGGTGCGCAGGCGGGTGTTACGTGTCACATAGTCGAGCAATTCGTTTTCAAAAGTTTGCTGCAACGGAGGATACACCAAGGCAGCTCGTATGGGGAACTGGCCAATCGAGATGGTCTTGTAGACATTGTAATCGATGGCGGCGCCATTAAACTTATAGCTCACCATGCACCCTTGCCAAAAGAGCGAAGCCAGCAAGATTAGCGAAAGGGTCATGGCTCTTGCTGAGATATGTTTTATGCGATGAACGGCATTGTGATTATTCGAGTCCATATTCTTTAATCTTGCGGTAGAGTGTGCGTTCGGAGATATTGAGCTCGGCGGCAACTACCTTTCGGCGGCCTTGGTTGCGTTCGAGCGACCTGCGTATCAGCTCTTTCTCCGTTTCTTCGAGAGTGGTGACCGGGGCGGTAGCTGTGACGTCGACCACGTCGCGCCGTGCATCGCGGTCGGCATTGCGAGCGAAAAGGGAGTCGGAGGCGTTGCCGTATTTCACCATGGAGGTGACAGGGGCGCTGTGTGCTATGTCGGGCATATCGCCGGTGAGCGACAGACGCGCCATTCCGGCCGAGGTGTTGACTGTAGGGACCTGCTGTCGCAGCTCTTCGATTTCGTGTTGGAGTTTGAAAATCATGTTGAAGAGCATCTCGCGTTCGCGCTCGTAGGAATGCATCGAAGCCGATGGCGCAACTGTGGGGACAAAACTGTTCATGCCCTCGGGAAGATATGACATGATGTCGGAGGCCGATATCGTTCGGCCGGCCTCAAAGAGGGCAATCTGCTCGATGACATTCTTAAGTTGACGCACATTACCAGGCCAGCGGTAGTGGGCAAGGGCATGCCGGGCATCGTCGTCGAACGACACCTGAGGCGTGCGATACCTCTCGGCGAAGTCGGCGGCAAATTTTCGAGTGAGAAGCAGGATGTCATTGCCACGGTCGCGCAAAGCCGGGACAGAAATCTGCACAGTGGATAGGCGATAATACAAATCTTCGCGGAATTTGCCTTCGGCCACGGCCCGTGACATATCGACATTGGTGGCGGCAACGATACGAATATTGGTTTTCTGAACATCGGAGGAGCCTACTTTGATAAATTCGCCGCTTTCGAGCACACGCAGCAGTCGTGCCTGAGTGGTAAGCGGCAGTTCGGCTACCTCGTCGAGGAAAATAGTGCCGCCGTTGGCTTCTTCAAAATAGCCTTTTCTTGAAGCCACAGCGCCGGTGAAGGCACCTTTTTCGTGGCCGAAAAGCTCGGAGTCGATAGTGCCCTCGGGGATAGCGCCGCAGTTGACGGCGATATATTTGCCATGCTTGCGGGCGCTGTTGAGGTGGATAATCTGCGGGAAAAATTCTTTACCCGTGCCACTTTCGCCGGTCACCAATACCGACAAATCAATCGGAGCCACACGCAAAGCACGCTCCACGGCATTGTTGAGAGCAGATGCATTGCCCACGATGCCGAGACGTTGCTTCATTGCCACCGCTTGCGGCGATATTTCCGATTCATTAGCCATTTATATGTCGTCTATATTATTTGTTTATTACTATGTTTAAAAGACTGCCGACAGGCCATTGCGGCCACCGACAAAGCCATTGCGACGCTTCAAGCCAGCCATTGCGTCCGTTGGCAAAGCCATCGTTGCAAGAGCTATCGCGAAGCCTTCCGCCCTACTTCGCGCAGCCGATAGGTCTCGTTGCGCAAGAAGTCGCCAAATTCTTTCTGCGAACCGCAATGCTTGAGTTGCTCCTCAACCGAGATGGGGTTGCCGACGGTGATATGGAACGTCTTGTGGCGTTTGCGGAACACTTCGGCCGGATGGCGCAACGTGCGCAATTGCCAAGCCACGACGCCAAGGAAGTTGAACCACCAGCTTTGGCTGCCGTGGAAGAATATGGGCACTACGGGCACTTTAAGTTGCTGTATCAGGCGGATGATATTGGGCTGCCATTCGCGGTCGGTCAATCGCAATCGCCAGTTGACCTTAGCCACGGCACCTGCGGGGAAGAAGCCCACCGGCTCGCCATCTCTGACTTGGCGTATAGCATCTTTGATACCCTTCATCGACACAGCCTTCTTCTTGGGGTCGTCGGAGGCCATGGCGTCGACGGCAATGAAGTTGGGGCGCATTCCCGATATGTGATTGAGCACCATGTTGACCATCACCTTGTATTTCGGGCGGCGAGAAGCTACCAAATCAATCAGGATGATGCCATCTAAGGCGCCGAAATGGTGGTTGCTGACCGTGACGAAAGCTCCTTCGGGCAGATTGTCGAGCACCTGCTCGTTGTCGATTTTCAGCTTAATATCAAGCTCGTCGAGCATGCCGCGCACGAAGCCGGGTCCGCCTCCGGGATTGTCGATATTATGCTCATGCAAATCGTTAACTTTGTCGAACGACAAGAATTTGAACAACCGGCGCACCAACTTGGGATGGCGACCGAGCCATGGGGATGCCTTTTTGACATCGTCCATATCAAGGACCACACGTTTTATCGGTTCCTTGTTTTCTATACTGCTTTCCGTATTTTCCATTATCAATAATTTGTGACAAAGATACAGAAAATTCGTGAATTGGAAAAATGGAATATTATACCTACCTTTGTAGAGATAAAAATAGGCATCGATGATTGACAAAATCATAGCAATAGTAAGGGCAGCATCGCCGTTGATGGCCTCTCCCGACAATATAGGCATCATGCAGAAGGGAGGCAATGAGAACATTGTCACCACCGCCGACTTGGCAGTGCAAGAATATTTGCGCCAACAGCTATCGGAGCTGCTTCCCGGCAGCGGGTTCATATGCGAGGAGGGGGATATCGCCGACGTAGGCCACGAATGGGTGTGGATAATCGACCCCATCGACGGCACCGCCAACTATGCACGCGGCGTTGACCAGTGCGCTATATGCGTAGGGTTGTGCCACGACGGCGCCATGGAGATGAGCGTGGTGTATCTGCCACGCACCGATGAGATGTTCAGCGCATGGCGTGGCAAGGGTGCATGGCGCAACGGGCAGCGTATCCACGTATCCGAGCGGCCGTTTGACGATGCCATCATGTGCACCGCCTTTCCCGTCTACTACAAGGACCAAGCTGAGTGGTGCAGCAAAGCGATATGCGACGTGTTCATGCAATGCAACGACATACGCAGGTTGGGGGCCGCAGCACCCGAGCTTTGCTATATGGCAATGGGCCGCTTTGACATGTACTTTGAATACCGGCTCGGCGCATGGGATTTTGCCGCCGCGTCACTGATAGTGGAAGAAGCCGGGGGCATGCTTTGCGACATCTATGGCAAGCCGCTCAACCCCATGGCAGGGAGCGGGGTGATTGCCGCCAACAACCAAGCCAACCTACAACGCCTCGCCGGCATCATCAACAGCCATAACCCGGCCGCAAAACAATAATTGCACATTATGGATTCTATTCACCTGGAAAAATTTGAAAGCAACGTCCACTCCTGCATCGCCAACTACCTGTTGCGCCGCGATGCTATCGACAACCGGCTGCCCGAAGCCCCCGACATAGAGGAGCGTTGGGAAAAGATATGCATGGCTTACCTTCCCGACGGCGTTCGCGAGTTTCAGCACTACCCTACGGCATCGCTCGGCTGGATGATGTTCATTGGCATGGCGGTGGCGCAGATGTGGGACGAGGACTGGGCGATGTATTCGCAGTTCAACGACCTTTACGCCATCCTTGTCAAAGGCCGCGGCTATGACAACATGGACGAATATATATGCACCGACTTTCTCAAAGTCGACGAGCAAGTAGCCAGCGAGATATCCGACCTCGTAGGCAACGTGGCCGAAATGGTGCATAATGCGCTGATTCACGAAGGCTTTGAGCCCGGCACGCCCGACGCTTTCAATGCCTACGTACGCTGCCTGCACCAGCTCTATTACTTCGGCGCAGCAATTTGGCTCAAACGCCTGGGATACCACATGACCGCGATAGAATAAGCCGACGGCGCCACATACCTTATTATAACAACCTAACATTCTATATATCAAGATGAAACATACAATAGTATTAGCGACAGCCATTTGTGGGTCAATAGCATGGTGCAATGCTGAAGAGCCGTGGCTCTCTCCCGTCCACTTCAATGAAGGCACCACGCCCTATCACGCATCATTCCATAGCTATCATTCAGTAGAACAAGCGCTTACAGCCGATAATACAGCATCGGCGGCAATTAGCCTTGACGGCGCTTGGCGTTTCCACTGGTCGCAATCGCCAGTCGGCGCACCGGAGGGCTTTGAGACGCCCGACTACGACGACAGCAGCTGGAGCACAATCGAAGTGCCATCCAACTGGGAACTGCAAGGCTACGGCAAACCGATATATACCAATATCAAATACGTATTCCCCGCCAACCCGCCCATCGTGCCCACCGACGACAACCCCACGGGATGCTATCGCCGCGATTTCACCATCCCGGCCGAGTGGGACGGCAAAGAGGTGTTCCTCCATTTCGCCGGAGCCACGGCCTCGATGACGGTGTGGGTCAACGGCCAATATGCCGGATATGTGCAAAACGCCAAAGGGCCGGCGGAGCTTAACATCACCGACAAAATTGTCGACGGGCGCAATGTGGTAGCTTGCAAGGTGATGCGCTGGAGCGACGGTTCGTATCTCGAGGACCAGGATTTTTGGCGGCTCAGCGGCATCGACCGAAGCGTGAGCATCTACGCCGCGCCCAAAGTGAGGGTGCGCGATTTCTTTGCCAAAGCGTCGCTTGATAAAACATTTACCAAAGGAATACTTGACTTGGAAGTCGACATAGAGAACCACAGCGGGAAGGCAACGTCGACCACCCTCACAATGCGGCTCTTCGACGGCCAACGAGAGATAGCATCGCGCAAAAAAACAGTAAAAGCAGGCAACGGCAGCACTACCCTGTCGCTCGGCAAGCAATTGGTGGGCAAAGTGAAAGCATGGAGCGCCGAAACGCCCCACCTCTACACCCTCACGCTTACGCTTTCCGACGGCGAGACAGTGAGCACGCAGATAGGGTTTCGCAACGTGGAAATCAGTGGCGGCCAGCTACTTGTCAACGGCAAGGCAATCGAAGTGCATGGGGTCAACCTCCACGAGCACAATCCCTACAAAGGCCACGTCATGAATACCACATTGATAATGAAAGACTTGCGACTAATGAAGCAAAACAATATCAATGCCATCCGCACCAGCCACTACCCGCAGCAGCCTGTATTCTACGAGCTATGCGACAAATACGGCATCTACGTAGTTGATGAAGCCAACATTGAAATCCACGGCATGGGCGTCGACCCGTGGGACGCCTACGACAAGACACGCCACCCCGCCTATCTGCCTGAGTGGCGCGACGCCATACTCGACCGCGAGCACGCCCTCGTGGAGCGCGACAAGAACCATCCGAGCGTCATCATATGGAGCGTCGGCAACGAATCAGCCGACGGCGACAACTTCTTTGCCGCCTACGACTGGATAAAACAGCGCGACCCGTCACGTCCCGTGCAATACGAGCAAGCCATGGACCGCGAGAACACCGACATCATCTGCCCCATGTACCCCTCAATGGAAACAATGCGCGAATACGCAGCCTTAGCTAACCCATCGCGACCGTTCATCATGTGTGAATACGCCCACGCCATGGGCAACTCCACCGGCAACTTCCAGGAGTATTTCGACGTAATACGTTCGTCGCCCCACATGCAAGGCGGTTTCATATGGGACTGGGTGGACCAGGGACTTGACGCCGTGGAAGGTGACGGACGCCATTACTGGGCCTACGGCGGCGACTTCAACGCCCAGGAATACACCCACGACGAGAATTTCTGCATCAACGGCCTCGTGCTCCCCGACCGCACGCCCCACCCGGCTTTGACCGAGGTGAAAAAGGTGTACCAAGACCTGCTCATCACTCCCGAAGGCACCACCGGCGCGTATCGCCTCCACAACAATTTCTGCTTCACCGCTACCGACGGCTACACCATCACCCACCGCCTGCTATGCGACGGCAAGGAGATAGCCACCGAGAGCATCAAGACGCATTGCCAGCCAGGGAAACATGCCGACCTCGCCATCAATATGCCGGCATCGCTTCCCGAAGGTGAAATCATAGCCGAAGTACACATCACCACCGACAAAACCACAGCCCTCCTACCTGCCGGGCACGAAGTGGCTAAGGAGCAATGGACCATACGCGGATATGCCGCAGCTGCCAATACCGCCGGCACCCCCGGACATTGCGAGGAAAACGTAGCCGCCATCACCCTTACGTCGGCCGACAATAGCGTCAGCGCCGTCATTGACAAGGCCACGGGATTGCTAACCTCATATAGCCGCAACGGCATCAACAAACTTGCTGAACCACTGCGTCCCAACTTCTGGCGCGCCCCCACCGACAACGATTTCGGCGAAGAGATTCACATCAAGAGCAATGCATGGCGCACCGCCGGACGCACGCTGCGACTCACGTCGTTGACGTACGATGTCGCCAAAACCGCCGCAACAGCCCGGTTTGCCATCGACGCCACCAACTCGAAATTGGCCATCACCTACAAGCTCAATGCCGATGGCACACTCACCATTGACTATAGCCTCGACGTGGCAAAGAATGCGCCCGAACTGATGCGCATAGGCATGGAGATGGCCTTGGACAAAAGTTATGACACCTTGCAATGGTACGGCCGCGGGCCGGAAGAGAACTATTCCGACCGCCACACCGCCTCATTCCTTGGCATCTGGGAGCGGAAAGCCGCCGAAATGCTATATCCCTACGTACGTCCGCAGGAAAGCGGCAACCTCACAGATGTAAGGTGGGCTCGCACCGGCGACATCATGGTAAGCATGACCGACACGCCGCTCAACGTCAGCCTTCTTGAAGTGCGACCCGAAGCCCTCGACCCCGGCCTGACAAAGAAGCAGATGCACACCACCGACGTAATCCGTCACCGCACCCTCAACTTCCTCAACATCGACCTTGCACAACGAGGCCTCGGCGGTGACACAAGCTGGGGCGCATCGCCCCACCACCCCTACCGCCTCTACCCTGGCCGCAACTACCACTACTCATTCAGCTTAGGCATCACAGCTGAAAAATAAAAAACTTTTGGGGTCACTTCAAAATATCAATCTCCTCTCGACTGCGAAGTAACCACTCGCCACTCATTGCAATGCGTCAAAAAGTTAAACCACACAGAAAAAAGCCTGAAAGCTGATGATTTCATATTTCCAAATAAATTTATAACTTTGCGCATCATTTCCATGAAAGCAACATATACTTACATATTCATAGTTCACTATTTCAAACATTTACACATCCATGAAATCAAGATTACTTAATGCACTACTGGCACTTTTACTGCCGGCAATGTCAGCTGTAGCCGCGAGTTACACAATCTATTACGACAACTCGGCTACGCAATGGGAAAGCGTCGGCATCCACTATTGGGGAGATATCTCGACCACTTGGCCGGGAGTTGAAATCGACCATGTCGAAGGCGATATTTGGGCATACACATTCTCCACGAGTCCAGCGGGGATTGATGGGTTCCTCTTTAAACACGCCACCCTTGCAGGCGACAGCTACCAGACCGCCGACTACAGCGGTGCGCCCAAAGTAGGCCATATCTATAAAGGAGCAGGCGGCAAGAAAGGCAAAATAAGCGACGAGGGGGAATACAGCGGAGCGCCCGCACCTACGACTGCCACCGTCATAGCATCGCCACGAACCGGGACCCGCTTCTCCGACGAAATCACAGTGACACTGACGGTCAATCCTGTCGTCGACATCCACTACACCACCGACGGCACAACGCCGACCATAGCATCAGCAGTGTACACATCACCACTTACCTTTACCGAGACGACAGAGCTGCGCACGCTTACCGTAACCAACGAAGGTGTCGAGAAGGCTCAGACATTCATCTACACCAAGCGCGAAGTCATTCCCATGGTTGACGGCACGCTCACCACCGATTACTACCGTGTCAACCCCGACGGCAAGAACGGCAGCAACCGCACCGTGAACACCAAATTCACAAAACACCCCAACACCAACTACCAATGTCGCGCCGACAATGCGCTGTCGAACTGGACCGACGACGACCTCATATGCCAGGGAGTGGCCCGCGACATCGCATCGGCGTTCAAAGGCAAACATGAGTATCCCGTGATTGACTCCTATGCCATCTATGCCGCCTACGATGCCGATAATCTCTATCTCGGCGTACAATACGTATATGAAGTGTGGGATGCTGCGGGCGACGGGAAGTCGGACAACGACCGCCACCGTCCCTGGATGATGGACGGCCGTATCATGATCGCCTTCGACCTGTTCGCCGACAAAGAATTCGAAGGCCTTCTTGACAACGGCAACACGATATGGGACGCCGACGGGAAATACAACGTGATGCGCAACGGCACCGACTGCATATGGCTCGGTAATACCAAGCCTATGGTGGGCACCCCCGCGCTTTTCTTCCCGGGAGCCAACGGCACCGTGAACTACGAGGATCCCGCCACCTGCGTGAAATTAGGCAGCGAGCCCTACTACGGCGTTGCCGACGGGCTCCTACCCAGCATCGACCATATATGGGGACAAGGGGAATTCAGCTATGACCCCGAAGAGCTGCTCACCAACGACGGGTTCGTAGACCTCATCGACGAAGTGGCCCGCGAAAAACATTCGTTCTACGAATGGAAATTCCCGTTGTCGAAACTCGGCATCACCGAACAGCATATCAAGGAGAACGGCATCGGCGTGATGGTAATCGACACCTACGGACAGGGCGCAATCGGGTCAACCCCCTACGACCCCACCGTGTTTGACAACGCATCAACGGCTTACTCCAAAGACCCCTCGACAAGCGCCGAAAAGGAAGATACCGACATCTTCACCAGCCGACACGCCCGCATCGGAGGCAAAATATCGGACTCTGTAATCGAAATCCCGGCCGACACAGAATCTCCCGCCGAATACTATAGCATAGACGGCGTGCGCGTAGCCAATCCCAGCCACGGCCTCTACATCGTGCGCCAAGGCTCTCGCACTTACAAGAAAGTCATCCGCTAACCCCGAATCTTGCAGATTGCATAGGGGTAGCATGGCTACCACATCTACTAATCACAGATACAACCAAAAGAGGCGCACGGCATGTGCGCCCCTTTTTCTTATTATATGACACATACCAGCGATAGGCCAACTTATATGACACATACCAGCGATAAGCCGACGCGACGGCCAACTACACCAACGGAATGTTAAGCCAGCGTTCCATCTTCTTCGTAGATATCACGTTGGCCCTGGCCAATATCAGCGCAACGAGCGACTATCAGCAATATAAGCAGAATAAGAGAATAAGAGAATAAGAGAATCGCGATGCAAGCGATGCAAGCATCGCAGCATCGTGCACATCGCAAAATAGGCAAAAAATATAGGCGCCAACTATTGGATAATTAAAAGAAAATCACTACCTTTGCAGTCCGATTATATCCAAAAAATCAGGAAGCCACATGTCGGGGAGCGTCTTTGGCCGGGCGCAACGCGATAATGGGCTATGTGTAATTAATTAATTTTTAAACATTTAAAGAGTGGATACTTTAAGTTACAAAACCTCAATGCCAAACGCGCAGAGCGTCGAAAAGGAATGGGTAGTGGTAGATGCCACCGACCAAGTACTCGGCCGTCTTTGTGCGAAAGTCGCCAAATTGTTGCGTGGCAAGTACAAAGCTTGCTACACTCCGTTTGTAGAATGTGGCGACAATGTAATCATCATCAACGCCGACAAAGTAAAACTTACCGGCGCAAAGTGGACCGACCGCGAATACCTCAGCTACACTGGATATCCTGGTGGACAGCGTGTTTCGACCCCCGAAGTGCTCATGAAGAAATCATTCAACAAGCACATCAAGCCGGGCATGCATCCCCTTTTCATCCATGTAATGAAAGGTATGCTTCCCAAGAACCGTATCGGCCGTCGCATCATCGAAAACATGCACGTATACAATGGGCCGACACATCCCCACGAAGCACAAAACCCCAAAGTCATCGACATCAACAAATTGAAATAATCTCAAAGTATGGAAACAGTTAATTCAGTAGGCCGTCGTAAAGCCGCCATCGCGCGCGTAATCCTTTCGGAAGGCAACGGCGTCATCACAATCAACAAGCGCCCCATTGAGGTTTATTTCCCCTCGTCAATTCTTCAATACATCGTTCGTCAGCCCCTGACCTTGCTTGATGTAGCCGAGAAATATGACATCAAGGTAAATCTTGATGGCGGTGGTTACAAAGGACAAGCCGAAGCTCTTCGTCTTGCAATCGCACGCGCCCTCGTGAAAATCAATCCCGAGGACAAGTCAGCCCTCCGCAAAGAAGGCTTCATGACTCGCGACCCGCGTTCGGTTGAGCGTAAGAAACCCGGTCAGCCCAAAGCACGCAAACGCTTCCAGTTCTCAAAACGTTAATCGTAGTCGCGATAGGAAGCCAACGGGCATGATAGCTTATTATCGGTCCGTAGCGTAAAAAAATCAAACCACTCTCGCTCTCCAAACTGTTTAGTATCTAAACTTCCAGGATGGACACGTTCCCTACCAGGTAGTTAAATTTCACAGAACGTAAACAAATACAAAAAGAAAATGTCAGCAACATTTGAACAACTATTAGAAGCAGGTTGCCATTTCGGTCACCTCAAACGTAAATGGAATCCTGCAATGGCGCCCTACATCTTCATGGAGCGCAACGGTATCCACATCATAGACCTCTACAAGACTGCAGCAAAACTCGACGAGGCAGCCGCAGCACTTAAGAGTATAGCAAAAGGTGGCAAGAAGATACTCTTCGTAGCTACCAAAAAACAGGCCAAACAAGTGATTGCAGAGAAGGCTCAGTCGGTAGGAATGCCCTACGTCATCGAGCGCTGGCCGGGTGGTATGCTCACCAACTTCCCCACAATCCGCAAAGCAGTCAAAAAGATGGCGGCTATCGACAAAATGTCGAAAGACGGCACATTTGACAACCTTTCAAAGCGCGAGAAGCTCCAAATCTCACGTCAGCGCGCCAAATTGGAGAAGACACTCGGCTCAATCGCCGACTTGAACCGTCTCCCCTCGGCTCTCTTCGTAGTTGACGTAATGAAAGAGCACATCGCAGTAGCAGAGGCAGTGCGTCTCGGTATCCCCGTATTCGCAATCGTCGACACCAACTCCGACCCCTCCGACATCGACTTCGTAATTCCCGCCAACGATGACGCAAGCAAGTCAATCGACTTGATCCTCACCAACGTGTGCGCAGCAATCAACGAAGGCTTGCAGGAGCACAAAGCCGAGAAGGCCGACAACGCAGCCGCTGAAGCAGAAGGCGCCCCCAAGCGCGAACGTCGTCGCGTTCGCAAGGAAGAAGTAGCAGAAGCAGCCGAGGCTACCGAAGCTACCGAAGCCGCTGAGGAAGCACCCGAAGCCACAGAAGAATAATATCGTAACCGGTATATTCATCTAATAGACCGGCACTCACACGCATGAATGTCGGTCTATATTTTTAAAACAACAAATAATAAAAATCCAACACATATAATATCAGATAATATGGCAGTAACAATGGCTGAAATCACCAAGCTCCGCGCATTGACAAGCGCCGGCTTGATGGATTGCAAAAAAGCCCTCGCCGAGACCAATGGCGACATCGAAGCAGCAGTAGAAATCCTCCGCAAGAAAGGACAAGCTGTGGCTGCAAAACGCGAAGACCGTCAGGCCGCTGAAGGTTGCGTTATAGCAAAGAACGATGGCGGATTCGCAGCAGTGCTCGCACTCAACTGTGAGACCGACTTCGTGGCTAAAAACGCCGGTTTCGTAGAGCTCACCAACAAGATACTTGACGCCGCTATCGCCAACCGCGTTGCCAACCTCGACGCGCTCAAGGCTCTCGAAATAGATGGCCGCACCGTTGCCGACCTCGTAGTAGAGGAGACTGGCAAGACTGGCGAAAAGACCGAAATCTCGGCTTACGAAGTAATCGAGGCCCCCTCCACCACTTCCTATACCCACTTCGGCAACAAGCTCGCCACTATCGTAGGCTTCAACTTGGAAAACGTTGACTACCAGGCAGGACGCAACGTAGCAATGCAGGTAGCATCGATGAACCCCCTCGCTGTTGACCGCGCAAGCGTGCCCGCATCTGTTCTTGAGTCGGAGAAGGCAATCGCCATCGAAAAGACCAAGGACGAGCAAGTACGCAAAGCCGTAGAAGCAGCCCTCAAGAAAGCAGGCCTCAACCCCAACCACTTCGACTCTGAAGACCACATCGAGTCAAACATGGCTAAAGGTTGGATCAGCGAAGAGGAAGCAGCCAAAGGCCGCGCCATCATGGCTGAAGTATCAGAGCAGAAACGTGCCAACCTCCCCGCCGCAATGATCGAAAACATTGCCAACGGACGTGTCAACAAATTCTGCAAAGAATCATGCTTGATGGAACAGGAATTTATCAACGATGCCAAGCTGACCATCGGCCAGTATCTCGAAAGCGTAGCTAAAGGCCTCGTAGCCACTGCATTCAAACGCGTAAACCTCAACCAGGACTAATCTGAAATTGTGCAGTCGTAGAATAACGACACCCCACAATCAACGATAACTATTAAAGGAACTCCTTGCATTGCGATGCAGGGAGTTTCTTTTAACAACTTACAAATAAAAAAAGTAAAGGCGTTCCACTTTGCGAGTAGAACGACTTTACATATAAAATAACCATCCGAAACAGGCCGGCTTTTTCGGATGGTTACTACACAAGGTCTCCGGGTGGAGGCCTTGTGTTATGATGATTGAATGTTAATGTTTACCGATAGGTCGGCTTGGCGAAGTCAAACGAAGAAAGCATCCGAGAGTCAAAACTTTCGGATGCTTAGTTAGTATTTATTGTCGGAATTATCGGGATTAGAAAATCTTGCCGGAGAGGGTGAATTTGAGAACCGGGTAGACGGTGAGCTTGTCGAGCACCTTGCGGAGGTCGTCGTTTACATCTTCCACACCTACGGACTGGGGCACTTCCTTATCGGTTGTGCCATCGTAGATTTTCATTTTGCCCATCACTTGAACGCCCAACTCCACGTTGAAGCTGAGGAGGCGGCCCGGGATAGCACTACCATAACCGAGGCCGAAATAGGGGCGCACGGATTTAGTTTTGAAATATCCTGTCACATTACCATTCTTGTCGACAGGCACTTGGTAATCACCGATTTGCAAATCGGCCGATTGGATGGCACCAGATTTCAAGCCTTGTTCAAGTTCGTCGCTATGACCTTTGATGTCCAATATTTTGCTACCGCCAAAGTAGACACCGGCAGCCACATAGACTGGGATACGCTGGGTGAAAGGATAAATGTTTAGGATCACGTCGCCTTGCGTACGCCCGGTAGCAAGGTCGATATCAATGGGATAGGTATTGACACCCGAACCGGCGATATTAGCGTCGACATCGGCATCAAATCCGAATTTGAAATTGGGCATGAACGATACACCGGCACGCAAAGCGCCCCATTGGGTGACCTGAGTGGCCAGTTCGACGCCGATACCATTGGTACTTACCGACCCGCTTACTGCAAGGTGGTTGATGCCAAACTGAGCGTGGGAAGCACCGACGCACAATAGCGCGGCAGCTAATAACGATAGGAATCTTTTCATAATGGAAACGATAATTGATTAATAATTAATAATTGTTAATAATATCCCGTAAAGATATGCATTATTAATTAAATAGCAAACATTTCACATATTACAATTACATTACGCCGCAAAAAAAATCCGAATAAGGGCAATGGGCCGCCACAAATTGTCACATTTTTACTAAATATGCAAATATTGAGACAATTTTTATAAATATATCAAAAAATATTGCATATATTTGCAAAACAAAAGAAAATATTGACAAATATCCACCATACAGCTGTAGTAGCTGATTCCGGAGGGAGAGAGTAGCTTATACAAGAAGATGGTGGGATGCTGATGGCGTAAAGGCGTGATGCCTTACGCACACAAGCAGAGTATTATAGACACAAAACGGCAAGCCGGCAACCAAGGCGAGCCGTAGCAAAGCAAAGGCATTTATTAACCAAAACACAAAATATTTACATTATGAGGAAGTATTTACTCGTCACTTTGGCACTTGCCGGCACGCTGATAGCCGGGGCCGGCACTGCCGAACGACATCCGGGCATGCGAAGTCAAACCGGACTTAAAGAGATTAACACCAAGCGCCATGCAGCGACGCCTCGCGTGGAGCGTGCCACACGGCTACGCATAGAGGGCGAAGCGCCAGCCAATGCCGTAGAAGTGCCATTCACCCACGATCTTGGTAAGAATGGCACAGAAGTGAAGAACTACACCAGTATCAACGTCAATGAGGATAACCGCAAATGGCAATACGGCACTGTCAACGTCACCTATGCGGCCTGCATGGTGCCAAACGCCGCCGATGTCGATCGAAACGACGACTGGTTGTTCACCGTGCCTATACATTTGGTTCCCGGCGATTATGTGGTATCGTTTGAAGTAGGCATGATGGGATCCGGTGCGACAGCCGTCGAGATGAATGTCGCGCTCGCCACTGCCCCGACCGTAGAGGCAGCAACCACAGTTATTAGCCCGACTACTCAATATACTGTAAAAGACTTTACGAAATACGAGCACAACTGCAATATTACAGAAGAGGGCTACTACTATCTCGGATTTCATTGCACCACAAGCAAAGAGACGAAAGGCACACTCAAGCTCACCAATGTCGGGATGCGCAGCGGTACAGCTGTAGACCCGCCGGCAGCCGGCACTCTGACATGGGAATTGGCACCCAAAGGGGAGCTAAAGGCCAACATCACCTATACCGCACCGACCCTCACCAAGGGTGGCGAACCGTTGACCGAAATCACCAAAGTAGAAATAACATCACGCTGGGGTGTGGACAAATTCACCTACGACAACGTAGAGCCAGGCCAGGTGATCACCATCAACGACGTGGAAATGTACCAGGGTATCAACAACCGCTTCACCGGCGTGGCTTACGTGGGCGACGTGGCAGGCGAGATGGTAGAGTACAAGAGCATATGGTGCGGCGTCGACACTCCGTTAGCGCCAGCCAACGTGCATCTTACAGTCAACGAAGGCTATAATACGGCGACACTGACGTGGGATGCAGTAGGCGAAGTGGGCGAGAATGGCGGATACGTCGACACTGAAAAAGTGACTTACTATATCTTCGACGCATTCGGCACCTACTATGACCCGGCCATTGCCACGACCAGCGAGACATCGTATACCTTCGACTACAGCAAAGCCGAATCTCAAGACTTCTATGCCTACCAGGTAACCGCCGGAGTAGACGATTACTACTCGCTTCACACGACATCGAATATCATCACCGCCGGGCGTCCCGACGCATTGCCGAAGAGCGAATCGTTTGCAGCCGGCAACTACGAGGACTACTGGTTGGGGAACACCGCAGTAGACGGCATGATGCAATATGGCACCATCACCGACGAATACTTCGCATCGATGGTCGACCCCGACGCAGGCGAGCCTATCAGTTCGCAGGACGGCGACGGCGGGTTCTACTTCTGGATGCCGGTAGACAATGGCGCGGCATACGGATTGATATCGACACGCGCCGACATATCGAAGGCTTCCAATCCTGTACTTGAATTCTGGTACCAGGGACAGGGCAGCATGATTGAAGTGTTCGCCGGCGACGAAATCGGAGAGATGGACATGATACACGTCATCGACCTAAAGGAGACCCCCACCACGGGATGGACCCAGGCACGTATCTCGCTCGACGCCTTCAAAGAGAAGGGCGCAGTGATGTATGAGATACGTTTCGTAGCCGCACACAACACCGATGACCAGATATGGAGCGTGCCTTTGGACAACATTCGCGTGCGCAATCTCGACGAGGTGGATGTCGACATCGTCACATTCAGTGGAAAAGCGAAAGCCAAACCGGGCGAAGAGATTACATTCAAGGCACATATTGAGAACCGGGGCACCGCAGCCGCATCACCCACAGCCGTGCTCACCATAAACGGCGCCGCAGTAGCCAGCGAAGAAATCCCGGCAATAGAGCCTAACGGTTTTGCCGACGTTGAATTCAAGCACAACGTGGCAATCAATGCCCCCGAAACCCTTGATGTGAAACTCAGCATAGAGCTTGAGGGCGACGCCGTGCCCGCCGACAATATTGCGGAAGCCAACGTGGAAGTGATACGCGCAAGCTATGCCACCGTGTCCGACCTTACAGCCACCGTCAACGGCGAGAATGTAGAACTCAGCTGGAGCGAACCCGTCAACGACGCATCAACACCTGAGACCGTTACCGAGGACTTCGAAAGCGAGGCATATACCCCGATGGCGATAAGCGGAGCCGGCGATTGGACTGTCTATGACGGCGACGGCCAAAGTACATACAATATATTCCGCGAGTACTACAATCCGTACCAGACCATGCCCATCGCGTTCCAGCTTTTCGACAATGTAGTGGCCGAAGTACCCGATATCTACGCACCTGATGCCGAGGCTCATAGCGGGCAGCGATTCATGATGGCACCCAGCGCACAGAGCACAAATGACAACTGGCTCATATCGCCCCGATTGTCGGGAGCCGCCCAGACAGTGACATTCTATGCTAAGAGCTTCTCAAATGCATGGCCCGAGACATTCACCGTGCACTACTCTACCGGCGACAACAGCGTAGAGTCGTTCACCACCCAGGTAGAGGACGTGACCGGATTTACGGCAGATGGATATGCTCCCGAGACGTGGACACTTTTCACATTCAGCCTCCCCGAAGGAGCCACCTATTTTGCAATAAACCATAACAGCGATGACACGTTGGCGCTCTTCGTTGACGACGTGACGTATGAAGCAATGCCGTCAGTACCCGAGGACCTTGCCGTGACAGGTTACTACGTGTTCCGCAACGGCGAGCAGATTACCGCCGAAGCCATATCGGAGCTGACCTATACCGACACCCCGATAGACGCCGAAGAACCCAACGGCGACTATGAGCTGACCTACACCGTGGTGCCCGTGTACAACTACGGAGTTGCCGCTATAAGCAATGCCGCCACAGTGACACTGAGCCACAGTGATGCAGCCCTCACCGTAGCCGATGCCGAAGCCGACAATGCAGTGTACTACAATCTGCAAGGCATGCGAGTAGAAGCCGGGACCATTACGCCGGGGGTATACATTCGCGTAGCTGGCAATAAAGCAGCCAAAGTGACCGTCAAGTAACTGACGCGAGTACCATAAAGAATGACATCGACCTCTGCCATGCCTGGCGGCATGACGGAGGTCGATAGTTTTATAAGCCTTCATCATCCTCTTCTTATTGCTTGGGTGAATTTTGGGACGTTGGCGGATTTTTGTTATCTTTGTGATTATGATTAAAAAAGTTGGGATTTAGACAAAAGGATCTATGAGCAAAGTTGTAGTGATAGCCGGTGCGGGGCCGGCCGGTTTGACAGCAGCGTATGAGTTGCTTAAGCGAGGCAAGGGAGATGTGCGTGCGATAGTGTATGAGCAGACGGAAGAAGTCGGGGGCATCTCGCGAACGGTAAAATACCATGGGAACCGGATGGATATCGGAGGCCATCGCTTTTTCAGCAAGGATGAGCGCATCATGAAATGGTGGACGGATATATCGCCGATGCAGGGAGCGGAGGCAAAGGATGACAGGTTGCTCGGCAAAGCTCGAGAAGTAGCCGAAGGGGGGCCGGATCCCGAGGTCGACGACCGCGTGATGCTAAGGCGTGACCGTGTGAGCCGTATATTCTATTTGCGCAAGTTTTTTGACTATCCTATATCGCTGAAATGGCGAACGTTTGCAAATATGGGAATGGGGCGTACGGTAAAGGCGGGATGTGGATATATCAGGGCGATGTTGAAAAAGCGAGAAGAGCGGTCGCTCGAGGATTTTTATATCAACCGCTTCGGCAGACCGTTGTATGAGATGTTTTTTGAGGATTACACGGAGAAAGTGTGGGGAGAGCATCCATCGCGATTGGGGGCTGACTGGGGAGCACAGCGAGTGAAAGGGCTGTCGTTGTCGGGGATATTGAAGGATGTGGTGTCACGGCCGTTCAGGCGCGATAAAAGCGTTGTCGAGACGTCGCTGATAGAGGAGTTCATCTATCCGAAGTATGGTCCGGGGCAGTTGTGGGAGTATGTAGCCGGCGATATCGACCGTATGTCGGGGGAGCAGGCAGTGGTGATGGGGCGAAGTGTAACCGGGATAAACATTGGGGCAGACGGGAGAGTGAAGTCGGTAGAGGTCACTAATAGCGATGGAAAGCGTGAAGAAGTGGCGTGTGACTGTTTCATATCGTCGATGCCAATAGCAGAGTTGGTGCCGTCGCTGCGTGGCATTGAAGTGCCGGATGAAGTGATGGAAGTGGCCACGACGCTTCCGTATCGCGATTTCATCACCGTAGGGCTATTAGTCGACAAGTTGGAGATATCGAATGAGACAAAATTGAGGACATATAGGGACAGGGTGCCCGACACGTGGATTTACATCCAGGAGCGAGATGTCAAGTTGGGAAGATTGCAGATATTCAACAATTGGTCGCCATATATGGTGAAGGATTATGAAAACACGGTGTGGATGGGATTGGAGTATTTCTGCAGCGAGGGAGATGAGCTATGGGAGATGGGCGATGACGAATTTATCAAAATGGCCGTCGGGGAGCTGGAGCATATTGGCATAATCAAAGCGCAGTCGGTGAAAGACGCGGTGAGGATACGAGTCAAGAAGGCATATCCGGCATATTTCGGGAGCTATTACAAGCTGGGGAAAGTGCGTGAGTTTTTGGACAGTATACCAAATCTATATTGCATAGGCAGGAATGGCCAGCATCGCTACAACAACATGGACCACTCGATGCTTACGGCAATAGAGGCGGCCGACAACATACTCAACCAAGTGGAAGGGAAGGGAAATATATGGGATGTGAATACCGAGAGCAAGTATCACGAGAGCAAGTAAACGGCACAGTAAACCAAATAATACAAAACACGATATGAACAAACCTATTTTGACGATGTTAGCCGCTATGATAAGCTTAGCGCCAGCGGCTGAAGCAGACGATACGACGCCGGTCGACAATGTAAGCATACTTGTCGGGACAAATTCAGTATTTGAGCTATCAACAGGAAATACGTATCCGGCGATAGCCCGGCCGTGGGGCATGAATTTCTGGACGCCGGTGTCAGGTGAGATGGGCAATGGTTGGACCTATAATTACAATGCCACGAAGCTGCGTGGGTTCAAGCAGACGCATCAGCCGAGCCCGTGGATTAATGACTACGGCCAGTTTGTGGTGACAGCGTTGACAGGGAAAAAGACCGTTGACGAGAACGAGCGAGCAAGCTGGGTGTCGCACAAGGCCGAGACCGCCACGCCCTATTATTATAGTATCTACCTCGCCGATTATGATGTGACAGCGGAGCTTGCTCCGACAGAGCGTGCCGCTATATTCCGATTCACGTTTCCTGAGACCGACGAGGCATATATTGTAGTCGACGCGCTCGACGACGGGTCGGCGATAGAGATACAGGCCGACGAGCGACGTATCGTAGGATATACGACCAAGAACAACGGCGGAGTGCCAGAGAATTTCCGCAATTATTTCGTGGTGGAATTTGACAAACCGTTCATCTATACGGCGGTAGCGGAGAGCAACAAGCTTGACGAGAGCCGCACGGGCGTCGACGGGGAGCACGCCGCAGGGCTGGTAGGCTTCAAGATGCGCAGAGGGGAGCAAGTGAATGTGCGGGTGGCATCATCATTCATATCAGCAGAGCAGGCGCTTATCAACCTGCGCGAAGTGGGCGGCCGGAGCTTCGAGGAGGTTAAGGCAGAAGGGCGCGAAGCGTGGAATGAATTGTTGGGGCGATTTGAGATAGAGGATGACAACATCGACCATATACGCACGTTTTATTCCTGCTTGTACCGAGCGCTGCTGTTCCCGCATAAGTTCTATGAATATGATGCCGATAACGAAGTGAAGCATTATAGTCCTTACGACGGCAAAGTGCACGATGGATACCTGTTTACGGGGACAGGGTTCTGGGACACGTTCCGGTCGCTGTTTCCGTTGATAAATCTGATGTATCCGTCGATGGGCGCTAAGATGCAGGCTGGTTGGGCAAATGTGTACCGTGAGAGCGGTTTTTTGCCGGAGTGGTCGAGCCCGGGGCACAGAGATTGCATGATAGGCAACAACTCAGCGTCGGTAGTGGCCGATGCGTATTTTAAAGGATTGACCACCGATGAAGATGCGGCAGTGTTGTGGGAGGCAGTGACGCATGGCGCCAACAGCGTGCATCCTCAGATAAGTTCAACGGGGCGCATGGGCTATGAGTATTATAATAAGCTTGGATATGTGCCCTACAACGTAGGGATAAACGAGAGTGCGGCTCGTACGTTGGAGTATGCCTACGATGATTGGTGCATCTATCGTTTTGGCAAAGCGTTAGGCCGCCCGGCTAAAGAAATAGAGGTGTATGGGAAACGAGCCATGAACTATGCCAACGTGTTCGACAAGGAGCACAATCTGATGCGCGGGCGCAATGACGACGGGACGTTCCAAAGTCCGTTTAATCCGTTGAAATGGGGAGACGCGTTCACTGAGGGCAATTCGTGGCACTATACGTGGTCGGTATTTCATGACCCGCAAGGCCTCATCGACCTAATGGGAGGCGACAAGCAGTTCAATGCCATGATGGACTCGGTGTTCGTGCTACCGCCGGTGTTCGACGCGAGCTACTACGGCATCGTCATCCACGAGATACGCGAGATGCAGATAATGAATATGGGAAATTATGCCCATGGCAATCAGCCTATCCAGCACATGATTTACCTCTACGACTACTCCGGGGAGCCGTGGAAAGCGCAATATTGGATACGCGAAGTGATGAATAGGTTGTATTCTGCCAATCCTGACGGATACTGCGGCGACGAGGACAATGGGCAGACGTCGGCATGGTATATATTCTCGTCGATGGGCTTTTATCCGGTAAATCCCGCCGGCGGGGAGTATGCGCTCGGCACTCCATATTTCAAGAAACTGAAGTTGCATCTGGAGAACGGCAACACGGTGACTATCAATGCGCCCGACAATAGCGACACCAACCGCTACATCAAAGCAATGCGCATCAACGGCCGTTTAGACGAGCGCAACTATGTGAGCTACGAGGAATTGCGCAACGGTGCTGTAATCGATTTCGACATGGTTGGCGCCCCGGTCAAAGAGCGAGGCACGGAGGTGTCGGCACGGCCTTACTCATTCAGCAACGATGCGGAACGTCGGGTAGCCAAGAAGAAATAGTAGCGCCAATTGCTACAACGAGCAGATATGGCACAGCTTGCGTGATAGCGGAGCTGTGCCATATCGTCTTTATATCATTCACATCCCCAAGTGGGATGGTCGGCGCAATAAGGCCATGAGGGCGGCAGTGTCGGCGCAATGACTGACGGATGCAGTAACAACCGATGTAACCGTAGCGGCTAACCGATGTAATCGTAGGGCTTACGGATGCGGCGTAGCGGCTAACGATCTAACAGTAGCGGCTAACAGTAGCGGCAAACAGATGCGGCCGTAGGTGTTAATCGAAGACGCCTTCGAAGCTTTCTTCTACGACTTCTTCCTCTTCATATTCGCCAAAGTATTCTTGCTCGCACAGGTCGATGTTGGGGAACGAGAAGCGGCTTGACTGGGTATAGGGCAGCTCGGGGTCGTCGTAGACTTTGCGTATGTACTTGCCATAGATAGGCAACGCCATAGCAGCACCTTGCCCATTAGCCATGGAGTTGAAGTGGATGTAACGTTCTTCGCCGCCGACCCATACGCCGGAGACGAGCTCGGGGGTGAAGCTCATGAACCAACCGTCGGAGTTGGAGTTGGTGGTACCCGTTTTACCGCCCATCTGCGCAGTGAGATTGAAAGGCGCACGGCGCAGACGGTTACCCGTACCGGAGTCGACAACGTTGAGAAGAATGGATAGGATTTTGTAGTACCCTTTTTCGGAGAGCACTTGATTCTGCCGAGAATGGAATTCGGAGATGATGTTACCGTTGGCATCGGCAATAGCGGTAACGAACATCGGTTCGACGTGCATACCCTTGTTGGCAAAAGCGGAGTAAGCGCCTACCATCTCGCGCACCGAAATGTCGCATGGACCGAGACAGAGCGCGAGCACGGGATCGATATGGTTAGTGATGCCGAAATTGTGCATGTAGCGCACGAGGGTGGCGGGCTTTAGGGCTGCCATTAGTCGAGCCGAAATCCAGTTGTTGGAGTTGGTGAGCGCCCAGCGCAGTGTCACCATTTCGCCTACGTGGGAGTTGCCGGAGTTGCGTGGCGACCAAGGCCTACCGGTTTCATCGTAGATGGTAGGCTGCTCGTTGAGGAACTCGTCGCAGGGAGTGTAGCCTTCATCCATGGCGTAGGCATAAAGGAACGGCTTGATGGTAGAACCGACTTGACGGCGACCTGTCGACACCATGTCGTATTGGAAGAAGTGGAAGTCGGGGCCTCCGACGTAGGCCTTGACGTAGCCATTGACGGGGTCCATCGACATGAAGCCGGTGCGGAGTATGTGCTTGTGGTAAAGCACCGAATCGCGCGGCGACATGATGGTATCGACGAAGCCCTTGTCGTTGTAGGCAAAGACTGTCATGGGGATGGGAGTGTTAAACTCTTTCTCAATCTGTTCTTTGGAGGCTTTGTTGAGCTTGAGGATGCGCATTCGCTCGGTGTTCTTAATGGCGTTGTCGATGAGTCGGTTGAGCTGACTTTCAGAAAGTTCCGAGCGATTGGTGGTATATGGAGCGCCCTTCACGCCTTTTTTCTCTTTGAAGAAACGGGCCTGGAGGTCCGACATGTGTTCATGGACGGCCTCTTCGGCATATTGCTGCATGCGGGAGTTGATGGTGGTGTAGATGCGGAGCCCGTCGGTGTAGAGATTGTATTTCGAGCCATCGGGCTTGGGGTTCTTCTCAATCCACCCGAATAGCGGATTGATTTCCCAGGCTATAGAGTCGTCGACAAACTTTTGCTGCTCCCACGCATGATAGTCGGAACGATTAGGCCGTTTAGCGGTCATTATTCGTCGCAGCTCTTCACGGAAATAGGGCGCGATGCCGGTGCGGTGGTCGATGCGGTGGAATTTAAGGCCCAAAGGCAGTTCCTTGAGAGAGTCGGCCTGAGCCTGGGTGATTTTTTCGGCTTTAACCATTTGGTCGAAAACGACATTACGGCGTGATGTGGCGTTCTTGGGATTACGTACGGGGTTGTAGAGCGACGGATTTTTCAGCATTCCTACCAACACAGCGGCTTCGTGGAGTTGCAGCTCGCTGGCTTCCTTGCTGAAGTAGATATTGGCGGCCGAACGTATTCCTTTAGCGTTGTACAAGAAGTCGAACTGGTTGAGGTATAACTTAATAATCTCCTCCTTGGAGTAGTAACGTTCAAGTTTAACCGCCATGACCCATTCGTCAAGTTTCTGACGGGCACGGGCGCGAGTATTGCGCGCGGGATGGTCGGTGTAGAGCAGTTTGGCAAGCTGCTGAGTGATAGTAGAACCGCCGCCCGAACTCTTGTCGCCGCCCATACCGGTCTTGAATACCACACGCATCAGTGCGCGGATATCGACACCGGAGTGCTCGATGAAACGCGAATCTTCAGTGGCAATAAGAGCGTCGACGAGGCAGGGTGCAATATCCTGATAATCGGCATACAAACGGTTGCTGTTGCTATTATAGAAGCGCCCCATCTCCTTTCCATCAGCCGAGTAAATAACGGTAGCATACTGGTCGATAGGGTTCTTAAGGTCGTCAATTTTCGGCATATCTCCAATAACGTTGTTGTAGGAAAGCACGAAGAAGCCGAGTGACAAAACGGTTATGATACCAAAAGTCCACCACATAGAGCGGATGACTATGCGATTGATTTTGCGACGACGAGGCGTCTTGCCGTATTCATCTTTATCGTTGCCGGGAGTATTCACATTGCGGTTGCCGAGATTGTGAACAGGGGCATCATCATCAACTATCTTAATCAAATTATCGCTCATATTTCTTTAATTATCATTGTTTTACAAGCCATACTGATGTTGAAAACCGTAACCAAGGGGTGCACTTCAGAATGGCATTCAGCCCATAGATTATTGGCATTAATTTACAAAGATAAATATTTTTCACCAATGGCTCTTAGTTTGATAATATAATAATTACTAATTTTGTGGAAATTTGAAGGACATGACATCACAATTCAACAAAATGCAGACAGTAAAGCGCCGTTTTTTCGCAATGCGCAATGGGCTTCTTGCCGATCAGATGCGGCGCGCCGGGTCAAGTTTCCGCATCATTTTCGGGCTGAATATCATACAGTTGAAAGAGATAGCGCAGGAGTACGGGCATGATACCTCATTGGCGGCTGAATTGTGGCGCAATCGCACTACGCGCGAGAGCATGCTCCTGGCTCCGATGCTGTGGCGCCAGGACGATTTCAGCTATGCGCAGGCATTGAAATTGTGCGGCGAGATACCCGACACCGAAGTCGCTGATATGGTATGCCATGCGCTTCTAAAAAAGAGGGACGATGCCGGGGCCATTGTAGATGCGCTTTATGCCGACGAATCTCCATTGATGAGATACGCAGCGTTGCGACTCATGCTGCCACTTATAGGGTCGAAAGTCGACGCTCCAAAAGCAGTTGCAATGGCCGAAAACGAATTAGCCAAAGCGTCGCCATTGACCAAGTCGCTTGCCACTATGGTGAAATCGGAGGCTGAATATATGATGGAGGAGGATTGACGCCACAGAGTTGCGCCGCATACCGAGAAGCAACGCGACATGCCAAGGGGCAGCGCCGCATACCGAGAAGCAGCGCAACCACTACCCTCTCTTCCGCGTCATGAAATCGCCGAACCACACACCGCCGATAATCAATACGCATCCTAAGCACCCTACGAGCGTAAGCGGGTCGTCGGGGAGCATAATAGCCGAAACTATCATGGTAACTACCGGCTGGAAATACAGGTAGTTTGACGCCTTAATCGCACCGAGGCGTTTCACCGTCTGCGACCAGATGACATAGGCAATAAGCGATGCCGTGAGGCTAAGGAAGAGCAAGTTTAAGAGCACTATAGGCTCGCCCAATGCCGACAACGGAGCAATCTCAGGCTCGAATGCCATGAAAGGCAACGCAGTAAGCAAGCCGTAGAAAAACGTCTTGCGGGTGATGAACAGCGCAGAATAGTTGGCATTGACCTTTCGAAGCACAATGCTATATATGGCCCATGAAAAGGCTGCCGATAGGGCCAACAAATCGCCCAACGGCATGACCTCAAGATGAAATCCCGACTTGAATATTATGCACGCCACACCCACTATGGCCACCACCGAACCGACGTAGATCCATGCTCCGGGGCGCTCATTCTTATAGATTGCGCCTATGAGCAGCGTAGTGAGCAATGGCGAAAGGGTGGTAATCAGCGACACATTGGAAGTCAACGTGTAATTAAGGGCCGTATTCTCAGCAATAAAATAGATTGACCCGCCGCACAATCCGCACACGGCAAAGAGCAATTCATCAACCAGCGAATTGGACCACAACCTCTTATGACACACAGCCAGCACAATGAGATAGGCCACAAAAAAACGATAAATGTAGATTTCCACGGCATGCAATCCGGCATCGAGCAACACCTTAGTTGACACAAACGACGTGCCCCACACTGCTATCACGAACAATGCCGCTAAGTGGAATAACATTGTCGATGATTTACGCTCGCTTCCCGTTATTGACTGAGCCATCTTGAAATACTAATCAGGTTAACTATCAGAATCTTATCGCTGCGGCAAAGAACACAGTTCAATTTGTCAAATTTATACCCCAAATTTAGGCATTTTTACCAAACTGTCAAAAACAAATTGCCAAAAAAAATTGTATAACTATCAATATTGGCTCCCGCCAATGATTATTCGACAATTGGAAAATGTGAATAAATATTGCAAAAATTTGATAAAAAGTAGAATAAAACCATTTAGTTTTTTAACTTTGCAAAAAATTGAAACAAATAACAATTTAATTATTTACCACAATGAAACTTTTGAAAATTACAACGATTTTTGCGCTGACTGGTTGCATGTTGGTGCAGATAGGCTGTTCATCAATGAGCAACACCGGCAAAGGCGCCTTGATAGGTGGCGGTAGCGGTGCCGGAATAGGCGCAGCTTTGGGTGCTATCATTGGCGGCGGCAAAGGTGCTGCCATCGGTGCCAGTATCGGTGCTGCAGTTGGAACCGGCGCAGGTGCCCTCATCGGCAACAAGATGGACAAGCAGCAGAAGCAGCTTGAAGAAGAACTCGCTCAAGCAGCAACCGTAGAGGAAACTACCGACCAGAACGGTCTCCGCGCCATCAAGGTGACTTTCAACGGCGGCATCCTCTTCCCCACAAATGGCACATCGCTCAGCTCGTCGGCTAAGGCCGAACTCACTCGCTTCGCACAGTCGCTCAACTCCAACCCCGACACCGACGTGCAAATCTACGGGTTCACCGACAACACCGGCGGCCTTGAGGTAAACCAACGCGTATCTACTGGTCGCGCCGAAGCCGTTCGCACTTATCTGCTCAACTCGGGCGTGGCATCCTACCGCCTTTACGCCGAAGGTTTGCCGATGCAGGACTATGTCGCATCAAACGCCACCGCTGAAGGTCGCGCACAAAACCGCCGCGTTGAAATCTACATCACTGCCAACCAGGCAATGATCGACAAAGCCAACGCCGGCACATTGCAGTAATCCACAGGATTATCGCTTAAACGGATGCCCACTGCATCCTGTAAAGAAAGCATACGCATACAATCGGAAAAGCCGACTTGATTATCCAAAATCGAGTCGGCTTTTTTCGCTCCTCTCCGCCCACATTATCGTCATGCTGAAGCCGGTCAATCTCCTATGTATTAGAACATACGGCAACGCCGGCATATCAGCATTGATACACCGGCGTTATGCTTATGAGATATCGCAATGACGAATATGCCGCGACGCTACTACTTCAACCTCTCGCGAGTGTCGTGGAGGAATTGCGCCATAGCTTTAGAGTCGCGATTGGCCACAATCTGCTGCAGCTGGGCAAGCTTGTCCTGAATCTTTGCGAGCTGAGCCGGAGTATTAGGGTTGAAGAGTATTTCACTGAGAAGATAATCGTCCTCCGACATCAGTCCGCGAGCTATTGCCATGTGGCGCTTGAACGTAGTGCCGGGAGCGTCCTGGTGTTCCATCACTCCGGCAAACACCAAAGTCGACGCGAAAGGTATCGACAATGAGTAGGCGATGGTGAGGTCGTGCTCTTCAAAGCTGTATTCTTCAATGTGAAGATGAAGCGAATTGTAGAGGTCGCGGAAGAATGTTTTCCCGAGGTGGTCACTTTCGGTAATGATGATGGCATTCTCGTTGGCAAGGTTGCTCAAGGAGGCGAAAGTGGGGCCAAACATGGGGTGGGTCGACACAAACGGATGCCCGCAAGAAGCATAAAACTCAGGCAGTCCGGTTTTTACCGAAGCTATATCGCTGAGAATAGCGGTGGAAGGCAGGGCCGGCATCACCGATTCAAATGCCGACAACGTATATTTCACCGTAGCTGCATTGATGACGAGTTCGGGGGCAAATTCTTTGATTTCGTCGAGGGTGGTGAAACGTAGCACATTGAATGTGAAGCGCAAACGTTCGGGGTCGACATCATAGATAGCCACCTGGTGGTCGCGCGAGAGCACATCGGAGAAAAATGAGCCCATCTTCCCGGCTCCCAATATCAGTATTTTCATATCTGGGCTAATGATTAACGGCGGTTGAGGATTTCAATCTGCTGACGAACCGATTCTTCATGGATGGCCGACAGCACCGAAGTCATAAACTCGGCCGACATGCCCATCTCAGTGGCGAGCTTGACACGCGATTTCATGATAGAGTCGTAACGGCCGGCCTGTAGCACGGGCATGCGGTGTTCCTTCTTGTATTGGCCGATTTCGCGCGACACTCGCATACGTTTGTTCAGGCTTTCAAGTATCTCGTTGTCTATCTGGTCGATTTGCTGGCGAAGCAGTGTGAGGCTTTCGGTTGAAGTCTTGGCATCGCGTATTACGAGGGTGTTGAGGATGAAGTTGAGCACATCTGGGTTGACTTGCTGAGCTTTATCGCTCCAAGCGCAATCGGGGTCGCAATGGCTTTCAATGATAAGTCCGTCGAAGCCCATGTCAAGAGCTTGCTGGGCCAAGGGCGCTACAAGTTCGCGCTTACCACCGATATGCGACGGGTCGCTGAAGATAGGTATTTCGGGGAGGCGACGACGCAACTCGATGGGTATGTGCCATTGAGGGAGGTTGCGGTAGAGGTGCTTGCCGTAGGCGCTGAAGCCACGATGTATCGCACCGATGCGACGTATGCCGGCATTGTAGATACGCTCCATAGCTCCAATCCACAGCTCAAGGTCGGGATTTACCGGATTTTTCACCAATACCGGCACATCGGCGCCCGATTCGGCGAGAGCATCGGCTATCTCCTGCATTGCGAACGGGTTGGCTGAGGTGCGCGCACCTATCCATAGTATGTCGACACCTGCGGCAAGGGCGGCTTCGACATGCTGCTTAGTGGCCACTTCGGTAGCGGTGTACATGCCGGTCTCAGCCTTCACTTCTTTAAGCCATTCGAGGCCTTCCACGCCTACGCCTTCAAAACCGCCCGGCTTGGTGCGCGGCTTCCATATCCCGGCTCTAAATATCTTAATACCATTGGCTGCCAATTGGCGTGCTGTGTCCAACACTTGCTCGCGTGTCTCGGCTGAGCATGGTCCGGCTATAATCATCGGGGCATTGGCATCAATGCCGTCCAATCTTATAGGTTGTAAATCTTTCATCGTTTTATATAGTTTATTTGTATTATTTCATGTTTTTAATACGTTCAAGGGCCTCTTTCATGCGCTCGACAGGAGTGCATAGCGACACTCGTATGTATCGCTCACCATTCGACCCGAATATAAATCCGGGAGTAATAAAGACGCGCGCATCGGAGAGCACCTTGTCGGCAACGGCTTCAGCCGACAATGCTTCGGCCGGTATCTTGCCCCACACAAAGAGGCCTTGCTGCGACGGATCGAATGAGCAACCAAGGGCCTGCATAATCTGTTCGGCCACCTTGCGCCGCTCGGCGTATACCTTGTTGACTTCGGCATACCAGTCATCGCCCAAGCTCAACGCCTTGGCAGCAGCAAGCATAACTGGCTTGAACTGCCCGGAGTCAATATTGGATTTCACCTTGAGCACCCAGTTGATAAAGGTGGGGTTGGAAGCTGCCATGCCCAATCGCCAACCTGCCATATTGTGGCTCTTGCTTAACGAATTCATCTCTATGACAGTATCCTTTGCCCCGGGCACCGACAATATCGACTGTGGATTATCGTTGAGAATGAAGCTATAAGGGTTGTCGTTGACAATGACGATGGAATGGCGGCGTCCGAAGTCGACAAGTCGTTCATAAAGGGCTGCCGACGCACGGGCTCCGGTGGGCATATTGGGATAGTTGACCCACATCAGCTTGACCCCGCTAAGGTCGGTATTTTCCAATGCGTCGAAGTCGGGTTGCCACCCGTGGTTTTCATCAAGGTCGTAGCTGATGATACGGGCGCCCACGAGTTTGCTCACCGATGAATAGGTGGGATAACCGGGGTTGGGCACCAGGACGCCATCGCCGGGATTGAGAAATGCCAGCGAGATGTGCAGCACACCCTCTTTCGAACCTATAAGCGGCAATATCTCATTATCGGGATTTAGGTCTACGCCATAGTAACGGTGATACCAATCGGCATAGGCTTTGCGTAATGCCGGGATACCGGTATATGGCTGGTAGGAGTGATTGCCGGGTGTGGCCGCTTCAGTTGCCAATGTGGATATCACATCGGCATGCGGCATGCGGTCGGGGCCGCCGATACCGAGCGATATGATGTCGGCGCCGGCAGCATTAAGCGCTGCCACCTCTTTTAGCTTTCGCGAAAAATAGTATTCTTCTATGGCATCTACACGCGATGCCGGGCGTATGTCGGATGGTATCATATTTTTGTATTTAATCACAGCTGGGTTTCACAATGGGCATATTCACCAAGTATCTTGAAATCGTTGGTCAACGGACGGGCGGCATCAATAGCCTGGCGATAACGAGTATAGTTGTCAAACGTCAAATCGACATAGAAACGGTATTCCCACTCGCGGCCCAATATGGGCAACGATTGTATCTTCGACAGGTTCATATCGTAGAACGAGAATATGGTCAACACTTTCGATAGTGCGCCATTGGTGTGCGGCAAAGTGAACACCAATGAGGCCTTGTCAATGGGGTTTTTACGGGTTGCCTCGTCGGCTTGCAACGGGTCGGCAAGGATGAGAAAACGTGTGAAATTGCGCTTGTTGGTTTCAATACTACGTTCGAGGATATTCAAGCCGTAAAGCTGTGCGGCATATTCGCCGCACACTGCCGCATGCCCTACAAGATTGTTCTCGGCTATCTCACGGGCCGACCCCGCCGTATCAAATTTCTCAATCATCTTGAGATTGGGGTGACGGCGAAGATAGTTTTCACACTGCATCAACGCTATGGGATGGGAATTGACCTCAGTAAGCTCGTCGATTGACTGTCCAGGGAGGGCGGCAAGCATGTGGGTGATGCGCATCTTTTGCTCCCCTATGACTCGCAAATTGCTCTGTCGCAACAATTCATGGTTTTGGAGCAACGACCCGGCTATGGTATTTTCGATTGCTAATATGCCATACATCGAAGCATCTGACGACAGCACGTCAAACATGTCGTTAAACGTGTCGCATGGCACCGTCTCTATATCTTCGCCAGCGAAATAAAGCCTTGCCGCTGCATCGTGGTAGCACCCAGCCACACCTTGTATTGTCACTCTACGTTTCATATTTTTTTGCTCAAAAAAAAATCCCGCTTGTTACAACGGGATTTTATATTTTTTTGTTAATCATCTAAACGTTCAATTAAGCCTTATGCCATAAAATCCCTCTTTTTATCTTTTGTCAAAATAAAAATAAAAAAATGAATAATATGAGCTAAATCGAGTCATTATTTAATCAATTGTTGGGTTTTGATGTTGCAAAGTTAGCTATTTGTTTTTAATTAGCAATATTTTTTAGCTATTTTTTACCCGATATTAGTTTTTTAGATTGTTTTTTGCATTAATATCATGATTTTTCTTTCATCGGCCCACCTTTTCGAGCCTCGTAACAGGCTTGGCAAATCTCCTTTTATACATTTCCTTTCCACCAGCGGAAAAAGCGCTTATTAGGTGGGCTTTTTATCGCCAATGATAGGAAAATTCTCCTCATCAGCGAGTATCGGTCGCTCTTGCTATTGATTTTCTCCATCCCTTTCCTTATATTTGTATATCAATATCAGCAACCATGAAAATAAGCATTACAGGACTAAACATCGTAGGACAGGCCGACATCTCCATCAATGGGCTCGCCGTGATTGCCGGCGAAAACGGTTCCGGTAAAAGCACCGTAGGCAAAACTATCTTCGCCACCCTCAAAGCCATAGCGTCATCGCGCAACAACATCGCGGCTTCCCGCAAAAAGGCCGTGGGCGACCTTGCCGACCCTGTGTTCAGCCGCCTTTTCAAATTGCGCCTCACCGACAACAATCCCGCTTTCGACGAATTTGTGCCCGCTTCGCGCGCGCATTTCATCAACGAGTTATGCGCCATGACATCCGAAAGCGCCGTGCGTAATTACTTCGCTCCCATCCTCGAGGCCGTCGCCGACCGCGACATTGCCTCTCTCCTCGCTCGCGACATCGATGCAATTGCCGCTTACATAGCTTTGCCGCCCGACACCAACGACGCCATTGCCGTTGCACTCAACCGATTGCTTCGCAGCGAATTTCTCGGCAACATATCATCCGATGCCGCCGGCCCCTCATGCGTCTCGTTTGCCGATACGGCCGCCGATATGTCGCTTGCCTACTCCATCAACCACAACAACGTCGCCGTAACGTCATGCTCCGGCAAGTCGCTCCTGCGCGATGTCACCTACATAGAGTCCCCCCTTTATCTCCACCTCCTCGACATCCTCGGCAAAGTGTCGGGCGCCCAATTTTTCGACAACGACAACACTGCCACAGCATTGATGCTGCCCGCCCACGTCGCCGACATCGTGGAAAAAATTGAATCCCTGCGTTATAGCTGCGACATGCAGTATGCGCGCGACTCCATTTCTTCCTCCACCTTAGCGCAAATTGCTGGCGGCACTTTCTTCTACGATACCGTCCGGCATGCCGTCATGTTCCGACAAGGCGACAACGACATCGTCCCGCTCAACGTCGCGTCGGGGGTCAAAAGCCTCGGGCTGCTCCAAATTTTGCTCGACAACAAGATGGTAAGCCCCGAACGCCCTTTGATATGGGACGAACCGGAAAACCACCTACACCCTTCTTGGCAAATTCGCCTCGCGCAATTCTTCGTAATCCTCGCCGCTCAAGGAGTGCCTATCATCGTGTCAACCCACTCCCCCTATTTCATCCAAGGAATACGCCACTTCGCCGTCAAAATGAAGGCCGAACAATACGTCGACTATTACCTCACGGAAATGAACGGCTCCACTTCCATCACACAATGTGTCAACGACGACCTCAACCGCATCTTCATCAAACTCGCCGCTCCGCTCAACGAAATAATGGACCTTTCATCCGACTGACAATCGCCACCACCTATCCTCCCCACTCGCCCTCTCCACTTGCAACTTACCCCACTTAATGCCTCGCATCGCCATGACATCACGGGAACTTTTCAAAAAATTGCGCACTCAGCATCGCCAACTCGTCGGCCCTCTTTGCCGCCTTCATTCTCTATGCCAATCGGCCAGCTTCTGCGCTAAGCCCGTATCGACACCCGTCATCAATTTCGACAAAATAAAGGAGCTTTACTGCAAGAAAAAAGGCATCATTCACATGCCGCCTTCGGTCGACGCCATTTCCATTTCCCATTCTGGCAACACTTTCTGCTTCATCGAATTGAAAAGCTGGGTGAAATACCTCCTTTACACCAAAGATGTAAACGCCGACTCTATCAACCGACAAGTCAATCGCTACCATTTCCGCGAAAAGCTCGAAGCAAGCATCGCTATTTGCTCCGAAATGTCCGACCCCGACTTTTTCAACGTCAACGACTTCGCCTACCTCATCGTCACCGACGCCCAAGCCCAGCTACGCATCGATGCCGCACGTAGCTTCGCCATGGCCATGTTCTCTCTTGCCGAGACTTCCTCGCAATGCTGGCGCCCGGAATGTATCGCAGCCACCAACCGTGCAATATCCAAATTCCGCGGCATCAACGTGCGCCACATATCTTGCCAAGACTTCGACAAAGTCCTGGCCGGAATGTGATTATTTATCTTACTCGGGCAACACTTCTGTCCCCCTACGGCTTATCTTTAGATTGGATACTATTTTAACGCAACAAGAGCCCGTTGACTCTTCAACAAGCTCTTGTTACTCGATTCAATTTAATCTGGTGGCTTTTCGCCCACAAAATTACTAAATCTTATTTTTAACCCCAAAATTTTCGCAACCTAATTCCTTTTTCCAATCTACGGTTTTGCTCGGTTTTGACGTTTTTCAGCCTAAATATGCCCGCTCCAACATCACGCTAACGCCTTTAGAACGGATAACCTATCGCCAAATGAAATGCCAACGACTTGCCAAACGTCTCCATATTATAATACCCGCTCTTGCCCGTTTCATACGGCGCATGTATCCCTATGCCCAAGTCGGCACGCACCACAAGCATCGATATATCAAGCCTCAACCCCAAGCCTGTGCCTGTTGCCAACTCCTTGAAAAATCGCTTCCCACTCAGCAAGCCGCCCGGACGTTGCGGATCTTCACTGAGCAACCACACATTGCCCGCATCAAAAAACAATGCCCCTTGCAACGGCCCCATTATCGGAAACCTGTACTCTGCATTAAACTCAAACTTAAACGTGCCCGTCTGGTCGAAATAACCATTGACATCGCCCTGTGACGCACGATAGCTCCCCGGCCCTATCGACCTAACCGTGAATGCTCGCACCGAATTGGCTCCGCCACAATAAAACTGCTCGGTATACGGCACCTCCGTAGCATTCCCATAAGCATGCGCCGCTCCTACGCCAGCACGCATCCACAACCAATGCGAGCCCCCCAGCCTCCGTCCGTACACCACCTGTGCCGTACCTTTTATGAACTGCGAAAACGGCGTATTAAACAACGTCTTCTCCCCTTTCTTGCCACATGCCTCATATATCGTCCAAAACAGATTGCCCGCCTCAGTTACCGAAATCTGATACCTAACCGTGTGCTTTTTGCGGAACGTGCGGTCATAGCTATACGTATACGATAACTGCGGTATGAACTGCGACCTGAACGACAACGCTATCGCCGGATTTGCCGCCGTTATCGAATCAAAATCGGCCGTCGTATGCAGCAGCTTGGAATACGTTAGCTTAAACACCGTCAGATTATTATTCACATACCGCGACGACATCCAATCATATCCAAACGACGTGTTGAACTGAGCCATCTTGAAATAATGCGGTCGATTGAGCAAGTCGGCACTCACCGACACTCGAGTCATGTTCGACGAATACTTACGCCGCGGTATGAAGCTCGGCGCTATGAACCGCGGAAACGTCAACGACCCCGCAAGCCCCACCTCGTAGGAATTAAACAACGACGACCGACCATGGCCCGTCTGCCACTCGTAAGCCCCGGTCAGACTGACATTCAACTGCTCCCCGCCGCCAAACATGTTGCGGTGCATAAGCCCCAACGTCAACCCTGGTCCTAAATACGAATTTGACTTCGACGACACGTTGGCCTCTATCGACGTCTCCAAGGGCATATCAAACGTACACGATATCGCCACATCAAGCGTCGATACCGAAGCTAAGGTATCGGGCTTCGCCGTGATGGATATGGCATTGAATATGCCCAATCGCGCCAAATATCGCTGCGTGCGATCCATATCGCGCACCGAAAACACTTTCCCCTTATTAAACGTCACGCACTCGTTCATCAATTCTCGCCGAAACTTCGACGGCATTTTCTGTATCAACGTCCCGCGTGGCATAGCCACTGTATCTGCCGTGCCGCCTCCCTCGTTCCGGTGGATATACATCGTCACGTCTCCAGTCACATATCGCTGCCGTGCCATATCTGGCATTTTGTTTGCCAACGCCATGCGTATCGATATATGACCCGGATTTTGTAGCGAATCGGCAAAATACTCTATAAACTCGGGCTTGAAATAGTAATACCCTCGGTTGCGCAACGAGTTGGTAATCCTCGTCCTCACTGCCTGCAACGAGTCGGTGCAATATCGCTCGCCACTCCGCAAATACGGCTCCCTCTTTGCCAACGAGTCTATAGCATGGCTTAAATGACACGTATCCGGCAACAGATATATCGAATCAAGCAAATATGGTCTCCCTGCACTTACCGTATAGGCTATCTTTGCCTTACGCTTATTCTTCCCCGACACAAGCTCATAACTGCTCCCGCCCCTGAAATACCCGTTATTGGCAAGTATCTCATCTATCATCTTTGTGCGCACCTCTGGCCGTATGTCCGACACCACTACTGGCTCCTGCACAAACTTATTGTAAAACCATTTCTTGAATCCCGACTCATGCGACCCCATATTGTTGTAAACCCACAACCCCACCGGGAAAAACAGTAACGTATTCTTATTGCCGGGCGCATCTACTGCCATCTCTATATTGTCAAGCAGCCCTTCAGGCAACTCTTCCTCCTCCGGATTGGCATACTTGACCCCCTTCAGCCCCCTATACAGCACCTCGCCTTCTTCCAATCGACGGGTCGTAGAGCATCCCGCAGCCGCTATCATCAACGTCGCTACCGCAATAAGCACTACTATTTTATTCAACCTTTTTCTCATCTTCTTCCATCTTAAATGGTTGCCTGTCGCTCTGCGCTCCCCCTACCGGCGTCTCAGGTTTGCTCTGGCTCTTAAACATTCGAAGCACTTCCCCGGCTATATGCACTGCATCTTCCTTATGCAAAGATATGTCGCGCGGCGCCTGCTTCCCGAAAATATTCCGCAACGTGCGGAGCTTGCGCTTATACACAAATCCTACGCCGGTCTGTGTCACCTCGCCCTCAAGTATACTCTCATATCCGGTATGCCTGAACAACTTCACATACATCGTCCCCGACTTATTGATAAGATACTCAAACGATATATCGTTGATCAAATTTTGCGACAGATTTTCATTCGCATCGGCATCCGTAGCATAATTCCCTCCTACCACGACCTTAAACCTGTCGTCCATGAAGCTCTTCGACACTCGGTAGCTATAGCTCGTCGCTGTCGACGACGACCCGTCGAGCGTCTTCTCATACTGGTCGATACCAAATGATATATCTACGCCCTTTACATTGTTAGCCATCCACGTGTTGAGCTGCGACGATAGGAAACTGTACAACGGATTGCCCGTTATATTCGCATTCCCCTTCGTGCCCGGACCGGTGTACATATTGTACAGCAACAGGTTCATCGCCTGATTGGCACGCTGCTCGGGCGACATCGACTGTAGCTCGTTGCGCACCGTCAAGTCCTCATTGGTGTCCAAGTCAAATGCCACATCAAGGTTCTCCACCGTTCCATTCACGCGAAGTATGACATCGAAATTGACAAGCCGCGAATTTTGCCCTTCCCCGGTCACATTTGCCTTGACCTCATCTACTGCCGTCACCTTCAACGTCGGATTTGCAATATTGCCATTAAATGCCACATAGCTCCCCTCGTTGAAGTCAAACATCTTCTCCGACATCAGCGGTGGCGTATACCTTACATATCCTCCCGTGATATTCAACCGCCCGGTTGTGCGCGTATCGCCCAACGCATTCATCGTGAAATCTATCGTACCATTCGACTTCACCTGCACTCGGTCCTGCCCGCTCGACGACAAGTCGACGCCTATCACCGACCCTTCCTCCACTTTCAACATAGCTGTCAGATTCAGCAACATCCCCAGCGGGGGCAACGTATCACCCACCACCACCGATGCCGTATCCGCAAAGTTCACGAAATGGACCATATCGTCGACATCCTGCGACGAGATCTGCGTGCTCGACACCGGCACCACATACGTCACATTCGTACCCTCATTTATCGACACATTGGCGCGCGCATTTATCAGCCTCATGTCGCCTTTCGCCTCTGCATCAAGCGATATATACGCCTTCCCATACACGTCGCTACCGCGGCGCTTGTCATTACCTACTACCTGCACGTTATCGGCTTGCATCCCAAGGTCGATATCCATGCTGCTCATATCCACAGTGCCGGTAATCTCTATCGGGCGGTCATTCACTCCGTAGATGCTATACTTGTTAAAGCGTATCTCATTTGAATCTACCGGTATCTCATTCTCACTGAATCGGAATGTCGTACCAAGCATCCCCACCTTGGCTGTTGCCGAGTCAAATGCCAAATGTCCGTCAAACACCGGCGACAGCAGGCTCCCTGTCACATCCATTTCTCCGCTCAGATAGCCATCCAACTTCGCTGCCCCTTCGATAAACGGGTTCGCTATCTTCAACGGCAACCGGGTCAACAAGAAGTCTAATTTAAACGGCTCTACCTGTGTCGTGTCATTCAGCGCTCCCGTGGCGGTCATCACCTCCTGCCCGTCTACCTTCATCGCGGTTGTCGCTGTTATAGTTCCACTTCGGTTGGTAGTAACATCAAATCCTAAATCAAGCGTTCCGACTCGGCGTTTAGCATACATGAAATCAGCAAGCACCACATTTCCCGACCCGTTCACCACTCCCGGCGAGGTCGACAACCGCATTTTGGCCGACAATTCTCCCTTCATCGGAGGGGCATAGGGATTGAGCGATATCCAATCAGTTATCTGTATCTTCGATATATCTACGTTGATGCTCTCCTGATGGTCGTCGCCTTGTCGCTCGTCATGCTCAGTATACAGCCGCAGCCTACTCTCATTGTTCTGCATCAGCAGATTGGCATCTACATGATACGTCTGCGTATTTACCCGTATATAATTATCTTCATTCACAGTCCACGCCTTGTAGCCTATCACCGGGTCGACAGGGTCAAGCTTCAGCTGCAACGTCGTGTCTGTCATCTCCACTATCCCTCCTATCCTATAGCCGGTAGCTTCATCTATGTTACGCTGATGCAACGCTACCATCACCCTATCCCCGCCTATATACCCTTTGCCTGATATATGTGCAAAGTCGTCAAACGTGCCCGGCTCATTGTCTATAAGCAACTCATAGTTAAGCATTTTACCTTCCTGAACGGCCGCAAAGTCTATCCGGTCGATTTGCGTTTCTCCGCTCGTCAGCTCGTCGACCGCCGCGCTCATCCTTATTATGCTGTCGTTGCTCGCCTTTAGCGATATGTGCCCCACGGTTGTCCCCTTCCCTTTCAGATAATCGTACAAGGCATTCCCCCTGCCGGCCTCTACGTCAAGGCTGAACTCTGGCAATGCCCGCTGCAACGCCTCTACATCTATCTTATGATGCGCTGCCATCTCGTCTATCAGTCCAAGAGCCATTGTCATGCGCTCTGCCACGCTGTCGGGTGCCGTATGCGACTCATAATTAAGTTTCAAATCCCGGTTCTCCACCGTTGCCAAAGTCAGCGTGTCATTGCCCGTGAAGCCCACATTGAAATCTCGCAATGATATTTGCTCTGCCCCCATCTGCGCCTCCAAGCGATGCAGCTCCAATGTCGCATCTATTTCGTTGCTCGACGGCGTCACCATCGCCCAACCCGACATCGATGCCATCACGCTCCCTACAGTGTCGGTGAGCCCCAAAGCATGCATGTCTATATGGCGAAAATCTCCGGCAATGTTCCACTCATACGTCTTGCCCGATAGATTGCCCGACGCATGAAGATTGCCATCTACGACTCTATTGGCCGACGTCACGTTCACATCGGCATTTCCTTCCCCTATATTTGCTACTACGGTAAGGTCATGCAACCGATGCCCCCGGTACTCCACATCGATGGCGTCGACCATGGCATACATCTGCGTGCGTCGGCTCATCATGTCCAATCCTCTACCATCGGCCTCCACTTTGGCTGTCATCCGGCCTATTCCCAATCCGGGCAGGAATGTGCCCAACGGGAATTTATCGGCATCGATTTTTATACCATACCCTTCAGCCTTTGAATTCCACTTCCCCGAAAGGGCCACTTCGCCATCGGCTGTCATAGCCTGCAAGTCTCCCCCTATGGTCCCGCCCGACATATCTATGGCGCCGTCAAGTCGCAATGGCGGCAGCTGCCGCGCCCTCCCCGACTTCGCATCCATAAGTGTCGGCTTCAGGAAGTTGACATCTCTGAAATCTCCGGCTATGTCAATATGGCCGGTAGCACGGTCCATGTCGCCTATATCCTTCAATATCCCCGACAGCTCCACATCAAAATAATTGCGCATCGCTATCCCTGTCCCGCCAATTCGCAATTCCGACAACGATCCTTCGGCTTCCACGTCGACCTCTATCTTCCTATACTGCGGCATCATAGCCAATGTCTCTTCCATCGACGGAATTGCCAGCTTCACATCTATCGGGTCGATGTCGGCATTTACCCGCACTCTCAACGGACTATCTTCCGACCTCAACCCATACTCTGCATCCAATTCTATTGCCGATGCCAGTGTCTTAAAGCTAAACCCTTTAGCCGCAATAGCCTCTGCATCCATAGCAAACAACCCTTCTCCAGCAAGTTGCAACCCCGACCGTTCCGTAGCCTCTATCTTACGTATGGGCACCCGCATCTCGGCGCCACAATTGTAAAATGAATCCACCTCTACTTTAAGCCTGCCCACATCGACATATCGCATATCCAATCCCGGCTGCGGCTCTACGCCTGCCGCAGCATACAACACATCGCCATTGTCAAGCAGCACATGCCCCACACTTATGCGCCACGGCTCAGTATCTACTCCCTGCGCCTCTTCTGTCGGCTCTTCGGCTTGGTCAGCATCTGCTACTTCGCCGCCATCTTCATGAACACCGCCCCCGGCAATGTTGCCGACGACATAACGCGCCGCCACTCCGTCGATTGCCACATCGGCCACTTCCACGCTGTGCCGGCCAAGGTCTATGGCTCCGAAAAGCAACTTGAATGTGTCCAATCGCGCTCCTATGCTATCGCCGGCATCGACCATAGTCATCTCAAAATCTATATCGTTTAGCGCAACTTTCTTCCCCGCTATCTTCCACGATGTCGGTCCCGATGGCGGCGTCGGAGGCGTACTGTCATTACGCAATGCTACCCTTATATTTCCTCCGGAAAGCTCTATATCGTCTACATTTACGCTCTGCGCCGACAGCCCCACTTCTGCGTTCCTCAAAATTGCTTGCCCTACCTGGACTCGGATATAACTTGCCGAGTCGGGGGCTCCCGACTTGAAATACACGTCTTTAATCCCTATTTCCCCAGCCTTCACACTCCCGCCTATCAACGGCAATGGATTGACGCTTACCCGCGCCTCTTTAGCCATCAATAGCGTGTCGCCCCGCTGCTTTACCTCAAGCCCCCGCACTTCTATATCAAGCGGAAATTTCAATCTGAAATGCTCCACTGCTATCTCCAGCTCTTCGCTATTGACCATGTCAAGCACCCGCGGCACCAAATAATCCTGCACAAAGGGTAGGTAGAGCGCAATTACGCACACTACCAAGATAAGCAACAGCGACACCATCGTCTTCCATGTCGCTCCCCATATCTTCCCAAATATGCTTCGCTTCCCTTCCAATGCCTGTAGCTTATTGTAATGCAGTAAAGATACGCAAGAGTTTTCAATTCTTCAAAATTATGCATCTCTTTACCGCTATTTCTGCATTATTCGCAGTTATTCGCAGTGTATTCCTACAACAATAGTGTCGACTCTTTAGTTCCCCCGCAACGGATTTTCTTCTGATCGATACCATTCCACAAACTTCCCTATCCCCTCATGCAACGTGTATCGCGGACTATATCCTATCTCGCGCTCAAGCCGGCTGGTATCGGCATTGGTCTGATACACATCCCCCGGCTGCATCGGCAGATACTCTTTCTTCGCCTCGCATCCCATGGCGCGCTCTATCTCCGATATGAAATCCATAAGCTTCACCGGATGGGAGCACCCTATATTGTACACTCGCGCGCTCACCTTGCCCGACTCTTCGACGGGGGGCGTGTCTACGACCTTGATAGTCCCATCCACTATGTCGTCAATATACGTGAAATCCCGTATCATATCCCCATTGTTGAACACTTTTATCGCTTCCCCTCGCTCTATCGCCGTGGCAAACAACATCGGCGACATATCCGGACGCCCCCACGGGCCATATACCGTGAAATATCGCAACCCGGTGACCTTTATCCCATACAATTTGCTATACGCATGCGCCATCAGCTCATTTGATTTCTTCGTCGCTGCATACAAGCTCACCGGCGTGTCCACCTTGTCATCTTCTGAATATGGCACTTTCTCATTGCTGCCATATACCGACGACGACGACGCATATACCAGATAACCAACTTTATTATTCCTACACGCCTCAAGTATATTCAGAAAGCCCACAAGGTTGCTCTGAAGATAGGCATACGGATTGGTAATCGAATACCTCACTCCAGCCTGCGCCGCAAGATTGACCACCGTATCAAATCCCTCCTGCGCAAAAAGGGTGTCTACCCCGTGCTTGTCGTCTATCGACATCCTCACAAACCTGCAATCCCTATAGCGCCGGCTCCGCATCTCCTCGCCCCATTTCACCCCGTTCGGCCCTACTTCAAACCCTGCACTGCGCAACCGGCCATACTTCAACCTTACGTCGTAATAGTCATTCACATTATCTATGCCAACTACGCTGTCGCCGCGCTCGGCAAGCTTCATCATCAGTCGCGAACCTATAAATCCGGCTGCTCCTGTCACCAATATCTTCATCTCTCTACGCTCCTTTCTTTTTCGTTCTATCGTGGCCATGTCCGTTTCCCTTCGACCCCGATTTCTTTCTCCCTTTCCCTCCTACTACCTCTTCATAAACCTTTACTGTCGACTGCGCTATCTTATCCCAATTATAATTCGTAAGGTCATACTGCCGAGGCCTCATCCCTTTCGACAATTTTTCTGCCATCTTCGCAGCAAGCGCGTCTACGTCGCCAACCGGAAAGAAATCTCCAGCCGCAAGCTCTTTTATCTTATTGGCCGGTATATCGCTAACCACAACGTCAAGCCCCTCGCTCATCGCCTCAAGCAACGCTATCGGCAACCCCTCATGATACGATGGCAACACAAACAATGCCGCATTGTGCCTCAACTGGTTGAGCTTCTCCCCCTTTATAAACCCGGTCAGCACTACTCCCGCATCTGCCGCCTGGCGCTTCAGCGTTTCGCTATAATCGTCAGGGTGGTCGCTGTCGCCCGCTATCGCAAGACGTATATCACTTCGGTTCAGCCGCTTATACGCCTCAATAAGGTCATGAAAACCTTTCTCTTTCACAAAACGTCCTATCGCCACGACATACTTCCCCGGCTCCAAACCCATCTGCGTGATATAATCGGTGCGCCCCGACAGTTCCGGCGCATTCACTCCATTGTATATCAGGTCGGTATCTTCCCTGCCATAGTTCTTGCGCAATATGTCGGCTATGACTTTCGATATCACTATCACTCTATTTGACCATCGTGTTCCCCATCGCTCCCCGGTCTTTAACACCGTCTTTGCCATCCTCCCCCACTTGCCCCGGTCATAATCCGGTCCATGGTTGGTCATCACCACCTTCATCCCCAACAACCGTGCCATCGGCACCATAATAGCCGGCCCGATGGCATGCACATGCACCACATCGGCCTTCAGCCTTCTGGCCTTCAACACCGCCAAAAACGTATGTATTATCGCCTCGAAACTCTTCTTCCGAGGCGTATACATATCCACCAACTTCACCCCCTTGTACTCCTTGCGACGGTTCCCTTCTTCCACATAACACCGGCGACGTATCACCGTCACGTCATGACCCATCGCCGCTATCCTAGGATACAGATTCTCGCAATGCGTCTCCACTCCCCCCTGTATATCCGGTATCCCCCTCGTCCCTACTACTACTATCCTCATCTCCCGAGTATCATTGTTATTAGATTATTGTAACGCTCCGCAAAAAGTTCTTTTGTGAAATTAGCTTCCAAAATCTCCTTGCTCCGGCGTCCCATCTCACGCCGTTTATCAACGTCAACAACAAGTTCGACAAGATGGCCAGCTATAGCCGCATAGTCACCAATGACTGTGAGATAGCCGTTTACTCCAGATTTTACAAGCACATCATTATCGCCAACCGAGGTGGCCACTATGGGCATGTCGGCATTCATCCCCTCCATGATGGAATTGCTGATGCCCTCAAACAGCGATGTCGACATATATATATCAGCCATGCGCAATTCATCGGCTACACGGTCGGAGTCAATCAGTATACGAGTTATACCCTCTATACCCTCTTCCCTGAGCCATCCTCGCACCTGCGTCTCGAGCTCGCCGTAGCCTATGACGGTAAACCTCAACTGTGGACATCGCCGCGATGCCTCAGCAACAGCCCTTATTGCAGTGTGGTAATCCTTCTGGGGCACAAAACGCCCAACGGTTATTACATTTACAATATCCGTAGGCTCACGATCTCTGTAGCTATCGATAGGGTCAAAGCAGTTGGGTATCACAACGATTTTGCTCCCCTTGAAGCCTTTTGACGCAAAATGGCGCTTGCCCGACTCGCAATTGCATACCGACATCACAGCTCCAATGCGGTTGAGCAACGCATCTGCGATATGCTTCGACAGCGGAAGCCGCGAATTACGCAGACCGGTCACCACTTTCGTAGCAGTGCCGCGCGCAGCTCTGACACTGTAATAGTTGGCCGCCGTAAGATATGAGAATATCAGGTCTGGCGTTTCCTCAAGGACCCACTGTCGGTATTGCTTCAGGCGCTCTTTTTTATCGCCATCAAACTTCACGATCTGCACTACTGGCGAAAGCATGTCAAGATATTTACTGTGTATCTTCTCGCCGTTGAGTATTATAAAACTGACCTGATGGCGCTCAGCAAGAACATTAGCCAACATAACGGCCTGCTTTTCAGCACCGCCACTGGTCAGATTTTTTACACAAATCCCTATTTTCGGCATTGCGGTAGATATATGGGCAAATGAGCTCTATCGCCCTATGCAATGATACGTAAATCCTTGCTGTGCAAGCTCCTCGGGGTCGTAGATATTGCGGCCGTCAAGCACTATCGGAGTGCGCATCGCATGCTTCACTACGCCCCACGACGGCAACCTGAACTGCTTCCACTCCGTAAGCAACAGCAACGCATCGGCCTCAAGCACAGCGTCATACATGTCATTGGCATACTTCACCTTGTCGCCTACGCGCCGACGGCACTCTGTCATCGCTACCGGGTCATAAACCACTACCTCAGCTCCCGATTGCGTCAGCTTGTCTATCAATACCAGGGCCGTAGCCTCGCGCATGTCATCAGTCTCCGGCTTAAACGCCAATCCCCACAACGCCACTCGCTTGCCCCTCAGGTCCGAACCTATCTCCTTCACCAACTTGTCATACAACACCCCTTTCTGGCGCTCGTTGACTGCCTCTACTGCCTTGAGCACTCGCATGTCGTAGCCGTTGCGCTCGGCCGTCTTTATCAACGCCTTAACGTCCTTCGGGAAACATGACCCGCCGTAACCACAGCCAGGATACAGGAACTTCGAACCGATACGCACATCGGCGCCTATACCCTTGCGCACCATGTTGACATCCGCACCCACTATCTCACACAGGTTAGCTATGTCGTTCATAAACGATATGCGCGTCGCCAACATCGAATTGGCCGCATATTTTATCATCTCAGCCGACGGTATGTCGGTGAATATCATGCGGTTGTTGGTCAGCATAAACGGACGATACAATTTCGTCATCAGCGCCCTGGCTCGCTCCGAATCTACGCCTATCACCACGCGGTCCGGACTCATAAAATCTTTTATGGCTGCCCCTTCCTTCAAAAACTCCGGATTCGACGCCACGTCAAACTCTATCGCCTCGCCACGCGACGCCAATTCTTCCTCGATGGCCTTGCGCACCTTGGCGGCCGTGCCCACCGGCACTGTCGACTTCGTCACAAGTATCGTATATTTCTTTATGTTGCGCCCAAACTCTCGCGCCACATTTAATACATATTGCAAGTCGGCCGACCCATCCTCATCGGGAGGGGTCCCTACCGCACTGAACACTATATCTACGCCGTCAAGACACTCGGCAAGCGACGTACTGAATTTCAATCGCCCCTCTCTGATATTGCGGGTCACCATCTCGTCAAGCCCCGGTTCATATATAGGTATCTCGCCATTTTGCAATCTCGATATCTTATCTTTATCTATATCCACACATGTCACGTTCACTCCCATCTCGGCAAAACAAGTTCCCGATACGAGCCCCACGTAACCTGTCCCTACTACTGCTATATTCATCTTATAATCAACTTTTTAGTTCTATATCAATCTTTACTCTATTTCCTCATTTACCTTCGGCCTTTTCGGTTCTACGGTCGCCAACTCCCCACTACTTATTCTTCTTCCCCTTGCGACGGCCGCCTTTATGCTGCGACGCTTTCTTCGCCGCCGTCGCACTCAGCGCCTGAGCTACGCTCACCGTCTTCCCCATTGCATCCTCGCCACGCTTGCCGCAATTCTCATCCACTATGGCGAAATCAAGCTGCTTCTTGTCCAAGTTGGCACGCGCTATCCTCACCTTTATCGGGTCCCCAAGTCGGTAGCGCTGGTTGCGACGCCTTCCAACAAGACAATAGTTCTTCTCGTCAAGATCATAGAAATCATCGGCAAGATCCCTTACTGGCACCAACCCTTCGCACTTGTTCTCGTTGATCTCTACATACAACCCCCACTCGGTCACTCCCGATATCACTCCCTCATATTCCTCCCCAAGATGGTCGTTCATATACTCCACCTGCTTATATTTGATGGAGGCGCGCTCGGCATTGGCCGCCAATTGCTCCATGTCCGACGAGTGCTTGCACTGCATCTCAAGTTTGTCAACATTGACGCTCCGGCCTCCGCTGAGATATTTCTCAAGCAAACGATGCACCATCATATCCGGGAACCGTCGTATCGGCGACGTGAAATGCGTATAGTACTCAAAGCCAAGACCATAGTGTCCTATATTGGTCGTGGTATATATCGCCTTGGCCATCGATCGTATAGCCAACGTCGACAAGAAGTTCTCCTCTCCCTTCCCCTTCACTTCCGATAGCATCCTGTTGATCGACTTGTTCACCTCCCGGGCACTGCCGCTCGACTTCACCTTGTAACCAAAGGTGCGCGACAACGTCGACAAGTCGGCAAGCTTCCCCGGATCGGGCTGGTCGTGAACTCGATATACAAAGGCCTTGGGCTTCTTCTTCCCCTGGGGCGCCCCTATCGCTTGGGCCACTGTCTTGTTGGCAAGGAGCATAAACTCCTCTATGAGCTTGTTGGCGTCTTTCGACTCTTTGAAGTACACTCCCGTGGGATGGCCTTTCTCATCTATGTCAAATCTTACCTCCACACGGTCAAACTCCACCGACCCATTCTCGTATCGCTCTTTGCGCAATATCTTCGCCAACCGGTTAAGAGTCGCCAACTCTTCAGCATAATCCCCCTTGCCGCTATCTATCACTTCCTGCGCCTCTTCATATGCAAATCGACGGTTCGAACGTATCACCGTCCTTGATATCTTGCTGTCCAACACCTTGGCATTGTCGTCCATCTTAAAGATACACGAGAATGTCAACTTATCCTCATCGGGCCGCAACGAACATATCCCGTTGCACAAATGCTCAGGCAACATCGGCACTACCCTGTCCACAAGATACACCGACGTGGCTCGCTTCTGCGCCTCTTTGTCTATGATGCTGTCGGGCTTCACATAGTGGGTCACATCCGCTATATGCACCCCTATCTCCCATTTGCCATCCTCAAGTCTCCTTATCGACAACGCATCGTCAAAATCCTTGGCATCCTTGGGGTCGATGGTGAAGGTGGTCACTCCGCGCATGTCCAAGCGCTTCGCTACTACCTCTTCCGTAATACCCGACTCTATCTTCTTCGCAGCTTTCTCTACCGCCTCGGGATATACGTACGGCAACCCGAACTCTGCCATGATGGCGTTGATCTCGGCATTGTTCTCCCCTTTCTTCCCCAATATGTCTACTACCTCCCCCTTCGGATTCTTCGCCTCGTCGGTCCACTCTGTTATCTTCACCACGGCTTTGTCTCCGGTCTCCCCTCCCTTCAACTTGCCCTTGGGTATAAAGATATCCGACGCCAGATATTTGGAATCGGTAAGCAAATAGGCAAAATGCTTGTCAACCTTCAACGTGCCGATAAACACTTGCGGCTTCCGCTCCAATATCTCCACTACCTCGGCTTCGGGCTCGGCTCCACGTCGACGAGCCGCTATGGTCACGCTCACTCGGTCGCCGTTCAACGCATGCATCGAGTTGCGTTCCGCCACAAATATCGCTTCTTCGTCATCATCTATTATCACGGAGTTCTTGCCATTGCTGCGGCGCACAAACGTCCCAGTAGCATAGCTCGACCGCGACGGGGCTTTATATCGGCCTGGCGCCGTCTCAAGTATATCGCCGTCAAAGGCAAGCTCTGCCAGATACATCGCCACTGCCCGCTGGTTGATAGGCGTAGTCGCTCCTATCGCATGAGCTACTTGCTTGTAGTTAAAGGTGTTATTACCCTGCTTGCTTATATACTCGTCAACTTGGGCGCGAAGCTTATCACTTCCCTTCTTGGAATATGAACGTACCATTTCTTCAGCTATTTATCTTTGTTTGCGATATTCTTTCTTTCTCTCTGCGGCTTAATGACTTATTAACCATAACGCTCCTTCCGTCTACGCGGACCTTCCCTCCCATCAGCCTCCCCCATCGGCTCCCGCCTCAGTAAACATCCCCGGCGCCCCCCCCCCACGGCCAGCCTACATCCCGATAGCCCATGGCCGGAAAACGTCCCGGCGCCCCCTCGCCGGTGTCCGCTTCGCCGTCCACCCCCTCGGCTCCGCCTACGCGTCAATCGTGGCGTAGGTGGCGTGCTCCTCTATGAAGTCGCGACGCTGGGCCACATCCTCGCCCATCAACATGGAGAATATGCGGTCTGCCTCCTTGGCATCACTGATGGTCACCTGCTTGAGCATGCGGTACTGCGGATCCATTGTCGTCTCTCGCAATTCCTGCGCACTCATCTCTCCAAGTCCTTTGTATCGCTGCACCTTCACTCGGTCGCCATTGGCGGTGATGCAGTCGTTCAACTGCTTCTCATTCCAGCAATACTCAAGCACTTTGTTGCCTCGCGAACATTTATACAACGGCGGAGTGGCAAGATACAAGTACCCATGCTCGATTACCGGTCGCATACGGCGGAAGAAGAATGTCATCAACAACGTGGCAATGTGCGACCCGTCGACATCGGCATCGGTCATGATTATGATCTTGTGGTAGGCAAGCTTCGACAAGTTGGCCTCCTTGGAGTCTTCCTCTGTTCCTATCGTCACTCGCAACGCCCTGAACATGTTGGTTATCTCCTCGTTGTCAAATATCTTGTGGTCCATAGCTTTCTCCACATTCAATATCTTGCCTCGCAACGGTAAGATGGCCTGGAATCGGCGGTCGCGCCCCATCTTGGCTGTTCCCCCTGCCGAATCTCCCTCCACGATAAACAATTCGCAATCCTCTGCCGTACGCGACGAGCAATCGGCAAGCTTGCCTGGCAGCCCTCCGCCATATAGCGGCGACTTACGCTGTATCTTGACGCGTGCATTGTAAGCGGCATGGCGTGCCTGAGCCGCTACTATCACTTTGTCGACTATCGTTCGGGCCTGCTTCGGATGCTCCTCAAGGTAATTGCGCAAGGTCTCCGACACCGCTGTCTGAACGGCGCCTATCACCTCGTTATTACCCAGCTTTGTCTTGGTCTGCCCCTCAAACTGCGGCTCCATCACTTTCACCGACACAACGGCCGTAAGCCCCTCGCGGAAGTCCTCAGCCGATATGTCCACCTTCACTTTCTCGAGCAATTTGTTATCCTCGGCATATTTCTTCAACGTCTGCGTCAACCCGCGACGGAAACCCGTAAGGTGCGTGCCACCCTCTATCGTGTTGATGTTGTTGACAAACGAATACACATTCTCGTTGTACGTCGAATTGTACGTCAACGCCACCTCTACAGGTATCCCCTGTCGCTCGGTGCTCAAGTCTATGACATCGTTGATCAACGACTCTTTGTTGGAGTCTATATACTCCACAAACTCGCGCAACCCGGTCTCGGAATAATATTCCTCATATTTCGGCTTGCCCGAAGCATCCACTACGCGCTTGTCGGTCAACGACAAATGTATGCCGGCGTTCAAAAACGCAAGGTCACGCAACCTGTTGGCAAGCGTGTCGTAATCATATACGGTCTCGGTAAATATCGACGCATCAGGACGGAAGGTCACCGATGTCCCCGTCTCGGTGGTGTCGCCTATGACCATCAATCCGGTCGTCGGCTTGCCGCACGAATACTCCTGAGCGTAAATCTTTCCGCCCCTGCGCACCTCGGCGCGCAGATACGTCGACAACGCATTCACACACGAGACGCCTACGCCATGCAATCCGCCCGACACTTTGTACGAACCTTTGTCAAACTTACCTCCGGCATGAAGCACCGTAAGCACCACCTCAAGCGCGCTCTTGTGCTCTTTCTCATGCATATCTACAGGTATACCGCGACCATTGTCGACCACCGTTATCGAATTGTCTTCGTTTATCGTCACCTCGATATGCGTGGCATACCCCGCCAACGCCTCATCTATCGAGTTGTCCACAACTTCATACACCAAGTGATGGAGTCCCTTCACACTGATATCTCCAATATACATGGCAGGACGCTTGCGCACCGCCTCCAGGCCTTCCAGCACTTGTATATTACTCGCGCTATATTCCTCTACTTCTTCTGACATAATTTTTTTTCTATATTTTTCTATATTTTTTCTTATATTCTCTTTTCTCTTTCTTTTCTACCCTCCCCCATTAACTCACCCCCTCATCAACTTATCCCTTTCCCAATAACTCACTCCAACGCAACGCATATCCCCTCGTCAACGCACCCTTCCACGTAACTCACCCCCATGCGCGAACTCATCCCCTCGTTGTTAACGCTTCTTCGCCGCACACATATCGTCCAATCGCCCGCCCGAACCGACATCAACAACCTCGTTCAAAGCCTTTTCCCGACAGCCGACCAACCGAAACAAAATGCGGCCAAAGCGCCCCAAATTCAAGCCCCATAACACCCCTCCTTAAACTATGCAAAAATACAAAAAATTTCACCTCTTTCCAAATTTTTCAACACCTTTTTACCTCCCTTTTCACCTCCCAAACTGCCCAAAAGCCCATATTAAATTTTTATGAATTTTTCAACCCCACTCCCACCGCCATAATCACCCTGACAACCACCTACTTAACCCCCACCAACAAAGCCACATCCCCGTCCGCCCATCGCCTCGCCTCGGCATCTTGGTTCTGTGTAGAGGCTTTAGCCTCGCCCGCCACAACCCTCGCCCATCGCCCCGCCTCGGCATCTTGGTTCTGTGTAGAGGCTTTAGCCTCGCCTCACCGCTCGCGGGCGTCCGGCGGACGCCGATTATTAGTAGCCCCGTACGCCGAGCGAAGCGAGGTGTGCGGGGTCCCGTACGCCCCACCCAAATGGCGTCCGGAGCGACGCCGATTTACACCACCCCCTGCAAACGCCAGCGCCGTGCTCCGACCTTGCCAAAAGCAAGTCGATGAGCACGGCACTGCCTATTCCTTCTATGCCCGCCGAACTAACCCAACTGGGTTAACACGCTGCGTATCTGCTCGTAGGTGGTGAGACGCGTCGGCACCAAAGGCAAACGCAACTCATTCTCTATCATCCCCATCGCATGGAGCAAACACTTCACTCCCGCCGGGTTGCCGTCGACAAACAACAGCTTAAACAATTCCGTGAAACGGTGGTGGATCTGCAACGCTTTCTCATAGTCCCCCTCGCGCGCCAGTCTCACCATCTTCGAAAACTCCTTCGGAAACGCATTACCAATTACAGATATCACACCTACAGCCCCGAGCGTTATCAACGGGAAGGTGATGCCATCATCGCCCGATATCACCATGAAGTCGGCGGGCTTGTTCTTTATTATCTCATCCATCTGCGAGATATTGCCCGACGCCTCTTTGATACCTATCACGTTGTCGAAATCGCGCGCAATTCGCAACGTCGTCTCCGCCGTCATGTTTACTCCCGTACGGCCTGGCACGTTATACAATATCACTGGCAGGGGCGAACGTCTCGCTATCTCGGCATAATGCTGATATATACCCTCTTGCGACGGTTTGCTGTAATAAGGCACCACCGACAGCACTGCACTGAAATCTTTCATGTCAGTTGTCTCAAGCTCATGAGCCACTGCCATAGTGTTATTGCCACCTACGCCGAGCACCAACGGAACTCGCCCACCCACTCGCTGAGCTACATATTCGCGCACCTGCCGCTTCTCGTCGGTATCGAGCGTCGGTGTCTCCGCAGTCGTCCCGAGCACCACGATATAATCTATAGAATTCTTTATCTGATACTCCAAAAGGCGTCCCAACGCCTCAAAATCTATACTTTTGTCATGATGGAATGGTGTGACCAATGCCACTCCCACCCCTGCAAGGTTAATGCGTGCCATATTCTTATTTCTGACTGCAAAGCTACGAAAAATCAATTTTTTTCGCAACACTCGGCCTTATTTATTTCAACTTTTTTATCTCAACACCCATTTTCATCACCACGCTTCCACACTCATCCCGACTCGCCCCTGCGTCTTGGTCCCGTGTAGAGGCTTTAGCCTCGCCCACCGCTCCTCCAAACCAGCCTCGGAGAGGCGTCTTGTGAAGCACAAAAGCAAAGCCGGCCGAAACTTTCGCCTCGGCCGACTGATGTATTGGTAGCGTGGTACCCTATTTCACAATCACTTTTTTCATGGTGCCATCGCTCATCTTCACGATATTGATACCCGCCGAGGGCGCTTTGAGGCGCACTCCTTGTGCGTTGTAACGCGCCACTTCCACCACCTCGGCAGACGTGATGCCTTCAACACTGGCGTCGCCCTTCAATGTTATCTCGATGGTGTTTTTATCCTCTGGCATCATAGGCTTGATCTCATTGGTGAATATGTCGCGATAGCACAGCTTGAGCATCGCTTTGTTCGACGCATCAAAATTGTCCTCACGAAGGAGCAACGACTGTATCCATTCATTGCTATTGTTATACACCGGCTGCTCGTTTATCACTTTGTCGTTGATGGTGCTTACAAAGGTCATGGACAATGGGCGCACATCGCATCCCTCTACATCAAAATTGACCGCCAATGAGTAGCCAAACATCGTCCCAAGGTCATATTCAAAGCTGTCGACCGGGATATCTTCCTCGGTGTCGATGTCGGAAATGGCAATCCCTTTTATCACCACCGACGGTGCATTCTCAGTGTCGGCATACAAGATCGTCGTTGGCGGCTCAAATGCGTAGTCAAGGGTGTTGCCTTCGCTCTTTTCCAAATCGAATACCAAAGTATACTCCCCTGCACTACAGCTCGTGTCGTTTATCGCAATTGTAATCGGCACATCTATGCACATATCCTCATATACAACGAAATATGAGTGCCCTACGTTAATCACGTTTTCGCCGTCGCTCGACACGATCGAACAGTTGAGTCGTCCTTCGATAGGCATCGCTGAAGTATTTTCTATCGGGACCTTGATAGTGTAATTCTTGAAATAGGCTATCTTTTGGGGCACTTCTATCTCTTTGGGTATCCTCACTTTCGTGGAGTTGTAGGCAATATTGGTATATGTCGCCTTCCCATCCTTAATCGTGAGGTTGAGCCATTTCTTGTAGCCATACACCGCAATGGTTTGCGGCTCCATCAATTCGCCCGTAACATGGTTTTTGTATTCGCTCACCGGCAATATCTTATAATCGCCGTCGGCAATCCCCGACAAGGCCCCGGCTGGGATCTCAAAGTCAGGAACCTTGATGTCCATATCTTTGTATTCCGAGCTTAGTTCCTTTTGCGACACCGCCTGCGATGACAACCTCTTGACATACTCGCCTTCCTGCGACGCAAGCATCAGCACCACGTTCCCTTCATATTTTCTCGATGAGCAGAGGGCCGTTCCATGAATTTTCACCTTTTGCGGCTCATTGATATCCACTGCGACTCCGCTGTTCTCTACATCAAGCCCCGAATATTCTATTCCTTTGTGACCTACGTCGTATAGGCACGCAAGCGGCATATTATACACTGCGCTTGAGAATGGTTTGCGGGGGTGGATTGTGGTGAAAATCTGCATGCATGAATAGAAAATGGTCGGTCGGGTAGTGGGCACCATATAACACAGGTTATAGAAGCCGTCAGCCTCTCCGTTCCATCCCCAGTTGATGTGCAAGAAGGAGTTGCTATCATATCCATCAACGACAAATGCATGCCCGCCTGGCGCATTGGAGGCGAGGGGCGCCTGTCCGGTGAATAGCACGGGAAATCCGTTGTCAAGCTCGTTTTTTAAAATACCCATCCATTCCGATGTGGAATATTTGTAATGGGGATATATGTGCGATTCGTAGCCCAAATGCTCACAGAGCCCGGCGCCAGCATCGGCGTCATAGGCAATACTCTCGTAGGTGGTATACTGCACCCTGGCTGCATATCCGCAATCGCGCATCAATGTAGCCACTGCATCCTTTTGGGCTTCGTTCCAATTGGGATTGCCGTCAACGATGGTGTAGGTGGTCAGCATATTATCCCAATCGTAGGCGGATTTTGAAAAATCGTGGCTTATCACTCCTGCGGTGTTCGGGTCGTCGTTGTCATTCAACCCATAATATGATTCATAAGTTATGGTGCCTGTCCCTCGCTCGGGCCAACGGTGATAATTCATGATTTGGGCCATCGCAGTGGCTACACAGCATGTGTATACATTGGGCGCCGGACACTTGTCGTTGTATGGCGTAAGTTGATACCAATTTGTCTTGACAAGCGCATCCACCACCGGAGTGGCTTCTCCCAATTCGGCTGTCCCCTGAGAGGTCTCTGGCATCAAGGCAACGGCCGATGCAACCTCGTCGAGCCACGCCACAAGCGCCAGAGGCATATTGGCGGCGTCGATGCTGCCGCGGTCGGAATACCCAAGCAGCGGCGAAATGCGGTCGTCACCGGCTATGATAGCAAAACCCTGCTCGCGCGACGCATTAAACACATAATACGGCATCGCTTCGCCGCTCTCGCCAATGGAAGCGCTCTTGGCGCGCATCTCCGTGCCACGCTCCACTGCTATGTATCGCCCGGCTATAGCCTCAGCCTCGGCGCGCGATATAGGCGCTGCAAATGCATTCACTCCTGCAATCGCTGCAATCAAAATCGGGGAAAAGACGATAGGCTTAGATGAAAAACAACGCATAAACATTTAAATAGTAGTAGTAATAATAATCGCAAATATAACACCCAGAAACGAAAAAATCAAAAAAACACCCCCTAATTCCGCCCATATCCCGCTCTCCTACACGCTCCTACACACCCTTCCCCTGCAGTCATCCCCCATGCAGCCAGCCCACAGCCCCGCTCCTTACTTCAGCCTTCCATGCAGCCAGCCCACAGTCCCGCTCCTTACTTCAACCTTCCATGCAGCCAGCCCAAAACCTATCCCCACCGCCGCGCTCCCCTAATCAACCAGCTTATTTTACAATTTACAAGCCAACTAACTTCATGACTACTCACACTGCTCCGCGCTATCGCACACCTCGCTTCAAATGCAAGCGGTGTGTCAAAACTTGGAATTTTGACACACCGCTCTATATCTTTTCATCCCCAATGGGATGGATGCTTTCTGCTTGCGCACAAGTAGTTGTTTTCTCTCAGCACGCGAGTTCTTGCTCAAACCGTCAACCAAGCCTGCACAAGCCGCCGCCTCAGCCTACATACAGAATGCAAGAACCAAACCTTGGGCCGCCACTACTCGCAAGAACATCGTCAACGGATACACCGTCGAATATGCCACCGCCGGCGCATCGTTGCCGGTAGAGTTGTTGGCATAGGCAAGCGCTGGGGGATCGGTACACCCGCCCGAGAACAAGCCCATGATGGTCAGGAAGTTAATCTTATACACTCCTCGCGCTATCAACCCGACTATCACCAACGGCACAAGCGTGATGATGAAGCCCCATATTACCCACCACATGCCGGTCTCGTTGAACACTTTTTCCACGAAATGGTCGCCTGCCGCTATCCCCACCGAGGCAAGGAACAAGCAGATGCCCAACTCACGTAGCATCATCGATGCCGAACTTGAAGTATACGTGACGAGTTTGAATTTATATCCGAAACGGCTCAGCAAGATTGCCACCACAAGCGGCCCTCCTGCCAATCCCAATTTCATTCCCATTCCCACGTTGATCGACCCGATCAGGATACCGAAGATGATACCCACGAAGATGGTGACAAGGTTGGGCTGGTTGAGTCGCTTCATGGAGTTGCCAAGCTTGGTGGCAAGACGGTCGATGTCGGCAAGCTGCCCTACGACGGTGATGCGGTCGCCCATCTGAAGTCGCAACCCGGGCGAGGCGATGAGGTCCACTCCGGCACGGTTCACTCGCGTAGCATTCAACCTATACCCATTGTGCAATCGCAACGACCCAAGTGCCACTCCGTTGAACTCGCTCTTCGTTATCAAAATGCGACGAGACACCACTTCGCTCGGCGTCACTGCATCCCAGTCCATCTCTATCTCATTGCCAAGTACGGCGGCAAATACCGGCAGGTCCTGCGACGACATCACCACCAACAGTTTGTCGCCATTGTGTATCTGCGTCTGCGACGTCGGTATCACGATGTTGCCATCTTCGCCCATCAAGCGCGACACCACGAAATTGCAGGTTATCACATCGTGCAACTTGAGCAAGGTCATCCCCTCCAATCGCTCATTCTTCACCTCAAACGATGTGATATACGGCTTCAGCTGCGACTCTTCTCGCTCACGGTTGATTGCCGCTATCTCATCATCAACTTTTATCCTGAATGCCCACTTTATGATAAACATGGCCAAGATAATCCCCACTACACCAAGGGGATACGCCGCTGCATATCCGCGAGCCATCGTGTCGACTGCCTCGGGCGTGGCCACCGTCTGCTGCGCGGCCGCCAATCCCGGAGTATTGGTCACCGCTCCCGACATTACGCCGACAAGCTGCTCCATCGTGGTGTTATCGTCGGTCAGATAGTATATGATAAGCACTATCGCAACATTGAGCGCCACTCCCAACACCGCAAGCATATTCAGCCTGACACCTCCCTCCTTAAACGAGGAGAAAAACGCAGGTCCCACCTGCAATCCTATCGCAAAGATAAACAGTATGAGCCCGAACTCTCGCAAAAACTTTATAACATTGCCATCGGCAGTGTAGCCAAGCTGACCCATGATAATGCCGACAAACAATACAAATGTGACGCCGAGCGACACGCCGCCAAATTTGATCTTGCCCAACATTATTCCTACAGCGATGACTATCGAATACAAGACTATTGTACTCGGCAATTCAACGCTTCCGGGCTTGAACAACTCCTGAATTACTTCCATAAAGGTATATTTTATTACTCTATTTCTTCAGCTTGACTTCTCCGCCTTAATGCCTTCGCATCGGCCAACATTCCCCGCCTCGCTCCGCCACTCCTATTGCAGCTTCTAAGTCGCTTCGCCTTAACGTCGCTACGGATTTCGGGGGGATTAGCTGATGCACCTTGCGCAAAAGCGACTGCAAAGTTAAGCATTTTTCCGCAATCATTTTCTATATTATTAGCTAAATTTTTGCGAAATATTTTTTATTCATCCCGCTCTCCTTCGCCTGCTCCACTCTCCTTCGCCCCCTTCTCCTTCCTCTGCTACCGTCCCCCTTTCCCTTCGCCTACGTCAGCGATGCCCCACCTGCGCAACTGCCCCCACCGCGGTATGCCCACCACCTTCTGCATCATGTGTCGGCCCTAAATTCCGCTCTCTAAGAGCCCCAAATCCGGGCTTTCTGCTACCACCTGCCCTCCATCCTACTACTATTTATTTACATTTTTCAACTGCCATATCATTATATATCAACACATTTGCAACTACTCAATAACTAAATTTCACTACTAATTCCAATATATTGTTTTTTTTTATATCTTTGTCGGAAAATATCTTTAACACATTTCTTATCATTAAATTCATTATCATGGCAAAACCTTATGTTGTCGGTATCGACATAGGTGGCACTAATACCGTATTCGGTATTGTTGATGCCCGCGGAGTTGTTATTGCAAGTTCTTCTATAAAAACTCAGAAGCACAGCAAAATTGAAGATTATATCGACGAACTCTACACCGAGCTTTCCAAACTTATCGAAACCAACGATGCTACCGATAAAATCCACGGCATCGGTATCGGAGCACCAAATGCCAACTATTTCTCCGGTTGCATTGAAACCAACGTCAACCTTCCCTGGCCATCCCCAATTCCATTGGCTCAGCTCGTAAGCGACAAATTCGGCGTGCCCGTCGCTATCACCAACGACGCTAACGCCGCCGCTATCGGCGAAATGACCTACGGGGCTGCACGCGGCCTGCGCGACTTCATCATGATTACCCTCGGCACAGGCGTCGGCTCCGGTATCGTCATCAACGGCCAGCTCGTATATGGCCACGACGGTTTCGCCGGCGAACTCGGCCACGTGGTCATGAAACGCCACAATGGCCGCCTTTGCGGTTGCGGTCGCACCGGCTGCCTCGAAGCCTACTGCTCGGCAAGCGGCGTGGCTCGCACTGCCCGCGAGTTCCTCGACATCCGCACCGAGCCCTCTATCCTCCGCAATATCCCGGTCGACGAAATCACTTCCAAGGACGTGTACGACGCTGCTATCTCCGGCGACAAAATCGCTAAAGACATCTTCGAATACACCGGCGAAATCCTTGGCGAAGCTCTTGCCGACTTCACCGCATTCTCCGCTCCCGAAGCTTTCATCCTCTTTGGCGGACTGTCAAAGAGTGGCGACTTGCTGATGCGCCCGTTGCGCAACTCCCTGGAAAAGAACGTAATGAACCCCTGGAAAGGAAAAGTCAAAATCCTCCTTTCCGAACTCAAAGAGGCCGACGCCGCTGTGCTCGGCGCTTCTGCTTTAGGCTGGGAAGCCAAACCAGTAGCAGCTTCAGCTACTGCCATCTCCCCCACCCCCGTCACCACAAAAGCGTAATCCGCCATTATACGTAACTCGCTCCCACAAGCGTGACCCATTAATAAGCAAGTCTCTCTAACAAGTCCGACCGGTTCAAATCGGTTCACCCACCCGGAGCAGTTCTCAATATTAATCAGATACGCAACACATTTAATACCTATAATTAGGGCGGCCTCCCCTCGGAAGCCGCCCTATATTTATGGGTATTAAATTTTCACCGCATAAGTTTCCATATATGGAAATTTATTTTTGTACATTGTAGAAATTGTGTACCTTTGTGCCAGGGTTAATTGTTTGTACATAGCAATACAAAATTAATTAATCTTAGGGAGACTTCGGTCTCCTTTTTTATTTTTTTGTATTGCCACTATACACTATTCTGTCCGTTCTTGGGTGCGGTTTAGGCCGCCCCCGCCGCTCGGGCATCCCCCTCCAGAGAAAGAGAGGAAGTTTGATTCTCGCTCAGAAACGTTGCACTTCGTTTTGGAATCTACAGGATAAAAAAGTTTCAGTCCTATAAGCCCCAATATCAAAATAAATATGGCTGAGATTTCGCCGGAATGGAGATTATACTCAAGAGGCTATGTCAAGTTGATATTGTGAAGAATTGCGTGTGGTTTACCGAAAAAGACGAAACCGGAAACACTTCGCTCTATTCTCTCACGGATTTAAATGGGCTGAACAAGATTTATTCTTTTCAGCGGTCTTATCGCAATGGCGTATTCGGTGCACGTCCAAAAATCAATGGAACGTGCAAAAGTGTGTGGCGATAATCAGTCGTACACAAATCTGCCATTGGCATTTGCTAAGATAACAAAGCAATAGCCGTATACCCTTGAGCGAGTCTTTACCTCTGTTCAGCGCCGGGAAGCAGTCAATGATACTTCTATTCTCAATCCATTCATTTTACCAACTCATCTTGATGAATTTTGTCTCCCGGGGGGCAAATTGCAACGAGCCTAAGGGGAGCGGTGCTCCGGTCACATCGCATACGGTCAGTTGACTGATATCCACCACCGAGGACGTTGCCTTAAAGTCGGTGGTGCGTCCTGCAATCTCGCGCAGTTGCATCATCACGGCATTTTCGCCTTCTACCGGCGTCATATTCACCAACAGCAAATTGGCGGGACCGACCTCCACGATGCTCTGCGGGTCATAATTTGCCACTCCGCCTGATACTGCCGCCGGCAATACACGGCATAACGGTTTGTTACGCTCGTTCCACGCCGTCGACGTTGCATACTCCGCCGATGCATCAGCCGTGGAGGTCACATAATAGCGCCACTCCATCTCGCCCATCTGGTCGGCATTGAAATTGGTGGTCCAATAATTGTTCATCGGCCACGAATAAATGTTGGTGGACTGCGGACGTGCCCCTGCCTCATATCGGCCGAGGTTGATGGCGCCAAGTTGCATCAGCGGTATCTCGGGCGACACCACTACCACCTGCATGCTATCATTGCATGCCGCGGCAAAATTCTGTACCGTGTACCAGTCGCACGACGAGCCGGGTATTTGCTCCACGCCTGCCTCTATCGTTCCGCCAGGCACATCTACCATAAGTCGACCATCCTCCACCTCGATAGGGAATGACACGTAGATGCTCTCGGGGTCGGCATTGGCTTTCTTGCGAAGCCGATACAACACCTCGATTTTCTTCTCCACGTTGTAGACGCGATACTCTATGCGCAGATTGTCGGCATCACGGCCTGCCGGTGTCTCGGCTACAAAGGTGTAGCTATCCCAAATGGCTCCGCTACGGCACCCTTCAAAACGCATTTTCTCGAGAGCCATGCGCCGACACTGCGGACGGCGATATTGCTCCATGGTGTGACGGCTATCTATGGTCTCATAGATAAATTCGCCGAACTGCCACTGAGCATCGGCAGTAAGCAATTCTTTACCCAAGTCGCGGTCGTAGAGCCTGCTTATAGTGCCACGCTGAGGGTCGAACTGTATGTCATACCATTGATTGCTCACCGTCGACGCGCCGAGGTCTGGGTGCGACATATCGGAAACTGTCGCTTCTTTTTTATCGCCGACCTTAATGATATAACGTGCTTGCCCTATGGCGGGGACATCACTGACGTAGAGCGTCCAATATGTGCCGTCCGAACGGTTTTCACCAGGCTGTGCCGCTATGGCATTCCCTTGATTATCAACGATTGAAAAGTCGTGGTCCAAGGGCAACATCTGATGGTCGATATATATCCTCGCCGTACCGGTGTATGGCCGGTTTTGGGTATTAAACACCGCTATCGCCGGTTGCGATGCTCTTGGCACGAAATCTTGCAATTGCCCCATGGCTACTTCGCCCAATAGACTTGCATGACGATAAGCCTCCCAAGCATACGATTGCTTCAACGACCGTTGCTCCCATGTCTCCAATCCGTAGGGATTGCGCACCGACTCGCTGTGGCCGAAGGTGTGTTCGCCGTAGAACAGCAATGCGTCGTTAACCTCCCTGACCTCACGGCATACATCAGCGGGCAATGCCGCTCCATGCATCGCTGCCATAGAAAGTGCACCCTGATTGGCTATTATAGCCGATTGCGTGGCACGAGTCACGGCTGCCTCTCTCGCTCCCGATGCAAATCCGTCGGTCCACCAGTCGGGCCATGCTCCGCGTATGGTCGTCAGTTTGTCGGCATAGTCGGTTTCTACGGTTTTGAAAAACTCGCTTGCCGTGGCACTATGCAACCGTGGCCACACATATTTTTCGTTCCAGCGGCGTATGTTGTCACAACTTTTTGTCGCCGGTGGCGCATTGTCGGTAAGATACCCGGAGTATTGGATGGCTATGATGTCGAATGGGTAATCCTTCGCGGCGAGTTGGTCAAGATAGTCCAGCATACGCTGTTCGAATGTCTCAAAATCGTCGGTGGCAACGCCTAAGTGATTGCCCAGATGGTAATGCTCGCCACGGAAAGCAAGTATCTGTTTGCCGGAAGGCGACTCCCAGCGAAACACCGTGGGGAGGTCAAAACATATCAAAGCCCTATGGCCATGCGTACCCATATTGAGATACTTGATACCGGCATCGGCAAAATAGTCGGCAAAGCACCACCCTATGCCGTTGACATCGTCCTGCATCGCCACGGTGCATGGCAAGCCTTGCTCTCTAAAAGTAGCCAATGGCGCAAGCGATGCCGCCAACGTCTGCTCGTCGGGCAACTCGTCGAAGTTGAGATACATTCCCGTCAGTTCGATACGCCCTTCCATGACACGCCGGCGCAATCGCTCTATGCGGTCGGCAGGTCGGTTCTTGAGATACTCTTTTACCGGCCACGACACTTCGCACGTCCATTTAAACTTAGCGTCGTCGGGATAATCATCGGTAGCATCGCAATAGTCCAAGGCAAAGTCGATATAACGTGATTGCTCGGCAAGTATTTCCATCTGCGACCGTGTATAGCCTATGTCGGTGTGGGTATGTTGCACCAAGTTGACCTGCCATCGGCGCACCGGCGCAACGCTGATGCTCCCGGCAGCAGTTGAGTTTCCGGCAGTGACGCTGACTGCCATATCGGTGGCGACCTCAACCGGCGGTATCATAAAACTCACCGTATTGCTCCCCGGCGAAAGTGTCACCTTACGGGTATATTCACCTAATTTCACTGTGCCCTTACCACCTTTACCGGTATTGCTAATCGTCACGTCAACGCATTGCCGAGCGCCATCGGCAGTGCGGTAGATAGCCGATGTTACAGTTCCCTTTATGCTTTCAATATTTTGCGCAATTATATTATTTACCCATCCCCCCATAGCCAATGCTATGAATACTAACACACCTGTTATTTTTCGCATCGTTGATTTTTTTTGCTAGGTTTGTATCGTTTACTTCATGTCGCAAAGTTACATAAGAAAACAGATTTTTATGTAACTTTGCACCGAAATTTGCGATAGCGGCTACTTCATAACGGCACATCGCAATGTAAGTAGTTATGCAACAGTGGTTTATACAGCATACTGATAGTGCGGCGACGCACGACACAGGCTCCGGCTACCGGCGCCTCATCCTCTTTTTCGCAGGCTGGGGTGTTGACCATACCCTCTTTGCCGGGCTGTCAAAACCGGGCTACGACATTCTCGTTGTCTACGATTACCGCTCCGACGATTTCGACCTGCGAGCCATTGAAGGCTACGATGAGATATGCGTGCTGGCATGGTCGCTGGGAGTGTGGCACGCCGACCGATTTATCGCCCTACATCCCGAGCGGCCCTTCACCCGCTGTATCGCCGTTAACGGCACATTGCGTCCCATCGACGACACCTACGGCATCCCGCCTCGCATCTACGACCTTACCGCACTACTCCCCGACCAACGAAGCCTTTTGAAGTTCTACCGCCGTATTTGTGGCGGTCAAGCGGGCATGGACGCCCTGATGCCCTCACTTCCACAACGCTCGGTTGACGAACTGCGCGACGAACTGCTTGCCGTGCGAGCCCGGATCACCGCCAACGATGCACCCATCAACGCCTCCAATTGGGACGAGATATACCTTTCGGACAACGACCTTATTTTCCCGTTCGCCAATATGCAGCAAGCATGGGCCGATGCCGCACCTCGCATCCGAGTAATAAAAGACGGCAACCACGCTATTGATTTTGCCCGGCTGATTGGCGATGCCTTCGTCGACAAGGATTTGGTGGGCGGACGATTTGCATCGGCAGCGTCATCCTACGAACGTGAAGCCGAGGTGCAACGCAAAGTAGCTCAAACGCTGCTCTCATGCGCCACCAATCTCCCTACCCGTGACATTGCGGCACTTGAAATAGGTAGCGGCACAGGTGTCCTCACCAAGATGTACCTACCGCAACTATCCTCAAGCGCCGTCACTCTCTGGGACCTCACTCCGGCCACCATATCGCCGGTAAACGGAAATAGCATAAATATCAGTTCATGCGATGCCGAGATAGCGTTGCGCCAAACGCTCGACGCGTCATTCGACATGGTATTCTCATCATCCACAATACAATGGTTCAACTCCCCGCGTCGCGCCATCAGCGAGATAGTGCGCATACTCCGTCCCGGGGGCACCGCCTACATTTCTTGCTATATCGACGGCACCATACCGCAATTGGCGCAACTTCCCGCAGCCTCCGCCATGCACTACCCACAGGTCGACGACGTGCTCGACTCGCTTAAGGATGCCGACTACCAATCGCTCAGCCGACAATTTGATTTGACATTCGACTCAGCATCAGCCGCCCTCGCCCACATGCGCGCCACCGGGGTCAACTCCTTGGCTCGCACCGCTATGTCGATAGCCGACACCCGCCGACTCATGCGCCTGCTCACCACCGACAACGGCACGGCCCTGCTGACGTTCAACACTCGATTTATAACAATCAGAAAACATGGATAAAGAAACTATCTTTGTCACCGGCATTGACACCGACGCCGGCAAATCGTATGCTACCGGCTGGCTCGCCAACCATATCGCCGAAACAGGGCGCACTGTGATGACACAAAAATTTGTGCAGACCGGCAACGAAGGCCGTTCGGAGGACATTGAACTTCACCGCCGCATCATGCACCGCGACATCGCCAAAGAGGAATACGACCTTACCGCCCCAATGATTTTCACCTACCCCTCATCGCCCCACCTCGCCGCCAAAGTCGACGGCAGAAAGGTCGACATCAACACTATCGACGCTGCCCGCCACAAACTCGAACAACGCTACGACACACTCCTTGTGGAAGGCGCCGGCGGATTAATGGTCCCGCTTACCGACTCCTACCTCACCGTCGACTACATCGTCGACAACCATCTCGACGTGGCATTAGTCACCAACGCCAAACTCGGTTCCATTTCCCACACGCTCCTCGCCTTGGAAGCAATTGAACGCAGAGCCCTCAACCTCCGTTACCTGCTCTACAACACGCATTTCGACACCGACCCCGTCATTGCGCCCGAGACCCGCGACTACATCAAACACTACGTCGCCGCCCACTTCCCCACCGCCCAATGGCTCGACATCCCCACCATCACCCTCCCATAACCGCCACCTTACCTCCGCCGCCTTGGTCCTGTGTAAAGGCTTTAGCCTCGCCCATCGCTCCTCGCCCATCCCTCTCCCATAGCTACCACCTTACCTCCGCCGCCTTGGCCCTGTGTAGAGGCTTTAGCCTCGCCCATCGCGCCTCGCCCGCCGCTCCACAGCCATTCCCTGCCGCGGGCGTCCGCCGCAGGACGCCAATTATTAGTAGCCCCGTACGCCGAGCGCAGCGAGGTGTGCGGGGATCTCGATCACCCCACCAGCAGGCGTCCGGCGGACGCCGATTTACATCCCGCCCCAGCAGCCCCATGTCGGAGACATGGCTTTGTGGTTAACCCCAGGCTTCAGCCTGGGGTAGCCGTCTGACTTCCACTGAATTAGCCTCGGAGAGGCGTCTTGTGTGGATCTCATCACACCCTTCCCCATTTGCGACCCACCTTTGAAGATAGCGACGAGCGACCCTAAAGAGGCACAAGTAGCTCTAACGTGGCGATCAACGCGTACATGAGCGATATTTATGGAAATAGATTAACAAATTTTCGCAGTTTTATGGAAATAGAAATGGACAAAAATCCCGATTTATGGAAATAGATTAAGAAATTTTTGCAGTTTTATGGAAATAGAATTATTTTTGCGGTAAAATATTTTGAATTATGAATACTCTGACATTTCTAACAATTGTCGCGGACCAACGGGAGGAGTTGCTATCGAATAATTACTCCGCACTGTGCCCACGCCCTGAAGAATCGCAGCTTGATTTAATGAGCAATCGAGCTCAGGTGGTGATAGGAGTCAGACGATGCGGGAAATCAACATTATGCGAAATGTTCCTTAAGCGAAAGGGGATCGACTTTGCCTATGTTAACTTTGATGATGAACGAATGAACGACATAAAGGCGAGTGATTTGGACCATTTGCTTGAGGCGTTATATATGACTTATGGCGAGTTCAAATACCTGTTCCTTGATGAGATACAGAATGTTGAAGGCTGGCCATTGTTTGTCAATCGATTGCTTCGCCAGAAAATGCATCTGTTCATTACGGGTTCCAATTCCAAATTGCTCAGTAAGGAATTGAGCACCCATCTAACGGGAAGGAATAATAAGGTGGAACTATATCCTTTCTCCTACTCCGAGTATTGCGTAATGAAAAAGGTAGATACCACTTCGCTATCGACGAAAGCCAAGGGTGCGCGCAAGAGCACCTTGCATGAATATCTTCTGCAAGGTGGATTCCCGGAATTATTCAATGAGAGTAATCGTAGGGGGTACATCAACGGATTGCTGGACGCCATCATCAAGAATGACATAGCAACACGATTTAAGGTCCGAAATGTGGAAGCATTGCGTAGAATAGCAGCTTATCTTGCCGATAATTATTGCCAGGAATTTGTAGCCAAAACAGTGGGCGAATTATTCGAAGTGTCAAATCACACGGCTGAGAACTATTATTCCTACCTTAAAGAGGCTTTTCTATTGGTAGGCGTAAATCAATTCTCATATAAAAGCAAAGATCGTGTAAGAAACGAAAAAGTCTATGTGGTGGACACTGCATTTGTCACCGAACGCGAGGATAATTTCTCATTGGAAAATCTCGGCTGGAAGTTGGAGAATATAATCTGCATCGAGCTTATGCGTCGCTATAAGCCGCTATTCTGCGATGTTTTCTACTATAAGGAGGCGTCTTCGCAAGTCGATTTTGTTATAGCAAAAGATGGCAATGTACTGGAGTTAATACAGGTGTCGTATGATATCTCTGCCGAAAAGACACGCAATAGGGAGATTAGAGGTTTGAAGAACGCATCCAAGGCTCTCAAGTGCGATAATCTTACGCTTGTCACCTTTGAAGAACAAGGAACAATCGAGGAGGATGGTTGCACCATAAATATTGTTCCGGCCACCGAATGGCTGCTTAAAAAGTAGTCGATTAGTATTAAGGTGTCAGCCGATACCTCCAATTGCGCATTATTGAGTCAACATAATTCATCAGTTGCCTTTTACGACCTAATCCACAAAGCAATAGCTTCCACTAAAAATCAGCTCAATAATTGAGAATACATCGCAACATTAAATGAAAGAGCCGTGATTTTTTGCACAAAAAACGCAATATCATGGCTCATAAATATATTTTTTTTGTGCATTTTATTTTTTTTTCTTATCTTTGATATTGGCAAGAAGCGCGGAGTGGCTCTTTGCGCCTTCACGCCACCATTTTTTTTAACACTCAATCTAAGGTATATATATTATAGAATATGAATAACGATTTTAGAAATTACGCAGTTAAACATTTAGGTATGAACGGATTGGCCCTCGACCAATATGTCTCGGCCACATCTTCGGGAGTGCAATCAATTGCAGCAAGCTACATTTCCCCCACCATCATTGAAGAACGCCAGCTCAACGTGGCGCAAATGGACGTGTTCTCACGCCTGATGATGGACCGCATCATTTTCCTCGGCACCGACGTCAACGACTACACCGCCAATGTAATCCAGGCGCAGCTCCTTTATCTCGACTCTTCCGACCCCGGTAAGGACGTATCCATATATATCAACTCGCCCGGCGGTTCGGTGTATGCCGGCTTGGGCATCTACGACACCATGCAATACATCAAAAGCGACGTGTCGACAATTTGCACCGGCATGGCAGCTTCGATGGCGGCCGTGCTTTTGGTGGCCGGCGAAAAGGGCAAACGCTTCGCCCTCAAGCATTCTCGAGTAATGATCCATCAGCCAATGGGCGGCGCTCAAGGACAAGCCTCCGACATCGAAATCACTGCACGCGAAATCCAGAAACTGAAAAAAGAACTCTACACCATCATCTCCGACCATTCCGGACAACCGTTCGACAAAGTGGAACGCGACTCCGACCGCGACTACTGGATGACTTCGGCAGAGGCCAAGGACTACGGCATGATCGACGACGTGTTGGTTCGCATCAAAAATTAACACCGCACTGCAATGGCGAAGAACCAAAATCTTGATATATGCGCGTTCTGCGGACGCACCGAAAAGGAAGTGACTATGCTCATCCCCTCGGGCGTGTACCAGGACGTGTACATTTGCGACCAGTGCCTCAATATGATCCACTCCCATATAGAGGAACTGAAACGTGTCGCCGGCGACAATAAAGCCGCAGCCGACAATGCGCCCCAAAAGCAGGCCGAGATACCCAAACCGAAGGAGATAAAAGCATTCCTCGACAAATATGTCATTGGCCAGGATAGTGCCAAAAAGTACCTGTCGGTAGCGGTCTACAACCATTACAAACGCCTTAACCAACCCACCGACGACGATGTCGATATCGAAAAGAGCAACATCATAATGGTAGGGCCTACCGGCACCGGCAAGACGCTATTGGCCAAGACGATAGCCAAACTGCTCGACGTGCCGTTCACCATCGTCGACGCCACCGTGCTCACCCAGGCCGGCTACGTGGGCGAGGATATCGAAAGCCTCCTGACACGCTTGCTCCAAGCCGCCGACTACGACGTGGCCAAGGCCGAACGCGGCATCGTCTTTATCGACGAAATCGACAAGATAGCCCGCAAAGGCGACAACCCCTCCATCACCCGCGACGTGTCGGGCGAAGGCGTACAGCAAGGGTTGCTCAAACTCCTTGAAGGCTCCATCGTGAACGTGCCGCCCCAAGGCGGTCGCAAGCACCCCGAGCAACGCATGATTCCCGTCGACACCAAAAACATATTATTTATATGTGGCGGCGCTTTCGACGGCATCGACCAAAAGATAGCCCATAGGCTCAACACCCACACCGTGGGATACTCCACCGACAAAGCAAAGGCTCGCATCAACCGCGACAACTACCTCGAATATGTCGCCCCGCAGGACCTGAAATCGTTCGGCCTAATCCCCGAGATTATCGGCCGCCTACCGATTCTCACCCACCTCGACCCGCTCGACCGCGACGCCTTGCGGCGCGTGCTCACCGAGCCCAACAACGCCATTACCCGCCAGTACGTCAAACTGTTTGGCATGGACGGCGTGAAGCTGACATTCACCGACGAGGCGTTGGACTACATGGTCGACAAGGCCATCGAGTACAAACTCGGCGCCCGCGGCCTGCGTTCTATAGTTGAGACTGTGATGATCGACGCCATGTACGAAATCCCGTCGTCGAAGAAACGTTCGCTCGACGTGACCAAGGACTATGTGGCCGAGAAACTTGCCGTCACCAACCTCGAAATACTCTCTCAAACCATCGTGTGACAACCGCTCCTCTCCATCCCCTATCAATATCAAAACATTTTAATCGATATATATACTTACAGCAACAGTTAACCGACCACCAAGCTTGGGCGAACTAAAGCCAACGCCACTGCTCCCCCAAGCGAAAAACAGATGACTATCATGGTAAGCAAACAAGAATTGAGCGAGGCGCTCAAACGCCATTTCGGTTTTGACCACTTCAAAGGCAACCAAGAAGATATAATCCTGTCGTTGATGAAAGGCGACGACGTCTTCGTGCTTATGCCAACGGGAGGGGGCAAATCGCTCTGCTACCAGCTCCCGTCGCTGTTGATGCCGGGCACCGCCATAGTCATCTCGCCACTCATCGCCCTGATGAAAAACCAAGTCGACGCAATGCGCAACTACAGCGAGGAGGAGGGAGTGGCCCACTTCCTCAATTCGTCGCTCAACCGCACTGCCATAGAAAAGGTCAAAGCCGACGTCCGTGCCGGCCTAACCAAACTGCTGTACGTAGCTCCCGAATCGTTGACCAAGGAGGAGAACATCGAGTTTCTCAAGACGGTCGACATCTCTTTCTACGCCGTCGACGAGGCCCACTGCATATCGGAATGGGGACACGACTTCCGCCCGGAATACCGGCGCATCCGCCCCATCATCAACGAGATACAGCGCCGCCCCGTCATTGCGTTGACCGCCACTGCCACCCCCAAAGTGCAACACGACATACAGAAGAACTTGGGCATGGCCGACGCCGTGGTATATAAATCGTCGTTCAACCGTCAAAACCTCTACTACGAGGTGCGCCCCAAGACAAGCAATATTGATAGGGACATTATCAAATTCATCAAGAATAATCCGGGCAATTCAGGTATCATCTATTGCCTGAGCCGCAAGAAAGTTGAAGACCTCGCGCAAATGCTTGTGCTTAACGACATCAAGGCCCTGCCTTACCATGCCGGTATGGACTCGGCCACTCGTTCAGCCAATCAAGACGCATTTTTGATGGAAGATGTCGACGTCATAGTGGCGACGATTGCCTTCGGAATGGGCATCGACAAGCCCGACGTAAGGTTCGTAATACACTATGACATGCCCAAAAGCCTCGAAGGTTATTACCAAGAAACCGGAAGGGCAGGCCGCGACGGCGGCGAAGGCCGTTGCATCACCTTCTATTCGGCTAAGGACCTGCAGAAAATGGAAAAATTCATGCAAGGCAAACCGGTGTCGGAACAGGAAATCGGCAAACAGCTGCTGGTCGAAACGGCCGCCTATGCCGAGTCTTCGCTATGCCGAAGAAAAATGCTACTGCACTATTTTGGCGAGGAATATACAAGTGACAACTGCGGTAATTGTGACAATTGTTTAAATCCCAAAAAACAAGTGGAAGCAAAAGAAGAATTGTGCGCGGTGATTGAAACTATCGCCGCTCTTAAAGAAAAATTTAAAGCAGAATATATTATAGACGTATTGTTAGGCAAAGAGACTGCCGACATCAAGTCGTATCGCCACGACGAGCTCGAAGTGTTCGGTTGCGAGCAAGGAAGCGACCCCCGCATGCTTGCCGCCGTAATCCGCCAAGCCGTCATCGCCGGATACCTTGACCGCGAAATCGAAAACTTCGGCGTGCTCAAAATCACCCCTAAAGGCTCTAAATACTTGAGCAAACCCACTTCGTTCAAAGTGGTCGAAGACACCGAATTCAACGCCGAGGAGGAGGAAGGCCCTACGGCAAAGAGCGGTGGCGCTTGCGCCGTCGACCCGGAGCTGTACTCCATCCTCAAGGACTTGCGCAAAAAAATTGCCAAACAATACGACCTGCCTCCCTACGTCATCTTCCAGGACCCGTCGCTCGAGGCAATGGCTACCACCTACCCCATCACCATGGAGGAATTGCAGAACATCACCGGCGTGGGCGCCGGCAAAGCAAAACGCTATGGCGAAAGCTTCATTAAGGTGATAAAAACCCACGTGGAGGAAAACGAGATTGAACGCCCCGAGGACTTGCGCGTCAGGAGCGTAGCCAATAAGAGCAAACTCAAAATCTCAATCATTCAAGCCATCGACCGAAAGATTGCTCTCGACGAGCTCGCCAATTCCAAAGGCTTGGAATTCGACGAACTGCTCGACGAGGTCGAAGCAATCGTCTATTCCGGCACAAAAATCAATATCTCCTACTTCCTCAACGAGATAATGGACGACGACCGCCAAGAAGACATCTACGAATATTTCCGCGAAAGCGAAAGCGATGACTTGGAGTCGGCTTTCAAAGAGCTCGGCAATGAATACACCGAAGAAGAAATTCGTCTGGTAAGAATTAAATTCCTATCCGAGCAAGGCAATTGATCATAATCTCATGGCGACAATACTCAAATACGACAACGTAGAAATTCTCCGCAAGGAGCTGGTCGTGCTCAAAAAAGTAAGTTTTGAAATCGACGAGGGCGAGTTCGTTTTCCTTATCGGCAAAGTCGGTTCGGGCAAAAGCTCATTGCTGAAAACCATTTATGCCGAAATAGGGATAGAAAACGGCGAGGCCAAAGTGTTCGACTACGATTTGCGCAAGTTGCGACGCAAAGACATCCCCTACCTGCGCCGCAAAATCGGCATCGTTTTCCAAGACTTCCAGCTGCTCACCGACCGCACCGTCTACGACAATCTGCTTTTCGTATTGCGCGCCACCGGGTGGAAGGACAAAAACGCCATTGAGCAACGCATCGAGGAAGTGCTCAAGGAGGTAGGCATGCTTAACAAATCCTACAAGATGCCCCACGAACTATCGGGCGGCGAGCAGCAACGCATAGTCATCGCACGCGCCTTGCTCAATCGCCCGCGGCTCATCCTTGCCGACGAACCTACCGGCAACCTCGACCCCGACACCGCCCGGCAAATCGTCAATTCGCTTCACGCAATCGCCGCCGCCGGCACCACCGTGGTCATGGCCACCCACAACCTCGGCTTCATCGACGAATTTCCAGGCAAGGTGTACCACTGCATCGACAAGCAGATCGTAGAACAACAAGTATAACACGCATTAATCTTTCATATCATGCCGTAATCGGCATAAATTAGTTATATATACAATTTATAAGGTAAAAATGAAAAAACGTATATGCAATTTCTGCGTGATGGCCCTGATGGGCATCACGTCGCTATCGGCTTTCGACCTCAACGAATTGCTCAAAAGCGCCACATCGGGCAACAACTCCAGCGCTACCGACATCATCAGCGGCATAGTCAACGCCGTCACTTCCACCAGCGTGGAATATGCCGACTTGGTAGGCAACTGGAAATACAGCAAGCCGGCTGTCACCTTCAGTAGCGACAACCTGTTGCAGAACGCCGGCGGAGCGGCTGCCTCGACAACGATAGTCAACAAACTGAAGCCCTACTACACCAAAGCCCGCCTTAACAACATGACCCTCACCTTTGGCAGCGACTCCACCTTCGTAGCCAAAACCACGCGCCTCAGCGTCAGCGGCACAGTGACTTCGCTCGGCAACGGCGCTTTCCAGTTCAACATCAAAGCGCTCGGCAAGATACCCGCTGGCAGCATCACCGCCTTCGCGCAGAAGCAAGGCTCCGAAATCAGCCTTACTTTCGATGCTCAAAAACTCGTCAAATTGGTCGAGAAGATAGCCTCGCTGTCGCGCAACAGCACACTGCAGACCGTATCCAACCTCGTCAACTCCTACGACGGCGTGAACATCGGCCTCACCGTCAAAAAGCAATAGCCCCACATATTTCACAAGCATTTTTCACACCACCTTACAGGCGTCATTCCGAAATTTCGGAATGACGTATTTTTTTTGTACCTTTGCAGTCGATTTTTATAACGGATAACGACTTCTAAGGTAGAAAACTAATGATTACGACCAATAACTTAGGCATTCAGTTTGGCAAACGCATACTGTTTCAGGATGTAAATCTGAAATTCACTCCGGGCAACTGCTACGGTATAATAGGTGCGAACGGCGCCGGCAAATCGACGTTGATGCGCATACTCTCCGGACAGCTCTCCCCCACCCATGGCAATGTGGCCCTCGGCCCCGGCGAACGATTGAGCGTGCTCGAACAGGACCACTTCAAGTTTGACGACTGCACAGTGATGGACACCGTGCTACAAGGCCACACCGTGCTTTGGGACATCATGAAAGAGAAAGACGCGCTCTATGCCAAAGCCGACTTCTCCGACGCCGACGGCATTCGCGCCTCCGAACTCGAAGAAAAATTCGCCGAACTCGAAGGCTGGAACGCCGAAAGCGACGCCGCAGCCCTGCTCAGCGGCTTGGGCATCAAAGAGGACAAGCACTATATGCTCATGCGCGACATGACCGGTAACGAGAAGGTGCGCGTGCTTCTCGCCAAAGCCCTTTTCGGCAACCCCGACAACCTGCTGCTCGACGAGCCTACCAACGACCTCGACCTCGACACGGTGGCTTGGCTCGAAGACTACCTCTCGAAATTTGAAAATACCGTACTCGTGGTGAGCCACGACCGCCACTTCCTCGACTCCGTGAGCACCCACACCCTCGACATCGACTACAACAAGGTGCAACTCTTCGCCGGCAACTACAGTTACTGGTACCAGTCGAGCCAGCTCGCCCTCCGCCAACAGCAACAAGCTAACAAGAAGGCCGATGAGAAGCGCAAGGAGCTCTTGGAATTCATCCAGCGTTTCTCGGCCAACGTGGCCAAGTCGAAGCAGACCACTTCGCGCAAAAAGATGCTCGAAAAACTCAACGTGGAGGAAATACAACCCTCGTCGCGCCGCTACCCCGGCATCATTTTCACCCCCGAACGCGAGCCCGGCAACAAAATCCTCGAAGTGCACGGCCTCTCGGCCTCGGTCGACGGCGAGGTGCTGTTCCACGATGTCAACTTCCAAATTGAAAAGGGCGACAAGGTGGCATTCCTCAGCCACGACCCGCGTGCCATGACCGCTCTCTTCGAAATCATCAATGGCAACCGCAAAGCCGACGCCGGAACCTACGAATGGGGGCAAACCATCACTACTGCCTACCTGCCATTGGACAACTCCGCATTCTTCAACACTGACATGAACCTCGTCGACTGGCTCTGCCAATTCTCCGACGACTCATCGGAAATCTACCTCAAAGGCTTCCTCGGCAAAATGCTTTTCTCCGGCGAGGAAGTATTGAAGAAAGCCTCGGTGCTCAGCGGTGGCGAGAAGATGCGTTGCATGATAGCACGCATGATGCTCCGCAACGCCAACACCATGGTGCTCGACTCCCCCACCAACCACCTCGACCTGGAGTCGATACAAGCATTCAACAACACGCTCCAGACCTTCAAAGGCAACATACTCCTTGCATCGCACGACCACGAATTCATCCAGACCGTGTGCAACCGCATCATCGAGCTAACCCCCAACGGCATCATTGACAAGATGATGGACTACGACGACTATATCACCGACGAGAAAGTTGCCGCCGCCCGCCTTCGTCTATACGGTTCTAACTAATTCACCAAATATCGCAATGGTAAAACATATCGTAACTTTCAAGCTCAAGGGTAGCGACGCTGAGCGCCGCTCTGCCGCCGAGCAATTCAAAGCTGCCCTGGAGGCACTTCCCGCCCAAATCGACGTGCTCCGCGCCATCGAAGTCGGCATCAACGAAAACCCCTCTGAAACGTGGGACGTAGTCCTCACCGCCACCGTCGACACCCTCGCCGACGTTGACATCTACGCCAAGCATCCCGCCCACGTAGCCGCAGCCGCCATCATTGCCCCCTGCAAAGAGTCGCGCGCTTGCGTCGACTACACCGTGTGACATCCCTCCTATCCCCATATGCAACAGGTGACTGAATAGCCAACAATTGCAAAAAGCTGTAACCGATAAGCTGCAAAGCGGGAAGAGGCAAAGTATGGAGCGGCAAATCAGCGGCTCTTACACGTTCATAGCCCGGCATATTTTTCATTGCCAAGACATTGCACAAGACATAGCGCCAAAACTTGCCGTTATCGGCAAGTTTTGTTATCTTTGCGCTATGTTTTAACCAAAAACTTGCCGATAGATGGAGTATATTTCAGTGAAGGTATGGGCAGAGATGCACGGAGTTTCGGAGCGTACCGCCCGTAATTATTGCGCACAGGGGAAAATTGAAGGGGCATATCTCGTAGGAAAGACATGGAACATTCCTGAAGATGCTACACCTCCGAGACGCTCCAATAAACCCGTCGTATCTCCTTTATTGAAAGTGATTAGAGGACAAAAAGTTAACCGAACCAAAGGGGGAATATATCATCGCATACAGATTGACCTTACATACAACTCAAACCATATCGAGGGGAGCAAGCTGACGCACGACCAGACCCGCTACATATTCGAAACCAACACCATAGGCATTACTGAAGGCTCTGTGAATGTGGACGACATCATAGAAACCACCAACCACTTCCGCGCCATCGACTATATCATTGACAACACCGACCGAAAGCTCTCGGAAGCCTTCATAAAGCATCTTCATTTCCTTCTTAAATCAGGCACATCCGATGCACGAAAATCATGGTTCAAAGTCGGAGATTACAAGGCCCTTCCCAATGAGGTCGGGGGGAATGACACTGTAGAGCCTGAGAATGTCCACAAAGAGATTAAGGCTCTGTTGATAGAATATAACGGCAAAAAGCATCCCACTCTCGAAGACATTATTGATTTCCACCAACGGTTCGAGGCCATTCACCCGTTTCAAGACGGAAACGGCCGTGTAGGCCGATTGATAATGTTTCGGGAATGTCTCCGTTGGGGATATGTGCCGTTCATCATAACAGATGAGTTGAAGATGTTCTACTACAACGGTCTGCGCAATTGGCCTGCAATAAAAGGTTATCTTATGGATACTTGCCTCAGCGCACAGGACAATTTCAAAATTTTGCTTGACAAATTCAGAATCAAATACTCCGACTAATCTTCATCAGTATGTCAAGAGTTTCGATGGCTATACGCATCTGCTGACGATGCTCTATGCCGTAGTAAACCAGCGTTTCGACTCGCCACATGAGATCCTTAAAGTTTAGGAGGCTGTGTCGTAATTAAGGGTTACGGCGCAGCCTCCTACTTTTTAGCCAATGAGATTTGGATATTTCTCAGGCGACCGATTTCTGAGTTTTTTCCAAAAATATTCGATTCTCAAGCGGTAAAATCCGCGATATAAGCAA